>NZ_JAFLJN010000022.1:0-6312 GCF_018682595.1 Janthinobacterium sp. JC611
GCGGCGGCGCTGGAGGAGTTTGCGGCGGGGCCGTGGGGCAAGAAATTCCCGACGGTGGCGGCCATGTGGCGGCGCCAGTGGCAGCAGGTGATCCCATTCTTTGCCTACCCGCCGGAGGTACGCACCATCATATACACTACGAACGCCATCGAGAGCTTGCATATGCGCCTGCGCAAGATCGTCAAGAATCGTGGTCATTTTCCCAGCGATGAGGCGGCGAGCAAGCTGCTGTTCCTGGCCTTGCGCAATATCGAAAAAGATTGGAAGATGCCGCAGCGGACTTGGAAGCTGGCGGCCAATCAGTTTGCCATCATGTTTGGCGAACGCTTCACAAACGCGATTCACTAAAACCCGGCCCCGCACACACAGAATTTCTTACACGTCCGAAAAGCCTAGCCAGAAGAATCGGAGAGGAGGGCGCTTGCAAGCGCAACCGGTTTTGCGGCTATCGGACGAGCAGTGCTCGTCCCCCGCAAAACCCCCGCGCCCGTACCGGACGCGGATTCGATGCTCGTGCTCTGCATGCATGGAAATAAAAAGGGCCTCCCCGCCAAAACGGGGAAGCCCTTTTATTTATTCAGTGGTGGAGGACAGCGAAGGAAAAGTCTCCTTCGGCAACCTGATGTGGCGCGTGCGACCTTGCGCTGGCTCAACGCCGTAGCTTCGACTGGAGATCATTCCATTAACGTACAGAAATTTGATCCTTCGCAATGCTTCGGGAATGCATTGCGGCAAAAATTGTCGAGCGTGCGGATATCTTTGCGAGCGTGCGAGGATTCCTGCCTGGTACGTCGGTGCGTAACATCTGCATCGAGATGTGCAGGGAGCACTATTTGTTTCATGGTTTGAACCGAGCGCTGGGATTTTACCTTCAGGAGCACGCATGCTGGAATTGCAGCCAAAGGATGCACGCGGCTACTTTAATCTTCCGCAAAGACCGGAAGGCGCGGGATATTACACCTATGGCACACCGCCGAATGGCGCCGGACAATATGCCCATCCCAAGTTGCTTTCGCTACTGTTTTTGGTCGAGCATCAATGGCAAGGTATCGATAGCCGGAAAATTGGTCTTGGAAATATCAGCCTGGCTGATGGGGCTATTTACCGTGACCATGCGAGCCATCGAAGCGGAAAAGACGTTGACGTCCGCTTGTTTCGCAAAGATAAAATGGAGAGAGCGGTGACAAGGTTTGACACGCAATATGATCGCGATGCAACGGCGCAGCTCATCCGTATATTCTTTGAATTCAGCTTTGTCCAGCTTATTTATTTTAATGATCCCAGCATCCCCCGGATAAGACCACTCATACGGCACGACGATCATTTTCACGTCACGATTAAGTAGCGGGCCGGATGACATGAAACGCCTTCTCGCTGTTTCTCTACTCCTTGTTGTTGCTATGGCCATGGCCCAATCCGCTCCCAAGTGGTTGTTTTCTTACCAGCCATTCAAAGGCCGCTATGCCATCTATGGCGGAAGCTTGAGCGACCCGCAGCCGCCAACCAGGAAAGACAAACGCATCGCATTCTGGATCAATGGCAAGGCGGCGAAACAGCTATTTGATGCGATGGGTCCGGACTTGCGCAATGCCTGCGGCGTGGATGGCGAATATCGCCTGCGCCAGCGGGCGGAAGTAAGCTGTTCCTATCATCCCCGTGACGGCCACCATTGCGACTTCGGTTTTGATCTGCTGACCGGGCGCAGCATCGGCGGCTCCGTATGCTGAGGCGCGCCTGCCTGCCAGGCGTCGCGCTACTGTGTTTGCTGTTGGCGCACCAGGCCCGGGCCGTATGGGAATTCGTGCAGAAGGATTTCTCAGGGGCGTACGCGATTTATGGCGCATATCTCGACGATGCCGTGGCCCCGGTTGCGGGCGATACCAAAGTCGCGTTTCGTTTGACGGGAGCCGCTGCCAAAGACATGTTTGAAGCCATCGGGCCGGATATGCGCGATGGCTGCCCCGATCCGCACATACGCATTCGCAATCGTGACATGCTGCTGTGCCGACACCGCCCGAAAGATGGCTATCGTTGTGATTTTGGTTTTGATTTGTCGACGGGATTGAGTATTGGTGGAGCGGTGGGGGGGGCGGTGTGCGGGGAGTAGTGGGGGCGGCCGGTCACCGGGTACGAGCAAGAGCTTTGCGGATCGCTTGTTCGACGGGGCGGTCTATCAGCGCCAAAACGATGACCACGACAGCGGTCACAATCAGTCCCGCCAGTAAATCAGGGTCAGGGAAAAGTTGCTGATTGGAGACGGCATCGGGCACGGTTGCTCGTTTCCAGAGAAGGAGCATCAGTGCGGCACCCGCGGCGAGCAGCATGGCCGGCCGACGATGGTGCAAGCGGGCGATTTGCCCCATCAGCAGCAGCGCGATACCCCACACAAAGGGATAGAAGCCGTGGTCGAACAGGATCATGCGTTCATCATAGTATGGTCCCGTGTACCAGGTAAAACGGGAGAAGCCGAAAAGACCATAGGCGACGAGGGCTACGGCTAGCACGAGGAAACTGGAGGAAAGCAGGCGAGCAATTTTCATGGTTTGGGTTTTTCTGCCAATGCCTTGAGATAGCGCAGATTAGCTGGCCCTTCTGTTTGGTTACTTGGATAGTCTTGTCTTTGCTGAATATGGCTCGCTGGCCGTGTTTGTAGTCTTGCTTGCTATTTTTCTCGTCGCCGGCGTGGCTTGCCGGGCCACCTTTGCGTATGATTTTACCGGCTAAAGGGCGAGGGCCAGGTCCGCCATTCGTACACGGCCTGAGCAGTTGATGTTGCCGTTAGGAAAAACCACCTGCGGCGCCAAACCTAGTCAGACGAATCGGAGAGGGTTGCGCTTGCAAGCGCAACCCGGTTTTTGCGGCGCCGAGCTGCGCTCGCCGAAGTCCCGCAAAACCCCCGCGCCCGTACCGGACGCGGATGCGACGCCCGCGCTCTGCATGCATGGAATAAATAAAAGGGCCTCCCCGCCAAAACGGGGAAGCCCTTTTATTTATTCAGTGGTGGAGACGGCGGGAGTTGATCGTTGAACCCAAGAACCTCGTAAGCCCTTGACTCTGCTCGATTTTTTCTATGCGATGGTTTCGAGTGAACCACCAAAGTGAAGCACCTGCAAAGTGGTCCGAGAGTGTATAGTTTGCCATGATTCATCAGAGCAACTTGATGATAAATCAGTGACCGAACCTAGGCACCGACAGCTCTAGCGAACCGGAGTTCGCAGTGGTCCCACCACATCCTTTGCGGACGTGTTAACGTGAACGGACAGGAGGGGGGCTTCGAAAATGTGCATCTCTACGTAGAAAAATAGTAATAAATTAGGGGAGTTGATAAATATGATGGATTTCTTTGGTACTGGAAATTATGCAAAAACAAGTGATTTAGAATCACTAAAAACAGTTTTAAGAAATGAATTAGTTGGCATTAAGAACGAAATAGTTGGTATCAAGAATGACATAGATATTCTGAGAAATGATATTGATTTAAAGGTTACAGACTCGGAAGAAACTGCAAAAAATTCTGCTGCGAGTGCAGTTGAAGCGGAAGAGCGAGTAATAGAGCTAGAGTTACAGTTTAAGTCAGAACTTGAAGGGTTGCAGCAAATTAGCATTGTCGCAAAGGCAGAGGTTGATAAAATCACTGCTGAATGTGAAAGAATTGTTAATTCAAACAAAGAATTGCATTCCTCTATTGAAAAAACAACAGAACTATTTGATGGAATGCTTGAAGTGAAATCCGAAGTGGATTCTGCAAAATCGAACATTCATTCAAATATTGAAGTAATTAATGACGCACTGAAAAAGAGCGAAGTGTTGCCTGAAGCTGTTGAAAAAGTAGAAGAATTGCTTAATAGTGCTAGCGATCTATCCTCTAAAATTGGTGATCTTTTGTCTCATTCTGCATCAAAAAAGGGTGAAATTGATGATCTGAGAGATAAGATACTAGGAAAAGAAATCGTAGTAGATGGTGCCAATGTTCATGTGGATGGCATAAAGGATAAACTTGAAAAATCCTACATGGAAATTGATTCGAAAATTGAAAATTTGGATGGGGGAATCCAAGATATCATTGATTCAATAAAATCAAGTCACGATCAACAACTTTCAAAGCATACGGAGAACTTTGAAACTCTTGTTTCAAATTCCAAAAACCGTATTGTAGAAATTGATACACAACTTAAAGATCTCCTTCCAGGGGCAATGGCTGCTGGCTTGAGTGCGGCCTACGCAAAAAAGAAAGATGATGAAACGGAATCTCTCGTAAAGTCTGAAGAAAAATTTCAAACCGCAATTCGAAATATGATTTTCATTTCAGCTATTCCTTTTGCTGTTGATGTGTACCTTCTGTTCTGGGAAAAAATTGGAATTATCAAAGTAATACAAGACACCCCAAATCTATTGATTGCCATTTTGCCACTATACTTGCCTGCAGTTTGGATTGCTATTTCTTTGAACAAGAAAATTAATCTGTCAAAACGACTTATTGAAGAATATACACATAAAGAAGTATTAGGTAAAACGTTCTCTGGAATATCAACTCAGATAGAAACGCTTAAAGCAGATGTTAGCATCAAGGAAGAGTTGCGCACGCAGTTGCTGTTTAACCTGTTGCATGTAAGCGCAGAAAATCCAGGAAAACTCATTACCGATTATAATAAGAGCGATCATCCACTGCTCTCCGTGTTGGAAAACAGTAAAAAGCTCACTGATTCTATGGAGGCGTTGTCAAAAATACCGGGTTTGGGGAGGATTAGTAAAATTTTAGCTGAACGCGCTGAGAAGAAAGTTGAGGAAAATGCAATGGATGTTGCTAAAGGACTCGATTTAAATGATTTGTTGGAAGGTGAAAATAGTCCTGAACAAGAACCTGAGCCTGCTAAATCATAGAATTTTGCAATAAATAAAAAGCCCCATAAGTGGGTAATGCCGTTCAATTAAGACTGGACGGTATTTTTATTTTGAGGCTTGTAAACGCCAGTGCCAGCTGTTAAGGCCACCTCGGGGCGAGGGTCAGGTCCGGCATTCGTACACGGCCTGAGCAGGTGATGTTGTCGTTAGGAAAACCGCCTGCGGCGCAAAACCTGGTCAGACGAATCGGAGAGGGTTGCGCTTGCAAGCGCAACCCGGTTTTGCGGCACCGAGCTGCGCTCGCCGAAACCCCGCAAAACCCCCGCGCCCGTACCGGACGCGGATTCGACGCTCGCGCTCTGCATGCATGGAATAAATAAAAAGGGCCTCCCCGCCAAAACGGGGAAGCCCTTTTATTTATTCAGTGGTGGAGACGGCGGGAATCGAACCCGCGTCCGCAAGCACTCCACAGACAGTTCTACATACTTAGCACTATCATTTAATTTAACTCAGCCAGCACGGATGTGCACGTTATGGGCAAGCGAGTTACCTATTATTTAGTCGGACGCTAAGTAACCCAGCATACGACGAGTCCCTGTAAATGACTCTAGAGCTTTTGACGGCCCACCCCAGGGGCGAGGTGTTCTAGAGCTAACAGCGATTAAGCTGCCAGTGCGTACGAGTTATCGTTTGCAGTTAAGTTTTTTCTGGGTGTATTTACGAGGTAACCAGCCCTCGGTATGCCCTGCGCTGCTTTGCAACCCACGTCGAAACCAGGTCGTCCCCACAGAACCTTCATTGTAGCGCAATCCGCCCACTCTTGCATGATGCATTCGCTTGCTGGCGTGCGAGATCAAGCGGCCGCCGATGATTCATGCCGCCAGCTGCCGCGCCTGCGCCGCCTTCACCACCGCGCTGACCAGCTCGAGCAACGCCTGCGGCGTGTCCAGCAGGTGGTCGGCGTTCCAGTGCTGCGGCTCGACGGGGCCGCAGTAGCCCCAGGCGCAGGCCACCGTGCGCATGCCGGCGGCGCGGCCGGCCTGGATGTCGCGCAGGTCGTCGCCCACGTACCAGCAGTCTTGCGGCGTCAGCTCCAGGCGGCGCGCCGCTTCCAGCAAGGGGGCGGGGTGCGGTTTCGGGTGGGGCATGGTGTCGCCCGAGATCACGCAGCCGGCGGCGCCCAGGCCGATCTGGCCGACCAGCGGCTCGGTGAAGCGGGCGGCCTTGTTGGTGACCACGCCCCAGGCCAGGCCCAGGGCGCTCAAGCCTTCCAGCAGGGCGGGGATGCCGTCGAACAAACGGCTTTCCACGGCCAGCGCCGCTTCGTAATTGTTCAGGAAGCCGTCCTTCAGGGCTTCGTAACCGCTTTCGCCAGGTTGCACGCCATACGACGCGCCTATCATGCCGCGCGCGCCGGCCGAGGCCGTGGGGCGCAGGACGTCATACGGGGTCGGCGCCAGGCCGGCGCGC
>NZ_JAFLJN010000023.1:0-121048 GCF_018682595.1 Janthinobacterium sp. JC611
ACCGGGGTCGGACCCTGAGGGTCCGACCCCAGCCTTTCGCCGCTGGGGTCAACATTACACCTTGTCCAGCCCCACTTGCGCCCCCGTAAACACCAAGTTGCCGTTCTGGGCGTCGATGCGGATCTCGTCTTTCGGGCCGAACCTGCCTTCCAGGATCAGCTTCGACAGCGGATTTTCGATCTGCTGCTGGATCGCCCGTTTCAGCGGACGCGCCCCATACACCGGGTCGTAGCCCGCTTCGGCGATCTGCTGCAAGGCCGCGTCCGTCAAGCTCAGCTGCATGTCCATGCGCGCCAGGCGTTCTTCGAGTATCTTCAGCTGGATCTTCGCGATCGCGCCGATGTTTTTCTCGTCGAGGCCGTGGAACACGACGATTTCGTCGATACGGTTGACGAACTCGGGACGGAAGTGCGAACGCACCTCGGCCATCACGGCCAGCTTCACGACACCGGGATCATCGCTCTCCATGGCCTGGATCTTGTGCGAGCCCAGGTTCGAGGTCATGATGATGACGGTATTCTTGAAGTCCACCGTGCGGCCCTGGCCGTCCGTCATGCGTCCATCGTCGAGCACTTGCAGCAACACGTTGAAGACGTCGGCATGCGCCTTTTCCACTTCGTCGAGCAGGATCACGCTGTACGGCTTGCGGCGCACGGCTTCCGTCAGGTAGCCGCCCTCGTCGTAGCCCACATAGCCGGGTGGCGCGCCGATCAAACGGGCCACGGAATGCTTCTCCATGAACTCGCTCATGTCGATGCGGATCATCGATTCCTCCGTATCGAACAAGAAAGTCGCCAACGCCTTGCTCAGCTCGGTCTTGCCCACGCCCGTCGGCCCCAGGAACATGAAGGATCCATACGGACGATTCGGGTCGGAGAGGCCGGCGCGCGAGCGGCGGATGGCGTCAGCCACGGCCGTGATCGCTTCATCCTGGCCGACGACGCGCTCATGCAGCTTCTCTTCGATGTGCAGCAGCTTGTCGCGCTCGCCCTGCATCATGCGCGACACGGGTATGCCCGTCGCGCGCGACACCACTTCGGCGATTTCCTCGGCGCCCACTTCCGTGCGCAGCAGCTTCGGCTGGTCGGGATCGACCTTCGGCATGCCGCTGTCAGCCTGCTTGAGCTGGGCTTCCAGCTGCGGCAGCTTGCCGTACTGCAGCTCCGACACTTTTTGCCAGTTGCTCTCGCGCGTGGCCTGCTCCATCTGCAGCTTGACGTTCTCGATCTCTTCCTTGATGTGCGTGCTGCCCTGCACCACGGCTTTTTCCGCCTTCAGGATTTCCTCGAAGTCATTATATTCGCGCTGCAACTTGACGATTTCCTCGTCGATCAGGGCCAGGCGGCGCAACGACGCCTCGTCCTTTTCCTTCTTGACGGCTTCGCGCTCGATCTTGAGCTGGATCAGACGGCGTTCCAGCTTGTCCATCACTTCCGGCTTCGAGTCGATCTCGATCTTGATCTTCGCCGCCGCTTCATCGATCAGGTCGATCGCCTTGTCGGGCAGGAAACGGTCCGTGATGTAGCGGTGCGACAACTCGGCGGCGGCGATGATGGCCGCGTCCGTGATTTCCACCTTGTGGTGCAGCGCGTATTTATCCTGCAAGCCGCGCAGGATGGCGATCGTCGCCTCCACGGTCGGCTCGTCGACGAGCACTTTCTGGAAACGGCGTTCCAGCGCCGCATCCTTCTCGATGTACTTGCGGTACTCGTCGAGCGTGGTCGCGCCCACGCAGTGCAGCTCGCCGCGCGCCAGCGCCGGTTTGAGCATATTGCCGGCGTCCATCGCGCCTTCGGCCTTGCCCGCGCCCACCATGGTGTGCATCTCGTCGATGAAGACGATGGTTTGCCCCTCATCCATGGCCAGTTCCTTCAGCACGGATTTCAGGCGCTCCTCGAACTCGCCGCGGAATTTCGCGCCGGCCAGCAAGGCGGCCATGTCCAGCGACAGGACGCGCTTGCCCTTCAAGGACTCGGGCACTTCGCCATTGACGATGCGCTGCGCCAGGCCTTCGACGATGGCCGTCTTGCCCACGCCCGGTTCGCCGATCAGCACGGGATTGTTCTTGCTGCGGCGCTGCAGGATCTGGATGGTGCGGCGGATTTCATCGTCGCGGCCGATTACAGGGTCGAGCTTGCCCTTGCGCGCCCGTTCCGTCAGGTCCAGCGTGTATTTTTTCAGGGCTTCGCGCTGGCCTTCGGCCTCTTGCGAGTCCACCTTGTTGCCACCGCGCACGGCGTCGATGGCCGCTTCCAATGCCTTGCGGGTCAGGCCGTTTTCGCGCGCCAGCTTGCCGCAGTCGGACTTGTCGTCCGTCATGGCCAGCAAGACCATTTCGCTGGACACGAACTGGTCGCCCGCCTTTTGCGATTCCTTGTCGGCCAGGTTCAGCAGGGCCACGAATTCGCGGCTGACCTGCACGTCGCCGCCCGTGCCGGAGACTTTCGGCAAGCGTTCGAGGGACGCGCCCAGGGCCTTGGACAGGCCGCCCACGTTGACGCCGGCCCGCTGCAGCAGCGAGCGGGCGCCGCCGTCGTCCTGGTTCAACAGGGCCGTCAGCAGGTGGACTGGTTCGATATAGGGGTTGTCGTTGCCCACGGCCAGACTTTGTGCGTCGGCCAGGGCTTCCTGTAACTTGGTAGTGAGTTTGTCTTGTCGCATGAAAAGCGCTCCCGGTTAATTAGTTGTTAACCAAATTGGGGTGAGGCAGTGCTTTTCAAGGATACACAATGCAAGGAATCGATGCACTTGGGCATTGCTACCGTGCGCGGCGCGTACGATTCAAACGCGGCTTGCTTTTGCCGTCCACTTGTCCAGGGCCGTCTCGTCGCTGTCGCGCGCATCGACCCAGCGCGCCCCTTCCGGCGTGTCTTCCTTCTTCCAGAATGGCGCTTCCGTCTTCAGGTAGTCGATGATGAACTCGCAGGCGGCGAAGGCCTCGCCCCGGTGCGCGGCCGAGACCGCCACCAGCACGATCTGCTCCTGCGGCAGCAGGGGACCCACGCGGTGGATCACCAGCGCGCCGGACAGGGGCCAGCGGCCCCGCGCCTGCTCGACGATGGCTTCAATCGACTTTTCCGTCATGCCCGGATAGTGCTCGAGCTCCATGGCGGCCACGTCCAGGCCCTCGTTCATGTCGCGCACCGTGCCGACGAAGCCGACCACGGCGCCCACCTTGGGGTTGCCTGCACGCAATTGTGCAATTTCTTGACTCAAGTCAAAATCAGCGTGCTGGACACGGACGGAAGTGTTCATTTGGCGTGGCCTCCGATGCGGCGCAGCAACGTTTCGATGCGGCTGGCCGTGCGCGCGTCGGTGGCGGCGGCAATCGCGCACAACTGCATCAGCTGCGACACTTGCGTGAGCGGCTTGTGGCCGGACTTGAGCGACGATTGCAACACTTCCACCTGCATTTTCAAGCGGTCGCGGGCAAATTCGGCGCCGCTGTCGACGCCGGCGACGATTTCAAGACGCAAGACTTCATCGAGCAAGCGCTCCTGGTTGGCCTGCAATTGCCGCACGTAGGCGCCAGCGCCCTCGCCCAGCGCGGCCTGGGCGGCGGCAAAGCGCTGCTGCAGGCTGCGTTCGTACTGGGTGTCGAGCGGCGGCAAGGCGCTCCAGCGCTCGGACCAGGCGGCCGCATCCGTGCTGGCATCGCCGTCGATGAGGGCCGTTTCCAGCGCCTGCGCCAGGCGCAGCTTGTCGCGCAAGGCGTTGGCCTGGGCCGCGCCCGCGCGCTCGGCGATGGCGTCCGCCTGCGCTTGCACGCCGGCGACAGCCGCCTGGTAGCGCTGGTCGATCTTCGCTTCGCTGGCGCGCGGCACGGGACCGGTGGCGTTCCAGGCGGCGCGCGTGTCGCGCAGCAAGTGATGGATGAAGGCGGTGCGGGCCTTGTCGTCGCCCTCGGGCACGACGGCCGTTTCCAGCGCGGCGCACAGCGCTTCGCGCGCATGCAGGTGTTCGCGGCGCTCGTGGTCGGCCGCATGGGCCGTTTCCTTGCGCTTGGCAAAGATATCGTCGCAGGCGGCGCGGAAGCGCTGCCACAGCGCCTGTTCCGCGCGGCGCTCCAGCGGCAAGGCTTTCGCCAGTTCCTGCCATTTATCCTGCAAGGCTTTGAGCATGTCGACGGTGTTGCGCTCGGATGGCTTGAGCAAGCCCACTTCGACGATCAATTGTTCGCGGCGCGCCGTCTCGATCTGGCGCTGCGTGTCCAGCGGCTTCGACAGGGCGTCCAGCGCGGCGCCGAATTCGGCGTCCAGGCGCTTCTTTTCCTTGCGGTCGATGGTGCCCAGGCGCGTCCACGCCTGGCGCAAGCGCTGCGAGGCGGAGGCGACGTGTTTCCAGTCGGTACTCTCTTCGGCGGCCAGGGCCGCCGTTTCCGCGATCAGCTCCTGGGCCTTGGCCGCATTGCCGTGGCGCTCTTCGGCCAGCTGCTTGAAATGCTGGGCCGCCGGCGCATACGCCACGCTGCAGGCCGCATCGAAACGCTCCCACAGGGATTTGGGCGCCGGGCCGGACAAGGTATCGAGCGACTTCCAGCGCTCGCGCAGGCTGCCCACTTTCTTGGCCAGCTCGGCCATCGGCAGTTGCTGCGCCGGCAATTCCTCGCCCGCCTTGACCAGTTCCTCGCGCGACACGTTGCCGCCCCAGCGCGCCCAATCGGCCAGTTGCTTGAATTGCGCGCGCACATGGGCCAGGCGGTCCGCTTGCGCCGGCGTCAAACGGCCGTGCTTGTTATCGCGCAAGGTCTTGTCGTGCTCGGACGCCACGTGCAGCAATCCTTCCTGCAGGGCCGCTTCCATGGCGTCGAGCGTCTTGACGAACTGCTCGGTCGCTTCTTTCGACACGGGCGCGTGCTCCTGGCGCGGCTTGCGCGGCGCAGGTACAGCTGCAGGTGCAGTAGGGGCCGGTGCGGCCGCTGTTTCCGCCGCCTGCACGGGTGCCGGCGCGCTGGCCAGCAGGGCCGCGAATTGCTGCTGCAAGCTGTCGGACAAACTCGATTCGGGCAGGCGCGGCAGGGCTTGCCACGCGCGCTTCAAGACATCCACGTCCAAGGTGGCGGCGTCCTGCGCCTGCCATTCGGTCAGCGCGGCCTGGCGCGCGTCGAACACGGCCTGGTGTTGCTGCAGCGCTTGCAAGGCGGACTGCGCCTGCTCGCGCGCCTGGATGAAATCGTTTTCCAGGTGTTTCGGCAAAGACGCGCGCTCGGGCGATTGCGCATGCCGCGCATGGTCAGCGTCCAGGCTGGCCAGCGCCTGCGCCAGCTCCCCGGCGGACTGGCCATTGCTGGCCAGCGCGCGCGCGGCGACGACGGCGTCGATCACGGCGCGCTGCAGCACTACTTGCGCTTCCAGGCGGGCGGCCAGCGCGGCGCGCGCGGCGGTGAAGGCCGTCGCCAGCCCGGGCGTGGCCTTGATGACTTGCCATTGGCGGTCCAGCTCCGCGACCTGGTTCGGGCTCAGCTTTTCATCGTTCAACAGGCGCTGGGCCGTATCGATGCTGGCCTGGGCGCGCTGCGTCTCGGCAGCGTGATGACGGATCAGGTCGATGCGGCCTTGCATCAGCTTGGCAACGCGGCGGTCCGTGTTGCGCATGGCGTGGTGGACTTTTTCCAGCAAAGGCAAGGCGTGGACGTGTTCAGCGGCGATCAAACGGGCATCGGCAAATTCGCTCGACAGGATGAATTCAACGGCGGCGGCTTCGTCGCCCACCACGGCATGGGCACGCGCAACCTGTTCGGCGCGGCGCGATGCGCTCTGCGCCGAGGCGGCGGCCTGTTCTGCCACGACAGGATCGGGTACGGCAGTCTTGCTGGCAGAACGTTTGAAGAGAAATTCGAACATGACGGGTTTCGCGTGGATCAAAACCACCATCATAACAAAGCCCGGGGTATTGCATCGGACAGGACTGAACAAGTTATCAAATGAGTAAAACGATTCCTTTTCCTATGACAGAGCCTGCTTCAGGAGAGCAAAAGCCGTCCCGGCACGCGCTGCCTGACAGGGTGGGCGCTCGCTACCGCTTCAAGCCTGCGCGCGCAGCGGCAGCGGCATGGCGGGCACGGCGTCCCCGTTGCCGCTGGCCTCGACGATGCCGTCAGGCGTATCCGGCACGGGCAAGACAAAGGGCAGCACCTGCGCCTTGCCACGGCGCGCTTCCTGCGCGCGCGCATCGTGGGCGAGAAACTGGTAGGCGATGGCGAACCACGCTTCGCCCACGATCACCTTGCGCGCCAGCACGAACAGCTCGCGCTCTTCTTTTTCCAGGCGCAGCAGCAAGGTTGCGCAAAAGGCGTCGATGGCGGCGCACAGCTGCTCGGCCTGCATTTCGGAATGGTCGATGGCGGCGCCCGCGCGCTGCTGCACGACGTTGATGCTGTCCAGCGCCGCGTGGTTCAAGCCGTTCAACTCGTCCAGCAAGCCGTCCGCATGCGGCGCCGCCTGGCGGATGGCGGGGATCAGATACATCTCCACCTTGCGCCAGTAGCCCCCCTGGTACAGCCGGTTCAGCCAGTCGCCCGCATACTGCAGCTGCACCAGGCTGAGCCGGCTCTGCTGGCGCAGCTGCACATGCATGTACTTCTGAAAAGCCAGCAGGCTCATGCGGATGCTGGCCTGTTCCACCGACAGGGAAACCAATATGTATGTTGCAGTAAGCATGCACTCACTCCCGAAAACGCGCTGGATGTCTCATCCTGGAAGTGAAAGTGTAAAGACTACCGACAGGGGCGGGTTTGATCCTGCACAAACCCGCGGCTGGCCAGCCGCGCTTTCTTTTACGGCGCGCGCAAGCCGATATGCAGGTTGACGACGCCAGGCTCTTCCGACGGCGTGACCTCGCCGCCGAAGCTTTTCACCAAGCGCTGCATGCCCTTGTTGCGCGCCATCGCCTCGCCCACCAGCGCTTCCGTGCCGCGGCTGCGGAAGTAGTCGACCAGCTTCTCGAACAGGATGTGTCCCAGGCCCTTGCCTTTCAGGGCCGAGCGCACGGCGATGGCGAAATCGGCGTGGATATTGTCCGGGTCGGCCACGGCGCGCACCACGCCCAGGGTTTCCGGCTGGCCGTCCGGGCCCGTGTGCGTGGCGATGAAGGCCATGGCGCGGTCGTAATCGATCTGCGTCAGGCGCGCCAGCTGCGACACGGGCAGCTCGCGCATGGAAGTAAAAAAGCGCAGGCGCACGTCGTCCGGGTCCAGCGCGTGGAACAGGTCCATGTGCTGCGGCGCGTCCTCGGGGCGGATGGGACGCAGCAGAATGGGCTGGTCCATCCACGTCACCTGCTCTTCCAGCTCCTGCGGATACGGGCGGATGGCCAGGCGGTCGCGCTTCTGGCCCGGCTGCAGGCGGATGCGCGCGTCGAGGGCGATCACGCCATCCGCATCGGCCACCAGCGGATTGATGTCGAGTTCGGCCAGCTCGCCGATGTCGGCCACCAGTTCGGCCACCTGGATCAGGGTATGGCAAATGGCGTCGATGTCGGCCGGCGGCTGGCTGCGGTAGCCGGCCAGCAGTTTCGACACGCGCGTGCGCGCAAGCATGTCGCGCGCCAGCACCAGGTTCAGCGGCGGCAGGCCGATGGCGTGATCGGCCGTCACTTCCACGGCGATGCCGCCCTGCCCCACCAGGATCACGGGACCGAAGGCGGCGTCCGTGGTGACGCCGACGATCAATTCGTGCGACTGCGGCCGGCGCGCCATCTGCTGCACCGTGAAGCCGTCGATCAGCGCGTCGGGACGCATGCGGCGCACGCGCTTGAGCATCGCGGCGGCCGCCGTGCGCAGGATGTCGGGCGTGTCGAGGTCGAGCGCCACGCCGCCCACGTCGGATTTGTGGGCGATGTCGGGCGAATGGATCTTCAGCGCGACGGGGTAGCCGATGTCAGCCGCCACGGCCAGCGCCTCTTCCACGTCGGCCGCCATGCGCGTGGTGGCGACGGGAATGCCGTAGGCGGCCAGGATTTCCTTCGAGCGGCATTCGCCCAGCACCGTCTGGCCGGCGGCCAGCGCGGCGGCGACGATTTCGCGCACCCTGGCGCGGCGCGGCGTGGCCGACATGGGCAGCTGCGCCGGCACCTGCATCAGGGTTTCCTGGTTGCGCCGGTACTGCACGATCTGCATGAAGCCATGCACGGCCTTTTCCGGCGTGTCGTAGGTGGGGATGCCGGCCCGGTTGAAGACCTGGCGCGCGGGCGCCACGGTGGTGCCGCCCAGCAGGCACGACAGCACCGTGCGCGAGGTGGCCTTGATCAGCGGCGTGACGGCTTCGGCGATGTCGATCGACGAGACCATGGCCGTGGGCGCGTGCAGCAGCAGCAAGGCGTCCGCCTGCGGCTCGTCGAGCAGCGGCACGATGGCGTCGGCATAGCGCTGCACGGCCGCGTCGCCGGGCAAGCCGACGGGGTTGTCGTGCGACCAGCCCCGCGGCAGCGCCTTTTCCAGCGCGATCACGGTATCGGGCGACAGTTCGGCCAGCTTGCCGCCGCTGCCCACGAGGGCGTCGGTGGCCATCACGCCCAGGCCGCCGCCGTTGCACAGGATCGCCAGGCGCTCGCCGCGCTGCGAGCGGATGTGCGTGAGCGTTTCCACGGCGTCGAACAGTTCTTCGGCCGAATACACGCGCAGCATGCCGGCGCGGCGGATGGCCGCGTCGTACACGGCGTCGGAGCCGGCTAGCGCGCCCGTATGCCAGGCCGCCATGGCCGCGCCTTCCGCCTCGCGTCCCGCCTTCAGCACGATGACGGGCTTGCTGCGCGCGGCCGCGCGCGCCGCCGACATGAATTTGCGCGCCGCCTGGATGTCTTCCATGTACAGCAGGATGGCGGCCGTGTCGACGTCGCCAGCCAGGTAGTCGAGCAAGTCGCCGAAATCGATGTCGTAGCTGGCGCCCAGCGAAATGAACTTGGAAAAGCCCACGCCGTGCGCGTTGGCCCAGTCGAGCACGCCCGACACCAGCGCCCCCGACTGCGACACGAAGGCGATCTTGCCGCTCGTCGCGCCCACATGGGCGTAGCTGGCGTTCAAGCCCAGCTTCGGCACCAGCAGCCCCATGCTGTTCGGGCCCAGGATGCGCAACAGGTGCGGCTTGGCCGCCTTCAGCATGGCCAGGCGCAGCGACTGCTCGCGCACGGGGTCCAGGCCCGACGTCATGACGATGGCCGCGCGCGTACCCAGCGTGCCCAGTTCGCGGATCAGGGCCGTGATGGTGGCGGGCGGCGTGCAGATGATGGCCAGGTCCGGCGCCTTCGGCAAGTGCGCCAGCTTGCGGTAGCATTTCAGGCCCATCAGTTCGTCGTACTTGGGATTGACGGGCCAGATGTCACCTTGGTAGCCGCCTCCGAGCAGGTTGTACAGGGCGATGGCGCCCAGCTTGCGTTCGCGCGCCGTGGCGCCGATCAGGGCCACCGAGGCCGGCTTGAACAGCTTGTCGAGATTACGGATACTCATGTTCTGGCCTCATGGATTGCCGGAGCGACTATGCGCCAGTGTATAGGATGCGTTGCCAAAAAAATTTGACCTTGTCGTGCGTTTCACGAAAAAACAATACGCCTACCAGCGCGAGCGGTGGCTTTCCGTCACGCCCGTCAGCTGCGCCACGATGCGCTTGGGAGCGTCCGCCCTGGTGCGCACCCAGCCGCTGAACGTGCCGATGGGCTGGATGTAGCGGCTGGCGGCGAGCCACAGGTTCTTGTCCTCGCGGCGCGCCCCTTCCGGCTTGAAGTGCAGGTCGAGCAGATCGTCGTCCGTCCACACATGCCACGGCGCCAGCGGGTTGTCGGGATTGAAGTCGACATGCGCGCGGCCCAGCGGATACAGCTGGCCATCGAGCCACAGCGCGTTTTCATGCGCGCCGAAATAGCCGGCCTGCAGATTGAAACCCAGGTCCAGGCTGTGGGCCGAGGCCCAGCGCCATTCCGTCTCGCGCGCCAGCAAGCCGTTCGAATAATCGAAGCTGGCCACGCCGTCGTCCAAGCTGTAGCCGATGGCGCCGCAGCGCACGCTGCCCCACAGGGGCAGGCCGCCCGACTTTTGCGTCGCATGCACGCTGCCGCCCTCGCCCACGGGTCCCACGGCCAGCAAGGTAGGCGCCACGGGCGGGCCGAATTCCGCATCGATGCCGAAATGGCCGCAATCGAGGCGCAAACGGTAGCGCTGCTGCGGCTGCGCCTCGATGGAAATCACTTGCGAGAGGAAGCGGAAGCGGCTGCTGCCGCCCGCATGCGGCGCCAGCGTGGCGCACAGGCCGGGAATGCCATCCTGCGAAAAGTTCGCCACGATCTTGCCCTTGTGGCGGTCGAAGGCATAGGCGAAGGCCGTGCTGGTCCAGCCCAGGTCGACGATGGCCACGCCGCAGAACAGGGTGGGCGTGGACAGGGCCACGTAATGCCAGCGCTTGTGGTGGAACAGGCGCCAGACGGCGCCACGCGCGTGCGGCGGCGCCAGCGCGGCCCAGTCGAAGGCGTCCAGCTGCCCCGTGTAGCGGCCAAAGCAGGGAACGCCATTGGCGTCGAGCAGCTGGGAAGGCGCCGGTGGCAGCATCATGCGGCCCGCCTCGCGGCTGCGGCGCCGCCATGCAGCGCCTCGGCCAGCTGCGCGCCAAACAGCGCCGGGCGCGCCTGCGCGATCTCGATATCGGGGCAGGCATGCCACAGCGCCAGCCGCTGCACGGCGCCGGCCACGTCCTGCACCAGGCGGGCACTGAGGCGCACGCCCTCTTCCAGCGCCAGCGACTTGATCTCGAAGCGCCCCTGCGCGCGGTGCGCCTTGGCGTCCAGCCGTCCCACCAGCGCGCCGCGGCGCAGGATCGGCAAGGTGAAATAGCCATAGCGGCGTTTTTCGGCCGGCGTGTAGCATTCGAGCCGGTAGTCAAAGCCGAACAATTCCAGGGCGCGGCGCCGGTCCCAGACGACCGGGTCGAACGGCGAGAGTATCGTCGTCAGGGTGGGCGCCAGCTTGCCGGCCGCCGCGTCGCGCGCCAGGTCCGCGTGATCGGCATGCACGTACACGCCATCATCCCAGCCGTCCACCGTGCAGCGCAGCAGCGCGCCCTCGTCCACCAGCGCCTGCAGATCGTGCGCCAGGCTGGCGCGCGATTGTTTCGTGCGGAAGTAGTCGCTGATCCAGCCGGCCCGCGCCAGGCCCAGCGCCTTCACGCTGGCCAGCAACAGGCGCCGGCGCACCTGCTCCTCGGACGGCAGCAAGCCGTCGTGCCAGCCCGGCAGCACCCGTTCGGCCAGGTCGTAATAGCGCTGGAACTGATGGCGCTTGGCGATCATCAGCACGCCCGACGTAAACAGCACTTCGAGCGAGCGCTTTTCCGGCTTCCAGCTCCACCAGCCGCCCGCCTGGCCATCCGTGCGCTCGAAGTCGGCCGAGCGCGCGGCGCCGTTGGCGCGGATGTGTTCGAGCACGGAAGCGACGGCGTCGCCCTGCTCGGCCATCCATTTGACCGAATACTTCCAGCCCATGGCGGCCGGGTCCAGCATGCGGTGGCGGTACAGGCCGTAATCCTCGATGGGCACGAAACACGCTTCATGCGCCCAGTATTCGAACAGCGCGCCCTCGGCCAGCAGCTGCTCCAGCCACGGCTGCGGATAGTCGCCCAGCCGGCTCCACAGCACCAGGTAGGGGCTGCGCGCCACCACGTGGATGGTGTCGATCTGCAGCACGCCCATCTGGCGGATGGCGGCCAGCACGTCGGCCTTCACGGCTTTCTTGCGCCGCGCCTGTAGCAAGCCCTGCGCTGCCAGGTGCAGGGCGCGCGCGGCGGCCAGCGACAAGGGAGGGACGTCGGGAGGAAGGGACTGGGGTGGGCTGTGCATAGCAGAAAGATACCGCATTCCGCGCCCGCCTTGTGCGTTTTCTCGCTATCGGAGCGCGCCGCCGCTGCCGCTACATGGGAGGACACGGCCGTCACCGAAGACAAGGCGCATGGCGGGACTGGCGCAGCGTTCGCATGCTGGCGCGCTGGTTAAGAATCTCTTAAGAACTTCTGCGCATGCTCCACGGCGAAATATTTTGTGGGAAGCCATGCCCGCAATTGTGAATGATTCTTATTATTTCCATGATTCCCATTACCAAGGCAGTCCAGACCAATCACTGATCCATTCTCCAGGAGTTTGCATGTCCAAGCACTTCCGCCGCGCGCGCCTGCCGCGCCCCACCACCCTGGCCCTGGCCTTGGCCGCCCTGTCCTGCCTGCCGGCTCACGCCCAGACGGGCACGCCTGCCAGCATGCCGGAAGTGGTGGTCTCCGCCTCCGGTTTCGAGCAGGACATCAAACAGGCGCCCGCCTCGATCACGGTGCTGACGCGCGATGAACTGTCGAAGGAGCGCTTCGGCAACCTGACGCAGGCGCTGGAAAGCGTGGAAGGCATCGACGTGGGCGCGGCGGGCGACAAGACGGGCGGCATGAACATCAGCATCCGCGGCATGCCCAGCGACTACACCCTGGTGCTGATCGACGGACGCCGCCAGAATGCGGCCGGCAACGTCACGCCGAACGGCTTCGGCGGCACGCAGACGAGCTTCATGCCGCCGCTGGCCGCCATCGAGCGCATCGAGATCATCCGCGGCCCCATGTCGACCCTGTACGGCTCGGACGCCATGGGCGGCGTGATCAACATCATCACGCGCAAGGTGAGCAAGCAGTGGATGGGTTCCGTCTCGGCCGACTACACCGTGCAGCAGGAAGCGGACTTCGGCGACGTGAAAAGCGGCCGCTTCTACCTGAGCGGCCCCATCGCCACCGACCTGCTGGGCCTGTCCCTGCGCGGCAGCAAGCAACGCCGCGACGCGGCCGACATCCGCGTCCCCAACGCGGCCGGCGCGCAAGTGCCCGCCAGCATGGGCGCCAATCCCGTGCGCGCGGACATCGATAACTTCGGCGCGCGCCTGGCCTTCACGCCCAACCGCTACCACAGCGTCACCCTCGACGCGGACGCGGGCCGCCAGACCTACGACAGTTCGACCGGCCAACTGGGCACCCAGAGCGTACAGGGCGGCTACGGCCCCGAGCAGAAATACAAGCGCGACCAGTGGACCGTGGCGCACACGGGCCGCTTCGGCTTCGGCACCCTCGACAGCAGCTACATGGTGAACCAGACGGAAACCCTGGGCCGCACGATTCCGCCGGGCACGCCGGGCGCCGTGGCCGGCAGCGCGCGCACCCTGGAAGTGGAAAGCCAGGTGTTCGACACCAAGTTGGTCATGCCCTTGGGCAAACACATAGCCACCGTCGGCGTGCAGTGGTGGAAGGCGGAAATGACGGATGGCGTGGCGCCGACAAAATTCGAATTCACGCAAAAAGCCCTGTTCCTGGAAGACGAATGGCAGGTGCTGGACAACGTCGCCCTGACCTTCGGCGCCCGCTATGACGACCACAGCATCTTCGGCGGCCAGACCAGCCCCCGCGCCTATGCCGTGTGGAACGCGTCCCCAGGCTGGACCGTCAAGGGCGGCGTCAGCAAGGGCTACAAGACGCCGCGCGTGGAACAACTGTCGCCAGGCATCAACGGTTTCGGCGGCCAGGGCACGATCCCCCTCGTCGGCAGCCCGGACCTGAAGCCTGAAACGAGCACGACGACGGAAATCGGCGCGTACTTCGACAACCTGGCCGGCTGGACCGCCAGCGGAACCGTGTTCAACAATACCTTCAAGGACAAGATCACGACGGGCACGGGCCTCGTCAATTGCGATTACCGTCCGGCGCCGAACCGTCCCGGCTGCGTCAGCTTCGGCAACTGGCCCAACGTCGACGCGTTCGGCCAATCGGTCAACGTGGACGAGGCCGTCACGCGCGGCGTCGAGCTGAACACGCGCTTCCCGCTGGGCAAGACCCTGTCGGCCAGCGCCAACTACACCTACACGGAGAGCGAACAGAAGAGCGGCAGCAACGCCGGCAAGCCCCTGAGCGACACGCCGAAGCACGCCCTCAACGCGCGCCTCTCGTGGGATATCTCGCGCGCATGGAACGGCTGGCTGCGCGCCGAATACCGCAGCGAGCGCTTCCGCGATCCTGGCACCTCGGCGTCCACGCGCGCCGCCAAGGCCGCGCTGGGCGACTACCAGGGCTATACCATGCTGCACCTGGGCAGCAGCTATCAGCTGAACCAGCGCGTGACCCTCAACGCGGCCGTGTACAACCTGCTCAACAAGGACTTCATCGACTACCAGCCTTACCGCGCAGGCGCGGGTCCGGCGCTGACCTACGCCAACCGCTATGTCAACAGCCTGGACGGCCGCCGCCTGTGGCTGTCGGCGACCGTCGATTTCTGATCGAACGGGCGGCCTGCGGGCCGCCTTCGTCAAGCCGCTTTGGGCCTGTCGATGCAATAGCCGATCGCATGCACGGTGCGTATCACGTCCCGCCCCAGCTTCTTGCGCAGGTGGTGGATATGCACTTGCACGGCATTGCTTTCCACTTCATCACCCCAGCCGTACAGGTTTTTCTCCAGCTGTTCCCGGCTCAGCACCCGGCCGTCGTGTTCCAGCAGCAGTTGCAGGATGCGAAATTCCTTCTCCGTCAGCATCACGGGCATGCCCCGTTGCGTCAGGTGCCGGTGCGCGATATCGAGCACCAGGTCGCCATGCACGAGCTGTTCGCGCAAGCGGCCGGCGGCGCGGCGGCAGGCGCTGCGGATGCGCGCGGCCAGCTCGTCGAGGTCGAACGGTTTCACTAAAAAGTCGTCGGCGCCCGCGTCGAGGCCGGCGATGCGCTCGCCCACCGTGTCGCGCGCCGTGACGACCAGCACGGCCCCGCTGTAGCCATAGTCGCGCAGCGCGGCCAGCGCCTGCATGCCGTCCTGCCCCGGCAAGCCCAGGTCGAGCAGGATGCAGCCATAGTCGTGCAGGCGCACGGCCGTGTGCGCCTGTTCCGCGCTGGTGACCCAGTCGACGGCATAGCCGCCCTGCTCCAGGCCGATCTGCGTGGCGCGGCCCAGCTGCGGGTCGTCTTCGGTCAGCAAGATGCGCATGGGGAAGCGGCGCGGCCCGCTCAGTCCTTTTTCTTGATCAGGCCAGCGAGCGCGGCGAAGGGATTGTGCGTGGCGGGCGCCACCTCGGCCGACAGCAGGCCGGCGCCACGGTCCGCTTCCAGATAGCGCGAGTGTTCATTGTCGTGGCAATACAGGCACAGCAGTTCCCAGTTGCTGCCGTCGGGCGGATTGTTGTCGTGATTGTGGTCGCGGTGGTGCACCGTCAGTTGCTGCACGTTGGCGCGCGTAAATTCGCGCATGCAGCGGCCGCAGACCCACGGATACATCTTCAGCGAGCGCTCGCGGTAGCCGCTCTCGCGCTGGTCGGCGGCGCGGCGCGCTTCGGCCACGATCTTGTCCAGTCTTGCCGCGTCGGGCTTTTTACTCTGCATGACAACTTTCGATATGGGAGGGAGAAGCGCCCATTTTAATGAGGATGGCGGCGCAATTGTACTTTTTCTGCCACGCCGCCAGCCCCTGTCGCCGCCGGCGTGCTTTTTTTAGCGTGCGCGGCACCACAAATACTTGATTTAACGCAAAATAAGCCCAGCGACAGACCGCGAACAGACGATGGCAGCGGCGGCAACACGCTGACGCGCAAGGCGGCCGATTTCGGCTATCATGCGCGCCACGCCGCCCCTCCCTTTTCCATGAACATAGCCTGCAAGCGCCCGTGATAGCGATAACAAGACCCCTGCAACGCCTTGCCCGCCGCCTGTACCGTTTCAGCCTGGTGCCCCTGTTCGCGCTCATCCTGCTGCTGGCGCTGTGGACGGCCGTCCTGTACCAGGTGGGCCAGGAGCGGGCCAGCGCCGTGCGCGACGCCGTGGCCGTCAGCCAGTCGCTGGCGCGCACCCTGGCCGACCATACCAGCTACATCCTGCGCCAGACCGATCACGCCACGCAATTGTTCAAGCTGAAATACGAGGAAACGGACGGCGGCCTGCGCCTCAACGAATTCACGCGCCGCCAGGGGCTGCTCGACAGCGTGCTGCCGTCGAAGCTGGAACTGCCGATCGCGCTCGTCGACGCGCAGGGCAATGTGCTCGACAGCGCCAACGCCTATTTGCCGGACAACCTTGCAACGCAGGCTTTTTTCAGGGCGCTGGCCGCGAATGCAGCCGATACGGCGCTGGTCGACACGCCCATGCTCGATGCAAGCAGCAAGCGCTGGACCATCCGCCTGGCGCGCCGCCTGAACGATGCGCAGGGCCGCTTTGCAGGCGCCATCGTCATCCTCGTCGACCCCACGTATTTTGTCGACGACTACGACCGCCTGAACCTCGATGAACAGGGCGCGCTGATGCTGGTGGCGCGCGACAGCGGCCTGACGGCGGGGCGCATCGGCGAGCAATTGATCGTCAGCGACCGTATCGACTTCCGCATGCCGGGACCGCCGCGGCATGCGCCCGAGGAACTGCTGATCGAGCCGCCCGTCGACGCGACGCCGCGCATCTACAGCTACCGCGAACTGCCGCGCTACCCGCTGCTGGCCGTGGTGGGCGTGAGCCGCGCCGTCGCCCTGGCCCGCTTCGAACACCGCCGCCTGATCTATGTCGGCGCGCTGCTCGCCGCCAGCGTGCTCATTGCCGCCTTCACGGCCCTGCTGATGCGCCAGAGCGCGCGCCTGCGCCGCAGCATCCGCCAGGCCAAGGAAGCCCAGGCGCTGCTGCGCGCGGCGCACCAGGGCAGCCTCGATGCCGTGCTGCTGCTGAAAGCCTGGCGTCCCGCGCCGGGCAAGCCGGTGGAAGACTTCATTTTCGCCGACATCAACGAACGGGCCGCCGACATGCTGGGCAAGCCGCGCGCCGAACTGCTGGGCCAGCGCGTGCTGCCACTGATGCCGCTGCTGCGCGGCGAGCGCTTCTTCAAGCGCTTCGTGCTGGTGATGGAAACGGGCCAGCCGCTGGAAGATGAATTCGAGCTTCCGCTGGCCTCGGGCGGCACGCGCTGGCTGCGCCACCAGGTGGTGCCGATCGCCGACGGCGTGGCCGTCACCTCGCGCGACATCAGCGCGCGCAAGCACGACGAACTGGCGCTGCAGGACAACCGCAGCTTCCTGCAATCGCTGATCGACCATTTGCCCGTGCTGGTCTATGTGAAAAGCGCGCGCCCGGAAAACTTCGGCAAGATGGAAGTGTGGAACAGGGCGGCCGAGGATATCACCGGCCACCTGGCCGCCGACGTCATCGGCAAGACCGATTGCCAGGCCTTCCCGCCCGACTTCGGCCTGCACGACGCCGAGGACGACCGCGCCATCCTGGCCGAGCGCGGCGTCATCGACCATACGGAAAAGCCGCTGCGCCTGGCTGACGGCAGCCTGCGCTACCTGCGCGCCGTCTCCGTGCCCGTGTTCGACGAGCGCCAGCAGATCGAGCATATCCTGTGCATCGCCGAGGATATCTCGCTGCGCCGCCAGCAGGAACTGGAACTGCGCCAGAAACAGGCCGAGCTGGCCGCCGTCAACGACGCCTCGCCGCTCGGGCTGGTGCGCCTGGACCGCCAGCGCCGCTGCACCTACGTCAACCGCACCTTCGAATCGATCACGGGCCTGCCGCGCGCCGCCGCCCTGGGCGCCGGCTGGACCAGCGCCCTGCATCCGGACGATTATCCGCTGATGCACGTGGCGCTGGAACAGCTCACGCACAGCCATGCCCCGATCCAGTCCACCCTGCGCTGCCTGCAGCGCGACGGCAGGCTGGTCTGGGTCTCCGTCAAGATCGCCCCCATCCTCATCGACGGCCGGATCGAAGGCTATGTGGGCAGCCTGGACGACATCACCACCTTGCGCGAATCGGAAGTGGCGCTGCTGGAAAGCGAAGCGCGCCTGCGCACCATCGCCGACACCTTGCCCGCCATGATCGCCTACATCGACGCCGACCAGGTCTACCGTTTCCTGAACATCGCCTATGAGCGCGAATTCGGCCTGACGGGCCAGCAGGCGCTGGGCAAGAGCGTGCGCGACACGGTGGGCGAGGCGCGCTACCGCACGGTGGCGCCGTATATCGAGCGCGTGCTGGCGGGCGAAACCCTGAGCTTCGAGGAAGAAGACGACAAGGAAGGCATCGAGCGTTGCATGGAAGTGATCTACATCCCGCAGATCGGCGAAGACAAGCTGCAGGTGGTGGGCTTTCACGTGATGCGCCAGGATATCACCGTGCAAAAACGCGAAAAACAGCGCTTGCTGAAGCTGGCCCAGGTCGATGCGCTCACCGGCCTGTCGAACCGCGCCGGCTTCCAGCAAAAACTCAGCGACGCCATGCACGCCAGCCGCCAGCAGCAGCACCTGATGGCCGTCATGTACATGGATATCGACCGCTTCAAGCCCGTCAACGACACGCACGGCCACGGCACCGGCGACGCCCTGCTGCGCGCCTTCGCCCAGCGCCTGACGCAAACCATGCGCGCCACCGACATCATCGCCCGCCTGGGCGGCGACGAATTCACCATCATCATGGAACAGATCGCCCGGCCCGACGACGCGGCCGTGCTGGCGGAAAAAATCGTCGCCGCCATGCGGCAGCCGTTCGAACTCGATGGCATCAGCGTGCGCATTTCCGCCAGCATCGGCCTGGCCTTCTACCGCGACGAAGACATCTCGCCCGCCGTGCTGCTGCAGCGCGCCGACGTGCTGCTGTACCAGGCCAAGCAGGATGGGCGCAATACCTACAGGGCCGGCGCATTGACGACTTGATGGCCGCTGGCGCGTGGCGCCATTCCTGCTATATTGGCGCCTGTCCTCCCCTACCCTTGCCCCACCATGCGCCTGCTGCACACTTCCGACTGGCATCTGGGCCAGACCCTGCACAATTTTGAAAGGGGCTACGAGCATCAGCGCTTCCTCGACTGGCTGCTCGACACGCTCGTCGCCGAGCAGGTCGACGTGCTGCTCGTCGCCGGCGACGTGTTCGACAACGCCAACCCGTCGGCCGCCTCGCAAAAGCAGCTGTACGTGTTCCTGCAGCAGGCGCGCGCGCGCCTGCCCGCGCTGCAGCTGATCGTCGTCGCCGGCAACCACGATTCGGCCGGCCGGCTGGAAGCGCCCGGCCCCCTGCTTGCCGCGCATGGCACGCACGTGATCGGCCATGTGCTGCGCGGCGACGATGGCCAGATCGACCTGGAACGCCTGCTGCTGCCGCTCACCGGCAGCGATGGGCAGGTGCGGGCCTGGTGCCTGGCCGTGCCCTTCCTGCGCCCCGGCGACGTGCCGAAGCTGCCGGCCGGCGACACCCAGGACGCCTACCTGGGCGGCATCGCGCTGCTGTACCACCAGTTGGCCGACCTGGCGCTGGCGCGCCGCCAGCCCGGTCAAGCCATCCTGGCCATGGGCCATTGCCACATGGTGGGCGGCGAAATGTCGAACGATTCCGAACGCCGCATCGTCATCGGCGGCACGGAGATGCTGCCGTCGGGGATTTTCGACGCCGCCATCGCGTATGCGGCGCTGGGCCACCTGCACAAGGCGCAGGCCGTGGGCGGCCAGGAGCACGTCCGCTACTGCGGCAGCCCGATTCCCCTGTCGTTCGCGGAAGTGAACTACCGCCACCAGGTGCTGTGCCTCGATATCGAGGGCGAGCAATTACGCGAGGTACGCGTCATCGCCGTGCCGCGCGCCGTGCCCCTGCTGCGCGTGCCCGCCACGCCGGCGCCGATCGCCGAGGTGCTGGCGCAGCTGGCCGCCCTCGACGTGCCCGCCGCGCCACCGGAAGCGCAGCCCTTCCTGGAAGTGCGCGTGCGCCTGGACGCGCCCGAACCGGGCCTGCGCACGCGCATCGAAACGGCGCTGGACGGCAAGGCGGTGCGCCTGGCGAAGATCGAGACGTCGAGCGCCGCGCGCGGCAGCGCGCCCGAGAACATGACGCTCGACCAATTGGGCCAGCTGCAGCCCGACGACATCTTCCGCCGCCTGCACCAGCAAAAATACGCCAAGGAAGCGCCGCCCGAACTCCTCTCGGCCCTGGCCGAATTGCTGCTGCCCGGCGCTTGAACACTCCTGAAAAACCATGAAAATCCTGAACATCAGCGGCAAGAACCTGGCCTCGCTGGCCGGCGAATTTGAAGTCGACTTCCAGCAGGAGCCGCTGGCGTCCGCCGGCCTGTTCGCCATCAGCGGCCCCACGGGCGCGGGCAAGAGCACCCTGCTCGACGCCCTGTGCCTGGCCCTGTACGACGCCACGCCGCGCCTGCTGAAGGTGCTGGGCCGGGGCAGCGCCCTGCCCGACGTGGGCAAGGAAACCGTCAACGCCCAGGATACGCGCACCCTGCTGCGCCGCGGCACGCCGGACGGCTACGCGCAAGTGGACTTCGTCGGCAACGACGGTACCAGCTACCGCGCGCGCTGGAGCGTGCGCCGCTCGCGCACGAAGGCCGAAGGCGCGCTGCAATCGACCGCCATGAGCTTGCACCAGCTGCCCGCGCTGCAGCCCATCGGCGGCACCAAGACGGAAGTCAAGGAAGAGATCGAAAAGCGCATCGGCCTGTCCTTCGACCAGTTCACCCGCGCCGTGCTGCTGGCGCAAAACGAGTTTTCCACCTTCCTCAAGACGGAAGACAATGAACGGGGAGAGTTGCTGGAAACCCTGACGGGCAGCAGCATCTATACCGACATTTCCGTGCGCGCCTTCGAGCGGGCGAAACAGGAAAAGCAGGTCCTCGAACGCCTGGGCGAAAAACTGGCCGACCAGCGGCCCCTGTCGCCGGAGGAACGGGCCGACACCGAAGCGCTGTGCGGCTCGGCCGAGACCACCCTGCACGCCATCGACGTGCGCAAGGCGGTGCTGGAACTGCAGCAGCGCTGGCACCACGAGACGCACAAGCTGCACAGCCAGGTGACGGCGGCGCAAGCGGCGCTCGATGGCGCGGCAGCCGAACGGGCCGCCGCCGAAGAACGCCGCGCGGCGCTGGCGCAATGGGAATTGCTGCAGCCGGCGCGCCCCCTGATCGATGACGTGGCGCGCCTGGCCAGCGACATCGCCGGCACCGGCGCCGCGCTGGAAGCGTCGCGCCTGCAGGCGGCGCACGCCGGCGCCGGCGAGGCGCAACTGGCGCAAGCCGCGCAGCAGGCGGCCGAGGCCTTGCAAGCCAGGGAAGCGGCGCAGCGCGATGCGGCGCCCCTGCTCGACCAGGCCAAGGCGCTGGACGCTGGCATCGCCGCCCACGTGCCCGCGCACCGCCAGGCGCAGGATGGCGTGCTGGCCGCCGACCAGGCCAACGAGACGGCGCGCGCCGCGCTGCACGATCTGCAGCAGCGCCAGCACGCCCTGCAGGCGGAACAGGAAGCGGGCCGCCTGTGGCTGGCGTCGCACCAGCAGTGGCAGGCGCTGGCCACGTCGTGGCAATTGTCGGACCAGTTGTTCGCCCAGGCCGGACAAGCCGCCGCGCAAGCCGATGCGGCCGATGCCAGGGCGGCCGAGGCGGCGCAACTGCTGCGCGCGGCGGGCAAGGCGGGCCACGAGGCGCAAGCCGCGTTGACGGCCGCCGCCGCCACGCTCGCCGCGCACGATGCGCAGCGGCGCGAGGCGCAGTGCGCCGTGCAAGCCATCGATGGGCAACTGCTGCAGCAAAAGCGCGGCCAGCTGGAAGAGCATGCGCGCCAGCTGAACGCGGCGGAAAAGACGTGGACGGAGCTGGCCCGCCAGCAGCAGGCGCTGGCGCAGGGACAAGCGCGGGCCGCACAGTTGGCGCAAACCGCGCACACGGAAAACACGGCGCTGGCGGCGGCAGCGGCAGAAACGGCATTGCTGGAAGCGCGCCTGGCGCAGGCGGAGCAATCCTTGAAAGGCGCGCAAGCGGCATGCGCGGCCAGCGTGGAGCAATTGCGCGCCACCTTGCAGGACGAGCAGCCCTGCCCCGTCTGCGGCGCGCTGGAACACCCTTACAGCCACGCCGATCACGCCCTGCAGGCGATGCTGGCCAGCTTGCAGGATGAAGTCCTGGCCTGCCGCACGCAAGCGCGCGGCAATCTGGAGCGGCTGGCCACGCACAAGGCGGCGCTGGCGGCGACGGCGCGCGAACAGGCGCAAACGGATGCCGAACTGGCGGCCCTGCCGCCCGCCATCGAGCGCTTGCACGCGCAATGGCAACCGCATGCCGACACCCTGCATCTGCCGCCGGAACACCAGTGCGCGGACTGGTTCGCGCAACAACTGGCGGCCAATGCGGCAGCCCTGCAGGCGCTGGCGCGGCAGGAAGCGGCGCTGCGCCAGGCCAGCGCGCGGCGCGAGCAGGCGCAGGCGGCGCACGAACTGGCCGGCGCCGAACACGCACGCTGCACCAGCGCCGTCGCCGAAACGCAGACCCGGCTGGCGCAGTTGCAGGCGCAGCAGACGGCCAGTCAGGACAAGGCGGAGACGTCGCGCGGCATGCTCGACGGCTTGCTGGCGCAGCTCGATGCCGCGTTTGCCGACGTGGAAGGCGCCGAAGGCTGGAAAGACAACTGGCGCGCCGGCCCCGCCGCCTTCCGCGCGGCGCGCGACGCGGAAAGCCGGCAATGGCTGAAGCAGCAGGCGGAGCAGGACCAGCGCGGCCACGCGCTGGCCACCCTGGCCGCGCAGCTGGAAGCGGCATTGCTGGCCGCCGGCAAGGCACGCCAAACGGCGCAGGAGGCCCATGCCGCCTTCGCCGCCGTCGACAAGCAGCTCACGGCGCTGCAAGCGGAGCGCAACGCGCTATGGCAAGGCCAGGGCGTGGCCGAGGTAGAACGCAGCCTGGCGGCGGCCATCGCGCAAGCCAGGGACCAGTTGGCACAGCAGCAAGCGGCAGCCCACGCGGCCAGCCAGCAGCGCGCGCGCCTCGACGAAGCGTGCGCGCAGCTGGCGCAGCGCCTGGCCGCCCTGCATGCACAGGAAGACAGCGCCGCCGCCGCCCTGCGCGACTGGCTGCGCCAGTTCCAGCAGCGTCACTCCAGCCAGGCGCCCGCCACGATCGAAGCGCTGCGCACACGCCTGGCCGTCTCCGCGGAGAGCATGCGCGCCGAACGCGACGCCCTGCAAGCGATCGCCGATCGCCACACGGCGGCCGTGTCCGTGCTGGCCGAACGCCGGCAGCAGTTGGCAATGCACGTGCAGCAGCCGCCGGAGGCGCTGGAAATGGACGAGGCCGCGCTGCGGACAGCGCTGGAATCGCTGGGCGCCGAACGCCAGGCGGCCAACCAGGAAGCGACGCGCTTGCGCCTGGCCATCGCGCAGGACGACGCGCGGCGCCACGGCGCGCAGGCGATGCTGGCGCAGATCGAGGCGCAAGCCGCCATCGAGCGGCGCTGGGCCAGCCTGAGTGAATTGATCGGTTCGGCCGACGGCAAGAAATTTCGCAACTACGCGCAACAATTCACCCTGGAAGTGCTGCTCGGCTATGCCAACGCCCACTTGAACCACCTGGCGCGCCGCTACCGGCTCGAACGCATCGACAACCCGAACAACCCGTCGCTGGGCCTGATGGTGCGCGACCAGGACATGGGCGGCGAACTGCGTTCCGTGCACTCGCTGTCGGGCGGCGAATCGTTCCTCGTCTCGCTGGCCCTGGCGCTGGGCCTGGCCTCGCTATCCTCGAACCGCGTGCGCGTCGAATCGCTGTTCATCGACGAGGGCTTCGGCAGCCTGGACACGGAAACCCTGCGCGTGGCCATGGATGCGCTCGACGGCCTGCAAGCGATGGGCCGCAAGGTGGGCGTCATCTCGCACGTGCAGGAAATGACGGAGCGCATCGCCACCCGCATCCTGGTGCAGCCGGGGGCCGGCGGCAAGAGCGTGGTGACGGTGCGCTGAGGGAAGCCAGCGGGCGCGCCAGCATCAGCGCGGCAGGGGTTCCCGGCAAAGCCTGAGCATGTCCCAGCCCAGTTCGCGCCGGATCTGCTCGGGGTCGGGCGGAGGCCGGCGCTGTTCCAGTTCCGCTTTCAGCCATTTCCTCACCAGCTCCTTGGCGGGCCGTGCCGGCTTTTCCTTGTCATGCTTGTCCATGGTACTACCTCTTCAATGGCGGTCAGACGACCTCCTATATACGTTCAACGCCATGGCACGGATTCAGTTGACGTGCGCGTGGCGCAGATGCAACAACGTGTAACGATGGGCAGAGTGGGTTAAAATCGCCGCCTTCGCGCAGGTACCGCCTACGCCCCGCAACAGTTCAAGGAACCCCATGAAAGCCGCCCGCAGCCTCACCTTCAAGTGCGTAAAATGTCACAAATCGATGCAGGTCTACCTGCAAAAAGTCTCCGCCTGCTCGCATATCCAGCCGTATCAGGGCATGTGCGCATGCGGCGAACTCAAGCGTCACGCCACGGGCCAGGCCGATGCCGTCAAGTCCTACCTGGAGTCGGCGGACGGTAGCTGGTCGCACCACCACTAATGGTTAAAGAATGGGGCGATATTGCCGTTAATTCGCTTATCTTCCCCATTTGAACCGACCATGTCCCAGCTTCCCGCCCTCGCCTCCGGCTCACGCCAACCCGCCGCCACTACCCTGGCAGGGCAGACGCCGCAAAAAGCGGGCGCCGGCACGTCCGGCCTGGCTGGCTCGCCCCTGATGCAGCGCACGGCGCAAGACGTGGTGGCCCTGTCGAAGAATGGCCTGGACCTGTCGGCCAAGGGACTGTCGCAACGGACCGACGCGCTGGGCAACGCGACCGTCGACGTGGCGCAGGATTTTCTGAGCACCATGACGCGCCAGCTGTTCGGCGACGGCGCCACGGTCGCCTTCGATTCCGTCGACCTGCAAGCCGGCTCCAGCTTCAGCGGCGGCAGCGCCAGCGTCGCGGGCGCCAACGGCAGCGGCCGCGCGGCCGCCTTCAGTCTCGATGAAAACGCGCATTTCATCGGCAAGGGCAAGATCACCACGGCCGATGGCCAGACCTTCGACTTCGAAGTGGAAGTGCAATATCAATCGAACATCAGCGCGGGCGTCCTTGAGCAAACGCAAGAGGCAGGCGAGGAAGCCAGCTCCGCCGATGACGCCGGCCTGCCCGCCAGGGACTTGCCCGCCACGCGCTTCGGCGGCAATCTGCACGACCTGTTCCAGCTGCTGGGCCTGCAATTGCAAAGCAATGTCCATCAAGGCGCGTCCGAAGGCGCCAGCGCCAGCGGCAAGGATGGCGACCTGGCGGGCAGCCTGAGCCTGCGTTTGCTCAAGCTGGTGCAGCCGGGCGCAACGCCCGAAGCACCGGCGCGCGCCCGCGCGCTGGCACTCGCCTATGGCACGGACACTGCTGACGGCACGGCCAGCGACGTATAATGGAAGACGGCCTGCGCAGGCGACCATGCCGCGCGCCCCCTTCTATCGATTGAAACCCATGTCCGACACTTCTTCCCCTACCGTACATCCGCAGATCCACTGGAGCGAAAACGGCGCCGAGCATTCGGCCCGCTGGCGCTCGGAAAGCGGCATGCCGCCGCCCAAGCGCGTCGTCATCGCCGACGACCGCACGACGGCCGACCAGGCCTACCGCCTGGCCTGCGAAGGCACGGCCATGCTGTGGCGCGGCGACTTCCAGAACGCGCGCCAGCTGCTGCAGGCGCTGGCGCGGCGCGCCGACCACAAGAACGACAAACCGAGCAAGAAGGCCAAGGCCGCCAAGCTGGCGAAACCCGAACCCACCGCCACGCAAGCGTTCCATCTGCACCGCCAGGCCCAGTCGCAGCGCGCCCGCACCCTGGCCATGCTGCTGCTGCCTTTTGACGCCGACTACGCGATCCCGCTGCGCCGCGCGCCGGACGTGAAACTGGCGTGCAATGAAGCGTATGGCCGCGGCGAAGAAGCGTTCGTCGCCTCGCTGCGCGAACTGCTGGGCCTGATCGGCGCGCACGAATGGCGCCGCACGGGCGTGGAACTGCCGGCCCTGGGCCAGCGCATCCACCCGCATTACGGCGTGTTCGCGCCCATCCGCGGCGAATACGTGGGCCTGGTGGCCGAAGCGCCGCTGCCAGCGCGCGCCAGGCTGGCCTTCGATATCGGCACCGGCACGGGCGTGCTGGCCGCCGTGCTGGCGCAGCGCGGCATCGACCGCATCGTCGCCACCGACCAGGACCCGCGCGCCCTGTCCTGCGCGCGCGAAAACCTGGCCCGCCTCGATTTGATCGACAAGGTCGAGGTGGTGCAGGCCGATTTGTTCCCCGCCGGCCGCGCGCCACTCGTCGTGTGCAATCCGCCATGGCTGCCGGCCCGCCCAAGCTCGCCCATCGAATACGCCGTCTACGATCCGGACAGCCGCATGCTGCGCGGCTTCCTTGCCGGCCTGGCCGACCACCTGGAGCCAGCCGGCGAAGGCTGGCTGATCTTGTCGGACCTGGCCGAGCACCTGGGCCTGCGCCCGCGCGCGCAATTGCTGGAATGGATAGAACAGGCGGGCTTGAAAGTCATCGACCGCCTGGACGTGAAACCCACGCACCCGCGCGCGCAGGATGCGACGGACAGCCTGCACGCGGCCCGCTCGCAGGAAATCACGTCGCTGTGGCGCCTGGCGGCGGCATAATCCAGGGTCTGAAACCCTGGCCATTGCGCATTGCAGCAAACCCCGCTATAATTCGCCTGCGGGGTGGAGCAGTCTGGCAGCTCGTCGGGCTCATAACCCGAAGGTCACAGGTTCAAATCCTGTCCCCGCAACCAATACATGAAAGCCGCTGATGCCTGGAAAGGAATCGGCGGCTTTTTCCATTGCGTCGCGCGATGCCCGCGACCATCCTGCACAGCAAATGCCATCCGCTCTTTCGCAATGCAGCAAACTCGGTTATAATTCGCCTGCGGGGTGGAGCAGTCTGGCAGCTCGTCGGGCTCATAACCCGAAGGTCACAGGTTCAAATCCTGTCCCCGCAACCAATACATAAAACCGCTGACTCCTGCCAAGGGTGCAGCGGTTTTTGCATTTCTGGCCTGCCCCCTGCTTTTACACGGCGGCGCTGGCCCTGATCTGCCTGGCCGCCGCGTGCAGGCTGGCCGCCACCCGTTCCAGCTTGTCGGCTCCCGCCGTTTCGGCCAGCGCGGCGAAGGCGCTGATATGAAACGTGGCCACCATGGCCGGCGACACTTCCAGCTCCAGCGCCGTCTTGCTCAATTCCGTCGACGCCTCAAGATAGGGCTCGCTGCCCGCCTCGAACGCCTGCTTGGTTTCCAATAATTCCTGACCACCTTCGGCCTTGGCCAGGCAAGCGTCGACCTTTTGCTGGAAGGCCGGCAAGGTGTCGCGCACGGGTCCGGGCTCAGGCAGCGCTTCGGGCTCCGGCTCCGCTGGCGCGGGCGCGGCGGCGGCCGGCTTGTCCGCCGCCGGCATGTCGCGCAACGTCAGCCAGCGCTCGACGGCGAGAAAGTCGGCAAACGGTTCTTCCACCTTGGGATTCATCAGCCAGACCTCGCCCGTGCGCCAGTCTATCCTCGCGCCGCGCTCATTTCTCGCCAACAGAATATCCTTGCCGCCATCGGCATTCGACACCCGGCCGATGTCGAGCCAGTTCATCACTTCCGCCTGGCGCGACATCGCCTGCACGCGATGAAAATAGGCCAACCATAAGAATCTGGCGACCAATAGAACCAGGGCACCGCCAACCATCCACATCATTTTTCGCTCCGCACCACATCGACAGCCCGCATTTTCTCACATGAAAGCTTGCGCCAAGGAAACTTTTACATCTGCCGTGCGCGGGCGCAAATCCGGCGCCGCGCGCGGCCCGGGCGCGCAGTCGCATTTCAGCAACGCGGCATTTTCCCGATTGCCCGACGTGCGTCGCTGCGCTATTATGAGAACAATTCTCATTTAGATTAAGATATCCCATCCTGTCCGCATGCTGTCCGCTCCTTCCCCGCCATCCGATTTCCAGTCCCTGTATGCCGAGCATCACTCTTGGCTGCTGCACTGGCTGAAGCGCCGCCTGCACGATGCGGGGCTGGCGGGCGATCTGGCGCAGGACACCTTCCTGAAGATCTTCGTAGCGCGCAGCAGTGCCGGGATCGCGCAGCCGCGCCCCTTCCTGGCCACCATCGCCAAGCGCCTGCTGGCCAACCACTGCCGCCGCGAAGCGCTGGAACGGGCCTACCTCGACGCCCTGCTGCACCAGCCGCAAGCGTGCATGCCGTCGCCGGAAGCGATGTCCATCCTGCTCGAATCGCTGCAACTGGTCGACCGCGCGCTGGACCAGCTGTCCGCCAAGGCCAGGGCCGCCTTCCTGCTGGTCCACCTGGACGGCATGAGCTACGCCGAGATCGCCGCCGAACTGGGCATCACCACGCATTCCGTGAAAAAATACCTGAGCAAGGCCAACCTGCTGTGCTTTTTCGCCGTGCCCGATTTTGCCGCCCCTTGAGATGCGCGCCGCCACCATCTACGCGCAGGGCCAGCCCATCGACCTGGCCATCGCCATGCAGGCGGCGCAATGGCTGGCCACCCTGATGAGTGGTGCCACCACGCCGGCGGAAACAACGGCCTGGCGGCAGTGGCGCCAGGCGCACCCCGACCATGAACGGGCATGGCAACACATCGAAAGCGTCCGCGGCGGCTTGCGCGAACTCGATGCCCAGGCCAGCCGCAAGGCGCTGCAGCACGATACCAACGCGTACTCAGTCTCGCGCCGCGGCAGCCTGCGGCTGCTGGCATGGGTCTCCGCCATCGGCCTCACGGGCTGGTTCGGCGCGCGCTCGGCATATGCGCCCGACGTTGCCCGCGCCGCGCTGGCCGACCTGTCCACGGGCGTGGGCGAACGCCGCGAGCTGACCCTGGCCGACGGCAGCCGTTTGCACCTGAACAGCGGCAGCGCCGTGAACCTCCGCTACACGGGCACGCAGCGCCTGCTGCAACTGGTGCGGGGCGAAGTGTTCATCGCCACGGCCCGCGAAACGGGCAGGCCCTACCGTCCCTTCCTCGTCGAAACGGCGCAAGGCCACGCGCAGGCGCTGGGCACGCGCTATTCGGTGCGCCAGGCCGAAGGCAGCACCGTGGTCGCCGTCGAGGAAGGCGCCGTGCGGCTGATGCCGCGCCATGGCGGCGCCAGGCAGGTGATCCGCGCGGGCCAGGGCGGCGGCATGACGGCGCAAGGCGTCTTGCCCGCGCACGCCGTCTCGCCCGACACCTGGGCCTGGCGCCAAGGCTTGCTGCTGGCCGACGCCATGCCGCTGCGCGACTTCCTGCATGCATTGAGCCGCTACCGCCACGGCTGGCTGGGCTGCGACGACGCCGTCGCCGGCCTGCGCATTTCCGGCGTCTTCCCGCTGGCCGACCTCGATGCCGTGCTGCTGTCGCTGCCCGATTCCCTGCCGGTGGACGTGCGCCTGCGCACGCGCTACTGGGTGCAGGTGGAGGCGCGCCAGCAGCGCTGAGCATTTATTTAGCGTGCAGCGCAAAAAAATCTTACCCGTTTCCGTTTCTCGCGTGACCTGTGTAGGCAACGTTCTTTTTGACGACTACACCACAAGGTAACCATGTTTCCAGTTATATCTTCCCCGCCGCGCCGACGGCGCACGCGCATGGCGCATGCCATCGAGCTCGTCTTCATCGGTTCGGTCCTGCTGCTGAACACCCAGGCGCCGGCACTGGCGCAGGAAGGCGCGGCAGCGCCAGCGGCCAGCCTCGACTTCCAGGTGCCGGCCGGCGACCTGGCCGCCGCCCTGCGCCAGGTGGCCAGCCAGTCCAGGGTGATCCTCAGCTTTACGCCGGAGCAGACGCGCGGCAAGACGTCGGCCGGCCTCACGGGCCGCCACGACGTGCTGGCCGCCCTGAACGGCGTGCTGCGCGGCACGGGCCTGAAGGCCGAGCGCAGCGCCAACGGCAGCTACGTGCTGCGCACGGCCGATGCCGCGGCGGGTGGCGAAGCGCTGTCGATGATGCCGGAAGTGTCGGTCAAGGCGCAGCAGGATGCGACGGAAGGCTCGGGCGCATATATCTCCGCCCTGCCGATCGCCACGGCCACGCCGCTGGGACTGTCGATCCGGGAAACGCCGCAGTCGGTCAGCGTCATCACGCAGCAGCGCATGCAGGACCAGGGCTTGCACACCATCGCGCAAGTGATGGCGCAAACGCCGGGCATCACCCTGTTCTCGCTGGGCAGCGAACGCACGGGCTTTACCTCGCGCGGCTATTCGATCACCAATTACCAGCTCGATGGCGTCAGCACGCATTCGGAAAACCTGGGCCTCAATGCGATACCGTCGCAAAGCCTGGCCGACATGGCGCTGTACGACCGCATCGAAGTGCTGCGCGGCGCCTCCGGCCTGATGACGGGCGCGGGCGATGCCTCGGGCGCCATCAACATGGTGCGCAAGAAGCCGACGGCGCAATTCCAGGCGTCCGTCGAGGGGGAGCTGGGTTCCCTTGATGAACGACGCGCCATGGCCGACGTTGCCGGCCCGCTCAACGAGGCGCGCACGCTGCGCGGCCGCCTCGTGACGGTGTACGAAGAAGGCGACAGCAGCATCGACGGCTACAGCCGCGACAAGAAAGTGGTCTACGGCGTGGTCGAGGCGGATCTGTCTGCCAACACGACACTGACGGCCGGCGTCACGCACCAGCGCAAGCGCTCGAACGGATCCTTGTCCTACCTGGGCTTCCCCCTGTTCTACAGCAATGGCGCGATGACGGACCTGCCCCGCTCCTTCAGCCCGGCGGCCACGTCGAATCGTTTCGATACCAATTCAACCGACCTCTTCGCCACTGTGGAACACGCGCTGGCAAACGACTGGAAGCTGAACATCTCGGCCAACCGCGTGCAGTCGTCGCAGGAAGAGCGCGCCGTCTACCTGACCGTGAGCGGGGGCTTTCCCGAGCAGGCCACGGGCGACGGCCTGCTGCTGAGCGCCGACTACCGCGATTACCGGCTCCAGGTCAACAGCGTGGACGTCAACGTGCGCGGCCCCTTCGGCGCGTTCGGCTGCCAGCACGAACTGGTGCTGGGCATGGACTACAGCGAATTTCAAAGCACGACCGACGGCAGGTTCGACTGGAATATCGAGGGCAAGGCCGCCAATCTGTACCGCTGGAACCGCACGGCGACACCCGTGTTCGGCGACACCTATGTCACCTACGACAGCACGCGCCGCCAGGCCAGCGCCTACGCGGCCAGCCGTTTGACGCTGTCCGAGCGCATGAAACTGATCGCCGGCGCGAAGGTGCTGCGCTACAGCGAGAACTACATCTCGAACGCGCCTTCCGTGCCCTTTTACAGCGCGTCCCCGGCCTCGGAAAGCCGCGTCTTCACGCCGTATGGCGGCCTGGTGTTCGACATCGACGGCACGCACAGTGCCTACGCCAGCTATTCCACCATCCATCAGCCGCAAGCATCGCAAGACCGCTACGGCAAGCTGCTGGCGCCGCGCGAAGGCAAGACCCTGGAAGCGGGCATCAAGAGCGGCTGGCTCGATGGCCGCCTGAACACGGCTGCCGCGCTGTACCAGATCCGCCAGAGCAATCTGTCCGAATCGGACCCTGGCTACACCGTGCCGGGCACGAACAATCCCGCGAACCGCGCCATCAAGGGCGCCAGGACCCGGGGCGTGGACCTGGAAGCGACGGGTGCCCTCACTCCAAGCTGGAACATCTCGGCCTCGTGGTCCTACAGCCAGACGGAGGACCATACCGGCAAGGCCATCCTGACCACCTTCCCGCGCCACCTGGTGAAACTGTGGAGCACGTATCGGCTGCCCGGCAAGCTGCATCGCCTGACCATCGGCGGCGGCATGAACTGGCAAAGCCGCGTGTATTCCGACATCGACGCGTGGCAGATCGACCGCACGCTGCACTGGGAACAGAAGGCATACGCGGTGGCCAGCCTGATGGCGCGCTACGACGCCAGCGACGAGCTGTCGGCCACCGTCAACGTGGCCAACCTGTTCGACAAACGGTACACGGCGTCGGTGTCGGACTGGTGGTACTCGGGCATGCATGGCCCGGCGCGCAAGCTGGATTTGACCGTGCGCTATCAGTTCTGATGCGCTGAAGGAGGGCGAATATTTCACACTACCGAAGGGCCAGTGATACAATTTTCCGCTTCACGGGCATAGACCATGGCCCGTGCCACCCAAGGAGAATGTGTGAAGGACCTCGCCCCCGCCCTGCCAGCCGATCCGGCCGACCAACCCGCCAATCCCTCGCGCCGGCGCATTTTCCAGGCCGCTTCCGCGGTCGGCCTGGCAGCCAGCCTGCCGGCGCTGGCCGACGCCGCGCCAGCCAGGAAGACCATCGCCAAGGGCTCGCTCGACGCGAAACTCAAGGCGCACGTCAAGAACGTGGTCGTGATCTACCTGGAAAACCGCAGCTTCAACAACCTGTTCGCCAACTTCCCCGGCACCAGCGCGCCCCTGTCCGCCGTCACGGCGGAACAGGCGCAGCAACTGGACCGCGACGGCAAGCCGCTGGCCACCCTGCCGAAGATCTGGGGCGGCCTGGTGCCGAACCAGCAAAATATCGGCGGCATCGATTACCTGATCAAGGAAGAGCAGATTTCCGGCCTGCCCAACGCGCCCTACAAATTGAGCGACGCGGCCGGCAAGCCCCTGCCCGAGAGCATCATCACGCGCGACCTCGTGCACCGCTTCTATAACAACCAGATGCAGATCAACGGCGGCAAGAACGACGGCTTTGCCGCGTGGGCCGACAGCGGCGGCCTGGTGATGGGCCACTACGGCGAAACGTCGAAAAACCTGAACCTGTGGCAGATCGCCGAACAGTACACCTTGTGCGACAATTTCTTCATGGCGGCCTTCGGCGGCTCCTACATGAACCATCAGTTCCTCGTCACGGGCCGCGCCAACGAATATTTCAACGCGTCCGAGACGGCGGCGAAGAAGAAGATCGCCGTGCTGTCCGACGGACCGCAAGGCGTGCGCCTGGCCATCGCGCCCGACTGCCCGCCTTCCGCGCTGGACGGCAAGCCGAAATACGTCAACGACGGCGCCATCACGCCGGACGGCTATGCCGTCAACACCATGGCGCCGCCCTACCAGCCAAGCTACATCCGCCCCGCCTTCGACGGCGACCCGCTGCACGCCGACCCGGCCGACGCGAACACCCTGCCGCCGCAAACCTATGACACCATCGGCGACCTGTTGTCGCGCAAGGGCGTCAGCTGGGCGTGGTATGGCGGCGGCTGGCAAGCGGCGCTCGACCACAAGGGCGGCGGCAGCAAGCCGAACTTCCAGTTCCACCACCAGCCGCTGAACTACTTCAAGCAGTTCGCCCCCGGCACGGCAGCGCGCGCCGAGCACCTGCGCGACGGCGGCACGGGCGACAGCCCGATCTCGAACAAATTCCTCGCCGCCGCCGTGGCGGGCAAGCTGCCGGCCGTGACCTTCTACAAGCCGCAGGGGAACCTGAACCTGCACGCCGGTTATTCGGACATCGAATCGGGCGACCAGCACGTGGCCAACGTCATCCAGCATCTGAAGGAGTCGCCGCAGTGGAAGGACATGATCGTGGTGATCACGTTCGATGAAAACGGCGGCTGGTGGGACCACGTGGCGCCGCCGAAGGGCGACCGCTGGGGTCCGGGCACGCGCATTCCCGCCATCGTCGTCTCGCCCTACGCGAAGAAAGGCGCCGTCGACCACAGCTTCTACGACACGACGTCGATCCTGCGCCTGATCACGCGCCTGCACGACCTGCCGCTGCTCGAAGGCCTGAAAGTACGCAACGACGCGTTCGCGGCCCGTGGCGCGCTGCCGCCGGGCGACCTGACGGGCGCCCTCAGCTTCCGTTAAGCCTCCCACAATGCGGTACGCCTGTGATACACTGCGTGCCGCACTTAACTCCGCAGGAGAAGTTTTCCTGAAGGTTGTTCCATAATGAGCCCGACTCCTGTAGCCGGGCTTTTGTTTTGTGGACGAAGCGCGCAGAGTATTCACATGGCGGGCAGCTTCTTGCCCGCTCCCCGGCGCGGTTTTGTCGCTGCCAGGGACCAGAGGTTCAGAAATGAGAGATAAAAAAGACAACGCCACCATCGACTTGCCCGGTTTCGGCCCGCCGCCTGCGCCCGCGGCGCCAGAGCCGGCGCCGGAGCCACAGCGCCGCGCACGCGCGCGCAAGGTGGCCTTGAAGCAGGTGCAGCTCGAATTGCTGGAGCCGACCGACGCCACGGGCCTGCCCGTGTGGACGCGCGACGCCGGCCTGGATCTCACCGGCTTGCCCATCTGGGCGCCCGACAATTAATACCACACGCGGGCGGCCGTTTGCCGCCAGCTTCCACACCACCATCCGCACAAGGGCGTAGAACGCCTGTAGACTGTGCCCATCCACCCGCTTTTTACCGGCTCCGCCCCTATGAACACCACCACTGACACCACCACTTCCTTTGCCAGCCTGCCGCTGACGCCCGCCTTCCTGGCCAACCTGGACTCGCTCGGCTACCACGCAATGACCACCATCCAGGCGCAAAGCCTGCCGGCGGTGCTCGATGGCCGCGACCTGATCGCCCAGGCGAAAACAGGCAGCGGCAAGACGGCCGCCTTCGGCATCGGCATCCTGCACAAGCTCAATCCGGCGTGGTTCGCCGTGCAGGGCCTGGTGCTGTGCCCCACGCGCGAACTGGCCGACCAGGTGGCCAATGAATTGCGCCGCCTGGCCCGCGCGGCCGGCAACATCAAGATCCTGACCCTGACGGGCGGTGCGCCGATGCGCCCGCAAATCGCCTCGCTGGAACACGGCGCCCACATCGTCGTCGGCACGCCGGGCCGCCTGCGCGACCACCTGGGCCGCGGCACCATCAACCTGAACCACGTGCAGACCCTGGTGCTCGACGAAGCGGACCGCATGACGGACATGGGCTTTTACGAGGAAATCGCCGGCATCGTCAGCGCCTGCCCGTCGCGCCGCCAGACCTTGCTGTTCTCGGCCACCTACCCGGAAGACATCCGCCGCGCCACGGCGTCGTTCCTCGTCAATCCGCTGGAAGTGACGGTCGAGGCGCAGCACGACAACGACAAGATCGAGCAGCGCTTCTATGAAATCGGCTTCGACGAGCGCAATGACGCCGTCGGCAAGCTGTTGAAACACTTCAAGCCGGAATCGACCCTGGCCTTCTGCAACACCAAGGTGCATTGCCGTGAACTGGCCGAGGAACTGCGCCAGCAAGGCTTTTCCGCGCTGGCCCTGTACGGCGAGCTGGAACAGCGCGAGCGCGATGAAATCCTCGTGCTGTTCGCCAACCGCAGCTGCTCCGTGCTGGTGGCCACCGACGTGGCCGCGCGCGGCCTCGATATTTCCGACCTGGGCGCCGTGATCAACGTCGACGTGTCGAAAGACACGGAAGTGCACATCCACCGCATCGGCCGCACGGGCCGCGGCAGCAAGAAGGGCCTGGCCCTGTCGCTGTGCGCGCCGAACGAGAAAAAATGGGTCAAGCTGATCGAGCAGTACCAGAACAGCGCCGCCGAATGGCACGACCTGAAGGAACTGGCCGAAGATGACGGGATGGAGGCGCTGCCGGCGCCGATGGTCACCCTGTGCATCATGGGCGGCAAGAAGGACAAGCTGCGTCCGGGCGACTTGCTGGGCGCGCTGACGGGCGACGCCGGTCTCACCAAGGAGCAGGTGGGCAAGATCAACGTGTTCGAATTCATGACCTACGTGGCCATCGACCGCAAGGTGGCCGAAGCGGCCTTCAAGCGCCTGAACGCGGGCAATACCCTGGGCCGCGACTTCGGCAACATCAAGGGCCGCAGCTTCAAGATGCGCTTCATCGAGGCGTAAGCGCCGCGTCGCCGCGCAGCGCGGCCAGCACGCGGCAGGCGGGATATGCCTGCCGCTGCGGGTAGCGCGCGCGGTGATATTCATTCCAGTAGCTGATGGCGCGCCGCTCCAACGTGGCGAACCAGGCCGGGCTGTCTCCGGCCAGCCGCGCCGCCACGCCCTCGTCCCATCCGCGCGCACTGGCAGCGCGGCCCGCCTCGATGTGCAACACCACCGGCAGCACGTAATCGCCCAGCGCCTGCAGCACGAAGGGCATGGCCCATGGCACCCCTCTTTCCAGCACACCCTGAATACAGCGTTCGCGCACATGGCCGTCATGGTGGCGCGTGCCCAGACACAGCGCGACGAGTCCCGCCTCCCCCTCCCGTGCGGCGCCGGCCAGCAGCGCGGCCGGCGGGTAATACACGCGCACGGGCAGCAGCAGGGCCTCACCCGCATGCACGACGCGGTAGCCGGCAGGCAGACGCTCCGGCGCGCCGCCCGCCACTTGCTGCACGATGGTGTGCACGGCAGGCCGCAAGGCCGCGGGGAATGCCTGCTCTTCAGCGTACACAGTCATGACGCCCTCGCCCTCGCCTGCGGTCCCTGCGGCGTATCGTCGATGTCGTAGCCAGCCTCGCGCACCAGCGCGCGCAGCGTGTCGGCATCGTGCCAGCGCCGCTCCTCGCGCGCCGTCTCGCGCTGCGCCAGCCACGCGCTCACCTGCGCGGGCACCGCCAGCTCGGTCGGCTGCCAGCGGAGCAGGTCCAGGCCCAGCGCCGCGTCGAAGCGCGCGATGGAGGCTTTCTTCACGGCGGCCGGCAAATCGCTTTTCAGCAGTTCCCAGGCCACGGCCAGCGCGCGCGGGAAATTCAGGTCATCGTTCAGCTGCGCCGCAAAGCGCGACAGCCATACCGGATCGGCATCGCCTTGCGCCTCGCCAAGGCCATGCACGCCCGAGCGCAGGCGCGCCAGGCCGCTGGCCGCGGCGCGCAGGGCGTCGTCCGTGAAATTGAGGCTGCTGCGATAGTGGGCGCCGAGGCACAGGTAGCGATAGGCCAGCGGATCGACGCCCTGCTCCACCAGGCTTTGCAGGCGCAAAAAATCACCCGAGGATTTCGACATCTTCGCATCCTGGGTCTTGAGGAAGGCGCCATGCAGCCAGAAGTTGGCCAGGCGCGTGCCGTGGCGCGCTTCCGTCTGCGCGATCTCGTTGCTGTGGTGGACGGCCACGTGGTCTTCGCCGCCGCAATGGATGTCGAAATACGCACCCAGGTGTTTTTCCGCCATGGCCGAGCATTCGATATGCCAGCCGGGGAAACCCAGGCCCCACGGGCTGTCCCACTCCATCTGGCGCTGTCCCGGCACACCGCTGAACTTCCACAGGGCGAAGTCGCAGATATCGCGCTTCTCGCCCAGGTCCACCCTTTTGCCCGCCTGCAGGCCGTCGCGGTTCAGGCGCGCCAGCTTGCCATAACTGTCCTGGCGCGTCGTGTCGAAATAGATGCCGTCGTCCGTGCGGTAGGTGTAACCGTTCGCTTCCAGGTCGCGGATGAATGCGATCTGCTCGGCGATGTGCTCGGTGGCGCGGCAGCAGACGGTGGGCGGCAGGATGTTCAGCTGGCGCAGATCGCCCTCGAACGCGCGCGTGAATTCGGCAGCGATGTCCCAGGCCGACTTGCCGCTGCGGGCGCTGCGCGCCTCGATCTTGTCGTCGCCGCTGTCCGCGTCCGACGTCAGGTGGCCCACGTCCGTGATGTTCATCACGTGGCGCACCCGCAGGCCGTTGAACTCGAGCGCGCGGCGCAAGCCGTCGACGAACAGATAGGTGCGCAGGTTGCCGATGTGCGCATAATCGTAGACGGTGGGACCGCAGGCGTACAGGCCCGCCTGGCCCGGCGTGATGGTCTCGAAGGGCCGCAGGCTGCGGCTATACGTGTCGTACAAATGGAGTGTCATGCGGGTCCTTGCAAAGTGATGCGGCAAAAGAAAATGGCCACAGGTTTTTCAACACTGTGGCCATCGGAATGAGGAGTGACAAGTTTAACGGCGCCGGGCCGCATCCTCACGAAGCCAGGTACACGGACACAGCGCGGCTGCGGCGCGGTATGCAAGGACTGGAAGGAGGATGGAAGAGATCATGGGACAAATATCGCATGCGCGCGGGCGGGCCGTCAAGCCCTCCCGCGACGCTGGCTTATTTTTTCGCCTGCTCGATATGCGGCAGCAGCACCGTCAGGATGCCCAGCAGCGGCAGGTAGGAGCAGAGCTTATACACATAGGCGATGCCCGCCACGTCGGCCAGGTGGCCCATGGCGGCCGCCGCGATGCCGGACACGCCGAACATCAGGCCAAAGAAGATCCCCGCGATCATGCCCACCTTGCCCGGCACCAGTTCCTGCGCGAAGACGACGATGGCGGAAAACGCGGAGGAAATCACGAAGCCGATGATCACCGTCAAGACGGCCGTCCAGAACAGGTCGACGTATGGCAGCAGCAGGGTGAACGGCGCGGCGCCCAGGATGGAAATCCAGATCACGCGCTTGCGGCCGATGCGGTCGCCGATGGGGCCGCCCATGAAGGTGCCGGCCGCCACGGCGGCGAGGAAGAGGAACAGGTACAGCTGGGCCGAGCCGATCGACAGGTGGAATTTGTCGATCAGGTAAAACGTGTAGTAGCTCGACAGGCTGGCCATGTAGATGTATTTGGAAAATACCAGCAGCGCCAGCACGCCCAGCGCCGCCATCACCTTGTTGCGCGACAAGTTCGGTCCATGGCCGCCCGCCTTCGGCTTGAAGCTGGCCAGGTGGCCGCTGTACCAGTGGCTGACCTTGTACAACACGCCGATGGCCAGCACGGCCAGCAGGCTGAACCAGGCGATATTGCCCTGGCCCCGTCCCACGATGACGGCGGCCGCCAGCAGCGGTCCCAGCGCGGAACCGACGTTGCCGCCCACCTGGAACAGCGACTGGGCGAAGCCGTAGCGCCCGCCCGAGGCCATGCGCGCCACGCGCGACGCTTCCGGATGGAAGGTCGACGAGCCGACGCCGATCAGGCCCGAGGCGATCAGCAGGGTCGGGAAGGTCGAGACGATGGACAGCATCAGCACGCCGGCCAGGGTGAAGCACATGCCGACCGGCAACAGGAACGGCAGCGGACGGCGGTCCGTGTACAAGCCGATCCAGGGCTGCAGCAAGGAGGCCGTGCACTGGAACGTCAGGGTTATAAGGCCGACCTGGGTAAAACTGAGTGAAAACTCGGCTTTCAGCATCGGATAAATCGACGGCAATAATGCCTGGATCAAGTCATTGAGCAAATGCACGAAGGCGACGGCGCCCAGGACGTGCATGGCCAGACCGGATTGTTGTTGGGAACGATGAAGCGAGGGAGCCGCCGGCACGGACTTGGCCAATGCCGGGGCAGGTGTGGTTGTGTGCATGTGTCATCCGCAATAATCGGGCACGGCGGGCGGCCCGGCAAAGAAGCCAGTATAGTATGGTCGCTGAACTGATAACTTCCAATAATCGTCGCCCAAGTGACAACCAAGAGACCAGCCAACGATTCATATGTATACCCAGCAACTCGTCCAGACCCATCCCGACGGCGTGCCGTTCAGCCGCAGCACCAGTTCGCACGATTACCAGCACGTGCCGCGTCCCGTGACGGCCATGTCCAGGCAGTATGCGGCGGGCGACTACACGGCGCCGCACAGCCATGTGCGGGCGCAACTGCTGTATGCGACGCAAGGCGTGATGCGCGTCTCCACCGAGCATGGCGTGTGGATACTGCCGCCGCGGCGCGCCCTGCTGATCCCCGTGGGCGTCGTGCATGAAGTCCACATCTTGAGCGAACTGAGCATGCGCACCGTGTACATCGATGCGCAGGTGGCGGCCCAATATGGCGCCGATTGCAAGGTGCTGGAAGTGAGCCGGCTGTTGCGCGAGCTGATCCTGGCCTTGCTGGCCGAACCGATCGAATATGCGCTGGCGGGACGCGGCGACTGGCTGGCGCACCTGATCCTGTCGGAACTGGCCGCCGCCGATACCGTGCCGCTGGCCATCCCCTGGCCGCGCGACCGCCGCCTGGTGGCCGTCTGCTCGGCCATCATGAGCGCGCCCGGCAGCCGGCGCAGCATCGAGGACTGGGCGCAGGACGCGGGCGCCAGCGCGCGCACCCTGATCCGCTTGTTTCCCAAGGAAACGGGCTTGCACTACCGCCAATGGTTGCAGCAAGTGCATCTGGCGGAAGCCTTCTGCCGCCTGGACCGGGGCGAAGGCGTGGCAGCCATCGCCTATGCGCTGGGCTATGCCAGCCCCAGCGCCTTCAGCGCGATGTTCCGCCGCATCCTGGGCCGCACGCCGCAGCACTACCTGAGCGAGTGGCGCGCCGCCGACTGAACGAAAAAGCAGCCTGTGGGCTGTTCACTCGGCAACTTACTCTTTTTCGCCGGCGATCAGGCGGTAGGCCAGCGCGCCCAGCAAGGCGCCGATGATGGGCGCCAGCCAGAACAGCCACAGCTGGCTCGTGGCCCAGTCGCCCACATACAGGGCCACGCCCGTGCTGCGGGCCGGATTGACGGAGGTATTGGTGACGGGAATGCTGATCAGGTGGATCAGGGTCAGCGCCAGGCCGATCGGCAGCGGGGCGAAGCCGGCCGGCGCGCGCTTGTCGGTGGCGCCCAGGATGACGATCAGGAAGAACATCGTCAGCACGATTTCAATGACCAGCGCCGACAGCATCGAATAGCCGCCCGGCGAATGGGCGCCGTAGCCGTTCGAGGCAAATCCCTTGCTGACGTCGAAACCGGCCTGCCCGCTGGCGATCACGTACAGCACGCCGCCGGCCACGATGGCGCCCAGCACTTGCGCTATGATGTATGGCAACAGTTGATTGGCGGGAAAGCGGCCGCCGGCCCACAGCCCGATCGACACGGCAGGATTCAGGTGGCAGCCCGAGATGTGACCGATGGCGTAAGCCATGGTCAGCACCGTCAGGCCAAACGCCAGCGCTACGCCGGCAAAACCGATGCCAAGACCGGGAAAGGCAGCAGCCAGCACGGCGCTGCCGCAACCGCCCAGCACCAGCCAGAACGTGCCAAGAAACTCGGCGCCATATTGTTTCATGATGTATTCCTTTAAAGTGACGAGAAAACGTGCCAGGGACGACCAATCGGACCGCTCACCACCTTTGTCCGCGCCCGGGGGCGAGGACAAAGTACAGCACCAACAACGCACCGCACGCTGCAGAGCGCGAATAATGACATGCTGTCATTATCAATGCAACATTATTACGTATAATAATGTTAATAGTTCTCTTGACATATAAAGGTTGTTTTGATAATTCCCGCGCCGCCGGGCGGCGCATGCATGTTCGCGGCTCTTGCGGCAGCACGAACACGTCACGCCAGTATCGCCACGCCGCGCTTCCAGCACGATTGCTCGCCCAGGTAGCGGTTGATCATGGGCACGTCCAGCTGGCCGCGTGCGCTGGAAATGTGTAGCGGCGCGTGCATCAGTTCTTGAACAGCAAGTCGGCTTCGGCGATGCTGGGCTCGCCGAAGTACACGGTGCGCGAGCCGCCCTTGCCATCGCTGCCGATATATACGCCCGTCATGCTGCGCTCGACCGGGTCGTACAAAATGCTATAGCGGTGGCCGCAATTGTGCGGCTCGCAGATGCTGCTGAGCAGACGCGCCTTGCCGTCGATCTCGACAGGCTTGAGCGGGCTGGCCACGCCATTCGGCACCCAGCGCTGCCGTTTCAGGCCCGCCTTTTTCAAGCCCACATTGAAGGCATTGCGAAACGCGTAGTCCGCCTTGTAGACATCGGGGAAATACGGGCAGGTGTGGCCGCCATCGCAGCTTTGCGCCTGCTCGATCAGCGACAGTTGCGGCGTGCGCGCTTGCGCCGGCACGTTGGCCAGCGCCACGGCGGCGCCCAGGAACAGGGGGAACAGCAAACGTCCGGACATGCAATCTCCTAAAAGCATTCAGTAATGCGAGCAGCATAGCAGAATGGCATGCTTGTGCAGCGGCTTCAGGGAGAACAGCGGATACCGATCACCCCGTTGACCTTGCCTTCCGGCCAGCCCGTCTCGCGCCAGCGGTACACGCCGGGCGCAACGATGATCAACTGCCATTCCACCAGCTTGCCATCGGCATTGCGGCGGGTTTCATTGTCATAGCGTAAGGTCAGGCTGCGCTCCGTTTCCGCCACCACCGTGGCGGCAAAGCGGTTGGTTTCACCGAGCTTGCTTTTCCACGTGCGGTCGTTGAAGATCGCCAGCCGCTGATGATCGTCAGACAGCTGCATGCGCGTAAAGTGCCGCGCTTCTTCGCAAACGCTATTCGTATTGACGCTGTCGGACCAGCTGCCAGACAATTGCGCGGCATCAAAAGGAGTCGGAATGGCCGTCACGGCCGCAGTCAGCAGCAAGGTTGCAAGCATAGTTTATCGAAAGAAAACGAAAAGAATCATCATGGCAAGCGCAACGCCAGGGTAATGCTCGACGGCAGCGCGGGCGTGCGCCGGTGCAAAGTCGCCTGCTCATAGGCATACGCCATGGCAATGAGCGGCATGTCGCCGTGCGCTGGTCCGATGAAGGACAGACCGACAGGCAAGTTCCCGACCATGCCGGCCGGCACCGTGATATGCGGCAAGGCCGACGGCGCTTGCGCGACGCCATGGCTTGTGGGTCCCACGAGCGCATCGAGTCCATGCGAACCCAGCAACGCTTCGATGCCGCCAGGCACTGGCGCGGGCGGCATCTCGATCAGTTCCGCGCCCTGCTCGCGCAACGCCAGCAGCGCCTGCCCGATCACGGCATCGGTCCCGGCGCACAGGCCGAACAGGCTGCGCGCGACGCCGATGCGGCGCCCGCGCAAGCCGGCGGCATCGAGCACCACGCTATCGGCCAGACGCTCGCCGCGCAGGGCCGCGAGCAGCCAGGCCGCTTCACGCACGCTGGGCGCCATCGGTCCGGCCGTGGCCGGCTCGCCATCCTGCCCTGCGGCAGTCCTGCCCGTGGGCTTGATGGCGACCAGGCCGCAGTTTGAAGCAGGCGCGACGATGGAACCGTCCGCCGCGCTGTCGACGGCCAGGATGGTGAGCCCGGCCCAGCTGGCACTGGCATGCGGCACGCTGACGGCGGCCCACTGGCGCAAATTGCTTTTGCCGATGATGACGGCGCCGGCCGCGCGCAGGCGCGCCGCCACAAAGGAATCGCAGCTGGCATGCGTGGCCAGGGGTGACTGCGTGCGCGTCTTCATGCGGTCGCCCGTGGCGATATTGTCGCGCAGGACGACGGGAATGCCGTGCAAGGGGCCGCGCACCTTGTGCACCTGCCGTTCGCGGTCCATTTCCAGGGCAATTTTCAGCGCGTCGGGATTGATGTCAATGCCGGGATAGGCACGCGCGCCGATGCTGCACAGGGAACGGATACGCCCCAGGTACTGCGACGTCAGCGCGTGGGAACTCAGTTTGCCTGCCTGCATCATCTGCTGTTGCGGCAAGACGCCGGCATCGAGCAGATGGGCCATGGGGCTGGCTGGCGCCGTGGCACGGGACAATACAGGGCGCGCCACGCCCCGGGACGCGCCACTGCCTAACATCTGACTGCGCTGCATGGTATCTCCAGGAAACCTCAATGTTTCTACCGCAATAATGTACTAGCCATAGCATAGCAGTTCTTGCAACTTAATTGTTGCTGAGGGGAATTATTTTTTAAGCAAAAAAAACGCCGCCCGAAGGCAGCGTTTCTTGATGATCAAGCACTGGGACAGCGCAGTGCGAGGATCGATCAGTTGCGTACGACACGCTTGTATTCGTTGGTACGGGTGTCGATCTCGATGACGTCGTCCTGCGCCACGAACAGCGGCACTTGCACGGTGTGGCGATGTGCGTCGATGGCGTTTTCGATCTTGGCTTCTTTCAGGACGTTGCCCGACGTGTTGCCCTTGACCGCTGGCTCCGAGTACACCACCTGGCGGGCGATGGTCGTCGGCAGTTCAACCGAGATAGCCTTGCCGTCGTAGAAAATGGCTTCGCATTCCATGCCATCTTTCAGGTAGTTCAGCGCTTCGCCCAGGTTTTCTTCTTCGATTTCGTACTGGTTGTACTCGGCGTCCATGAAGACGAACAGCGGGTCGGCGAAGTACGAATACGTGACTGGCTTTTTATCCAGAACAACAACGTCGAACTTGTCGTCGCCGCGGAACACGTTTTCCATCGGGGTGTTCGTCAGAAGATTTTTCATCTTCCATTTGTAGGTGAAGCCCGTGCGGCTCGAACCGTTGACATCAGAACGCAACACGATCATTGGCTTGCTGTCGACCATGATGATATTGCCAACACGAATTTCTTTTGCGGGTTTCATAGGAATGTACGTAAAAAGTGGGTTGCATGAAGACCATCTGCCGCCTGTGCGCCATCAGCGCCGCAAGCTTGCGTTTGATCGGTTAAAAATACGTTAGAAATAACCGGGCATTTTACCTTAATTTTGGGCAAGCGCCTATCTCGTCGCGCCGGCGAACGCCAGCAAGTTACTTGCCAGATCGCCATTAGCCTGCATCTGCCGCTGCCAGGCCTGCGCGCGCGCGCGGATGCGCGGCAGATCGGCCAGCAAGGCGGGCCACAGCCGCGCCCACGGCAAGGCGTCCGCGCTGGCGCCATTCCAGGCCAGCGCCGCCTGCACCAGGCTGTCGATGACACCATCGGCATCGGCCGCATAGCGCTGCAGGAAGGCGCGCAATTTCACATGATGCAAGTTCTCATCCTGCAGATAGATATGCCAGAGAAACGGCTGGCCGGCCCATTGCGCGCGCACGAAGGAATCCTCGCCGCGCACCAGATTGACGTCGCACGCCCACAGCAGGCGGTCGTAATCGTCTTGCGGCACGAATGGCAGCACGCGCACGGTGAGCGCGCCGCGCGTGCGCGCCGCGCCCGCCACCGCCGCTTCGTCGCCGATAAACGCCTGAACGGCATCGAACGCGACGCCTTCCGGCACCAAACACGTCACGGGCTCGCCCCCTTCCCGCCAGGCGGCAAACAGCTCGGCAACCGGCGCGGACGGATAGCAGAACAGCGATATTTTCAAGGCGCGCATTTCCGCTGCCGTCACGCCGAATTGCCCGAGGAAGGCCGCCATGGCGGCCGCATCAGCCTGGAACGCCAGCCTTTTTTCGTCCAGCGCCGCCTCGCGCAGCAAGCCGCCCGTCTTGTTCGTGAAACCGGGAAAGAAGAAATGCTTGATCATGCCGTGGCGCGGCGACGTCAGCGCATGACAGCCCTCGACCCACTCTTCCGCCGTCAAGCCCTCCAGGTTCAGCCACACCGGTTGCGGCGCGCATTGCGCCATGGCGGCGATATAGCCGGGCGGGATGTCGCAGGCAAAGAATTCGATGACGATGTCGGCGATATCGGCGGGGGCGAACTCACCCTCCTGGTCGCGCCAGTGGCGCACAGTCACGCCAGCCACCCGCTGCACGTCGGCCGCCACGTCGATCGGAGGGCAAATGCGCTGGAAGCTGGATAAATCGTCGACCCACAGGGTGACGGCCACGCCATGCTCGCCGCTCAACTGCCGCGCCAAACGCCAGCAAATGCCGATATCGCCGTAGTTGTCGACGACTTTGCAGAAGATAGCCAAGGTTGGCGCGTGATCGGTAGCTAATGGCATATTCAAAGGGAAAGAGAAAAACGTGGCATGGCAGCAAACAACAAAAAAGCCGCACTGTTACCAGGCGGCTTTGTTGTTGGCTGATTCAGCCGGTCTGGCGTCCCCAAGGGGATTCGAACCCCTGTACTCACCGTGAAAGGGTGATGTCCTAGGCCTCTAGACGATGGGGACAGAAAATCTGTCCTGGATGCGCTACCCTGCATCCCGACCTTGTTACTACGCGAATCTGGCGTCCCCAAGGGGATTCGAACCCCTGTACTCACCGTGAAAGGGTGATGTCCTAGGCCTCTAGACGATGGGGACCTGTGCTGGCTTTACTCTCAGCGGACTCTTCGTTGAAGGCTTTGCTTAGCCCCTCAAAAAAGCGTGCGCGAAGTTTAACACGAAGCGATTCACGAAATCAACTGCCGGCCTTCTTATTTTCCACCTTATTGCACGCCCGCCCCATGGAAACGCGATGATGACGGGAAAGCAAGCAAACGGGCGATCAGCCCTCCTGGCGCAGCACAGCATCCGTGCCGACGATGCGCACGTCATGCATCTGCCGCAAATAGGCTTCCAGGTAAGCCTTGTGCGACACCCCCACCACCACCAGCACGCGCATGCCCGGGCGCGCCATCATGACTTCGCGGATATTCGAGGCCATGCGCAAATTGCGCGTCTCCCAGTAGGCCACGTAATTGCGGCCGAATTGCTGTGGTGACACCTCCTCGAGCGCCGCGCCGAAGTCGCTGCGAAAGACCATTTCGGCCTGATCAGACGCGTTATAGGCACGATACATGGCCAGCACGGCGGCCGGCATTGTCGATGCAGCCACCAGCTCCGCACCGATACGCTTGCGCTGCACCATATGCGGGTTATCCCATACCCTCATGAGCGCCTCGCCGTAGGCCTTTTCGTCTTGCGCAGTGTCGGCGGGCGCGTCCGACGTATGATCATCCATGGCATACACTTGCTCATGACCACTCTTCGCCGCCACCACGGCAGCGATCAGCATATCCTCGCCGCGCCGCTGCAGCAGGACATTGAGCATGACCACCAGCGCCGCATCCAGCCCGTCGCCCGCCCGTCGCTCCGCCTCCGGCAGACGCAGCCATTGCACCAGCGCGGACGCCCGCTCACCACCCGCCAGGAACAGCGACGCCAGGGTGCGCCGCTGCCCGGCGGACGGCGCCGCCGGCCATGCGGCCAGCAAACGCTGCGTCTGCACGGTCGCCGCCACCACATCCAGACCCGTCGCCGCTTGCGCGGCGGCAGGATCCCAGCAATAGGACTTGATCGCGTCTGCATAGCGCTGCGGATAGCTGCGCAGGTACGCACATTGCAGCCCGGACAAGGCCTCGATGGCAATCGCTTGCGGCCGCCACGCCAGCAAGCGTGCGTTCAAAGCACTCAACTGCGACGCATCAAACGACTTCGGCAACTGCGACAGGTGCGGCGTGCCCAGCACCATCACTTCGTTGATGCGCCCTGACTGCAATTTGTGGGCGGCGGGATCGAAGGGCGCGGCAGGCGCCGTGGCGGCGCACGCCGGGACGCAAGCGGCGAACAGCATGCTGGCAAATAAACGGGACATTCCACCTCCGGGATTGAGTGATTTCATGACGATACGCATACGCAAAAACGACGGCAGGCGCGGCCCCGCCCATCCAATGCTCGAACCAAGGCATCTTAGACACCCGACGGCACGATGTCCGCCAAAAAACGATGAACGGCAAAAATGGCATTCTGGAATGCAATTGATGCGGATATGCCGTGCGCACGCGCAAAGAAAGTGATGCGATAAATGGAGGACTGGAAGAAGTGGGGAAAATATCGCGGAAATAAAAAAAGCCGCCCGAGGCGACTTTGATGATCATGCGACCTCCGCACTGCCGGAGGAAGCAAGACGCGAACTAAGCGCCGGCCTCTTGCATGCCATGCCAGCGCACTAACAGCTTAGCCATATTCCCCCGAGGGGTATGGCGGAAATATTCCGGACATAAAAAAAGCCGCTCAAGGCGACTTTGATTATCATGTGATTTCTGCGCTGTTGGTGGAGGTAAGCGGGAGCTAACCGCTGACCTCTTGCATGCCATGCCAGCGCACTAACAGCTTAGCCATATTCCCCGAGGGGTATGGCGGAAATATTCCGGACATAAAAAAAGCCGCTCAAGGCGACTTTGATTATCATGTGATTTCTGCGCTGTTGGTGGAGGTAAGCGGGATCGAACCGCTGACCTCTTGCATGCCATGCAAGCGCTCTCCCAGCTGAGCTATACCCCCCGGGCGCAGAAATAATAAAAGCCGCACTTGGCGACTTTGTTCCACTACTTGCTTTCCATCCAGATTCCGCTTTTTACGGCCCTGAACTTACAACAATCAGTACAAACAACTGCCACTACTATAACACAACTACCTGGCGTCCCCAAGGGGATTCGAACCCCTGTACTCACCGTGAAAGGGTGATGTCCTAGGCCTCTAGACGATGGGGACCACGGAACTACAGTTTGCTACCTTACTTCTGCGCTGTTGGTGGAGGTAAGCGGGATCGAACCGCTGACCTCTTGCATGCCATGCAAGCGCTCTCCCAGCTGAGCTATACCCCCCGGGCGCAGAAACACTGCTACTTCTTTACAACCACAACACCAGACTGAACTGGCGTCCCCAAGGGGATTCGAACCCCTGTACTCACCGTGAAAGGGTGATGTCCTAGGCCTCTAGACGATGGGGACCGCGGAACTTCCAAACAACATCTGCACCACTTCAACGACTGACAAAATCTGACTGCGATTTTGCTGCTGGTGGAGGTAAGCGGGATCGAACCGCTGACCTCTTGCATGCCATGCAAGCGCTCTCCCAGCTGAGCTATACCCCCGTTGGTGCAGAAACAAGAGTATAGCAAAGAAGTTTCACTCTGCAAATACCCTTTTTCGTCTATGAGCAACTTTTCATAGGGACGGTTTCCGCACCCTGTTTTTACGACGATTGGATCGCAATGCTTACAGCCACTTTGCCAGGCGCGCCAGCACGGTGTCGCGGCCGAAGATCACCACCACCTGGTCGATGGCAGGCGTCTGCAGCTGGCCCGTCAGGATCAGGCGCAAAGGCATGGCCAGCAACGGCATCTTGATGGTGTTGGCGGCCAGTACTTCCTTGATCATGGCGGCGACGGCTTCCTTGCTCCACTCCACCGTGGCGATACGCTCGGCGAACTGCGCCAGCACGGGCTTGATGGCATCCGTGATGTGCTGCGCCGCCAGTTCCGCTTCCGGCTGCGGTTCGCGGAAGAACAGCATCGAGGCGGCAGCCAGTTCATTGACCGTGTTGGCGCGCTCTTTCATCATGCCCAGCACCAGCGCCAGGTCAGGCGCGCCTTCGAAGACGGCGCCGGCGGCCAGCATTTGCGGACGCGCCAGGTCGGCCAGGCGCGTGTTGTCGGCTTGCTTGATATAGTGGTTGTTCAGCCAGGCCAGTTTTTCATTGTTGAACTGGGCCGCCGATTTCGACAGGTGGTTCAGGTTGAACCACTCGCAGAACTGCTCGGTCGAAAATACTTCATCGTCGCCATGGCTCCAGCCCAGGCGCGCCAGGTAGTTCAGCATCGCTTCCGGCAGGAAGCCCTGCGCCGGGTAATCCATCACGCTGACGGCGCCGTGGCGCTTCGACAGCTTCTCGCCGTCCGCACCCAAAATCATCGGCAGGTGGCCGTACAGCGGCAGCGGAGCGCCGATGGCGCGCAGGATGTTGATCTGGCGCGGGGTGTTGTTGACATGATCGTCGCCGCGGATCACGTGGGTGATGCGCATGTCCCAGTCATCGACGGCCACGCAGAAGTTATACGTCGGCGTGCCGTCCGGGCGGGCGATCACCAGGTCATCCAGTTCGCGATTGGAAATCGTGATCGTGCCCTTGACCACGTCGTCCCACGTCACGTCGCCATCGAGCGGATTCTTGAAGCGCACGACGGGCTTGCGGTCGGCCGGTACGGCCGGCAGGGTCTTGCCAGGCTCCGGACGCCAGGTGCCGTCGTAGCGCGGTTTTTCGCCGGCGGCGCGCATGCGCTCGCGCATCGCTTCGACTTCGTCCGGCGACGAGTAGCAGTGATACGCCGTGCCCTCGGCCAGCATCTGCGCCACCACTTCGCGGTAGCGGTCCATGCGCTGCATCTGGTAGAACGGGCCTTCGTCGTGGTCCAGGCCCAGCCACTTCATGCCTTCGATGATGGCTTGCACGGCTTCGGGCGTGGAACGCTCCACGTCCGTGTCTTCGATGCGCAGCACGAAGGTGCCGCCGAAGTGGCGGGCATACGCCCAGCTGTATAAAGCGGTGCGGGCGCCGCCCAGGTGCAGATAGCCGGTCGGGCTGGGAGCGAAACGGGTACGGACGGGAGTAGCGGTTGTGGTCATCGAAGTAATCAGGCTTGAATAAGTAAAACGCCATTTTACTCTGTTGACCGCCGCCGCTCCACAAGCGCCGTCACAGCTGCAGCAAGCGCCTTTTTACCTCCGCCGCCTGCGCATGCAGCGCCTGCTCGAACAGGGCGACCAGTTGCGACAAGGGCCGGTGCAGGGGCTTGACCAGATTCACCGTGAACGGCAGGGACACGCCGAAGCGGCGGATCTGCAAGCCCTGCCCCGCATAATCGAGGGCCGTGAGCGGATTGACGATGGCCAGGCCCACGCCCTCGCGCACCATGGCGCACACGGAGGCGGCGCTGTGCGTGTCGAGCGCCATGCGCCGCTCCACGCCGGCCTGCGCGAAGATGGCGTCGATCTGCTGGCGGTAGGGGTCGACGGCGGCCAGGCTGATGAAAGGCTGGCCCGCGAAGTCCGCCGGCTGCAGCACGGCCTTGCCGGCGAGCGCATGGCCATCGGGCAGCACGCACACTTCATCGACGGACATCAAGGTATCGAGCGCGGTGCCCGGCGGCGCATTACCCACTTCCGTCAGGCCGATATCGTGGCGCTGCGCCGACAGCCACTCTTCCAGCAGCGGCGACTCCTGCGGCGTGATGCTGATGCTCACCTTGGGAAAATCGGCGACGAAACGCTTGCACGCCTGCGGCAGCAGCGACTGGGAAAACACGGGCAGGCAGGCGATCGACAACTGCCCCTGGTCGAACTGGCGCAGGGCCGCCGCCGTGCTGACGATGCGCTCCAGGCCGAAATACGCGCGCTGCACCTCCTCGAACAGCTGCAGCGCCTGGGCCGTCGGACGCAGCCGCCCCCGCTCGCGCTCGAACAGGGTCAAGCCCGTCAAATGCTCGAGGCGCGCCAGCTCGCGGCTGACGGTGGGTTGCGACGTGTGCAGCATCGTGGCGGCGGCCGTCACGCTGCCCGTCGTCATGATGGCGCGAAAGACTTCGATATGGCGCAGGGAGATAGTCATGACCATATCATAAATGAATAAGGTAGCCCCAAATAGATATTTTATAGTCGAAGCGCAATCGGCCATCATGCGCTATCTCCTCATACCACCGAAAGCACACGATGAAGCCCGTCACCGACCAGACCCTCGCCCAACTCGCCCAAGAACACGGCACGCCACTGTGGGTGTATGACGCGGCCACCATCCGCGCGCGCGTGGCGCAGCTGGCGCAGTTCGACACCGTGCGCTTCGCGCAAAAGGCCAACTCGAACATCCACCTGCTGACCCTGATGCGCGAGGCGGGCGTGCACGTGGACGCGGTGTCGCTGGGCGAGATCGAGCGCGCGCTGCAGGCGGGCTTCACGCCGGCGCAAACCAACGGCGCGGCCGGCGTGGTCTTCACCTGCGACCTGTTCGACCGCGCCACCCTGGCGCGCGTGGCGGCGGCGAAGATCGAAGTCAATTGCGGCTCCGTCGACATGCTGCGCCAGCTGGGCCCCGTCTCGCCCGGCCACCGCGTCTGGCTGCGCATCAATCCCGGCTATGGCCATGGCCACAGCAACAAGACCAATACGGGCGGCGAAAACAGCAAGCACGGTATCTGGCACGAAGAGCTGCCGGAGGCGCTGGCCGTCATCCGCGCGCATGGCCTGCACCTGGTGGGCCTGCACATGCATATCGGCTCGGGCGTCGACTACAGCCACCTGGAAACCGTCTGCGGCACCATGGTCGACCTGGTGAAAAACATGGGTCACGACATCGAAGCCATTTCCACGGGCGGCGGCCTGTCCGTGCCCTACCGCGAAGGCGAGCAGCCCGTCGACACGGACCACTACTTCCAGCTGTGGGATGCGGCGCGCAAGCAGATCGAGGCGCACCTGGGCCACGCCGTGCACCTGGAAATCGAACCGGGCCGCTTCCTCGTGGCCGACGCCGGCCTGCTGGTGGCCGAAGTGCGCGCCACCAAGCAAATGGGCGGCAACCATTTCACCCTGCTCGATACGGGCTTCAATGAACTGATGCGCCCCGCCATGTACGGCAGCTACCATGAAATGTCGGTGATCGCGCATGACGGCCGCGCTCTCGATACGCAGCGCGCCACCGTGGTCGGCGGCCCCCTGTGCGAATCGGGCGACGTCTTCACCCAGCGCGATGGCGGCGTGGTGGAAACGCGCCTCCTGCCCGTGGCGCAGGTGGGCGACTACGTCGTCTTCGAAGGCGCCGGCGCGTATGGCGCGTCGATGTCGTCGAACTACAACAGCCGCCCGCATGCGGCGGAATACCTGGTCGATGGGGAACAATCGCGTTTGATCCGCCGCCGCCAGACGGTGGCCGAGCTGATCGCGCTGGAACAACTGTAAAACCTCGCCCGCGTGCGGGCATGCGCATCTGCTAACATCGGGGCAACTCGATGAAAGCCCGCCATGCCCGCCCAAGTACCTACCTTCCGCAGCAGCACCCGGCTGCTGCTGCCCCTGCTGCTGTCGGCCGTCCTCGCCGGCTGCGTCTCGCTGCCCTCGCTGGAAGGCCGCAACGCGTCGACCGTCATCACCGACACACAGCATACCCAATTGGCCATGGCCATCGCACCCATGGCGGCGCAGCATCCGGGCACCTCCGGCATTTACCCGCTGGTCGACGGGCGCGACGCCTTCGCCGCGCGCGCGCTGCTGGCCGCCGCCGCCCAGCGCAGCCTGGACGTGCAGTACTACATCTGGCACAAGGACATCACCGGCACCCTGCTGTTCGACGCCCTGCGCCAGGCAGCCGAACGGGGCGTGCGCGTGCGCCTGCTGCTCGACGATAACAACACGGCGGGACTGGACCAGACCTTGAGCATGCTGGGCAAGCAGCCCAATCTGGAAATCCGCCTGTTCAACCCCTTCGTCCCCCGCGCGCCGCGCGCGCTGGCCTTTGCCACGGATTTTTCTCGCCTGAACCGGCGCATGCACAACAAATCGTTCACTGCCGACAACCAGGCCACCATCGTCGGCGGGCGCAACGTGGGCGACGAATATTTTGGCGCGGCCGGCGACGTGCTGTTCGCCGACCTTGACGTGCTGGCCATCGGCCCCGTCGTCAACGAGGTCTCGCGGGATTTCGACCGTTACTGGAACAGCGCCTCGGCCTACCCGGCCAGGCTGCTGCTGACCAAGCCGGTCGACGGCGACGCGGCCACCATCGCCGCCGAGGCGGACCGCATCGACGACACCAAGGCGGCCGAGGAATACGTGCAGGCGCTGCGCACCTCGCCCTTCGTCAGGCAAATGATGGAACGCACCCTGCCCTTCGAATGGGCAAGGACGCGCATGGTCAGCGACGACCCGGCCAAGGTGCTGGACAAGGCCAGGCCCGGCACGGGCGTGGCGGAAAACCTGCAAAACCTGCTGGGCGTGCCGGAAAAGGAAGTGGACCTGGTGTCGCCGTATTTCGTGCCCGGCAAGGCCGGCACGCAGGCCTTCGCCGACCTGGCACACAAAGGCGTGGGCGTGCGCATCCTGACGAATGCGCTGGAAGCAACCGACGTGGCGGCCGTGCATGCCGGTTATGCGAAGTGGAGAAAGCCGCTGCTGGAGGCGGGCGTGCTGCTGTACGAGTCGCGCCGCTCGTGGGAAGCCGGGGACGCGCGTGAACAGCCGGGCCGCTTCGGCAGTTCCGCCTCAAGCCTGCATGCGAAGACCTTTGCCGTCGACGACAGGCGCATCTTCGTCGGCTCCTTCAACTTCGACCCGCGCTCGATCGCATTGAACACGGAAATGGGCCTCGTCATCGACAGCCCCGTGCTGGCCAGCCAGCTGGGCCTGGCCATGCGCACCACCATCCCGCAGCGCGCCTACCAGGTGCTGCTGGGCGACGACGGCGCGCTGTACTGGATCGCCCGCGACGCCGGCGGCGGCATCACGCGCTACGACACGGAGCCGGGCGCCAGCGTGTGGAAGCGCATCGGGGTGGCGATACTGTCGGTGCTGCCGATCGACTGGCTGCTGTAACGGGCTGCTAGCGCACCGCTTCCGTCAATACCCGCCCTTCCGACGCGGACGGCTGGCGTATGCGCAGCAGATGGGCCAGCGTCGGGGCGATGTCGACCACTTCCGCGTACTGGCCATAGGCGCCCGGCTTGATCCAGCGGGGGCCGAACACCATCAGCGGCACGTTGGTATCATACGTGTACGGCGTGCCGTGCGAGGTGCCGCCGGCGCCCTTGCCGAAGTACCAGGCCGGCTTCGTCACCAGCATCAGGTCGCCCGACAGCTGGCGGTTCCAGGCGCGGCGCATCAGGGTATCCATGCGCGTGGCGACGGCGCCCGATTCCATCTGCGTGCGCGTATAGACCTGCGCCAGGCCGTCCTGCTGCAGCAGGAAACGGGAAGCCGCGTCTTCCAGCGCGGCGCGATGGATGCCGCTCTTTTCCGCCAGCGCGTAATCGAGGTAGATATTCGGCAGCGACGACGTCGTCACCAGCTTGTCCACGCCCAGACTGGCCGCCAGGTGCTGGTTCAAGGCATCGACCAGTTTGGCGCCGTCGATGCGCCTGGCGGAAAAGCCGCGCGTTTCGGCGAATTCCGGCACGTTGGCAAAGCCATGGTCGGCCGTCAGCACCACCAGCACGTTGTCCATGCCGACCTTTTTATCCAGGTCGGCAAAGAAGCCGGCCAGCATGCGGTCCAGGCGCTGCAGGTGGTCGTGCGACATCTTGCTTTCCGGGCCGTAGGCATGATTCACGTAATCGTGCGCGGACAGGCTCACGCCGAGGATATCGGGCACGCCGGCCGGGTTGCGGCCCAGGTTTTCGCCGTCGATGGCGGCGCGCGCGAATTCCAGGGTCAGTTCATCGAGGAAGGGACCGGACTTCAAGCGGCTGTAGTATTCGCCATCGAGCTTGCCGCTGTCGCTGTAGTAGGCGAACGGGAAGGTGTTGCGCGTGCCCGGCTTGGCCGGCACCAGATCATCGCGGGCATCGCGCGCATAGGCGGAATCGGCCAGCAGCGGCGTCCAGCTCTTGCCGTAATAGCGGTCCTGCGGCCTGGCCGCCTGGTAGCGCTGCACCCATTGCGGGTGCTGCTGCATGTAATAAGTGCTGCTGGCGAAATTGCCCGTCTTTTCCATGTACATATAGGCCGTGCCCGTTTTCCCGGCCAGCAGGATGGCGCCCCGGTCCTTGCCCGACACCGTGACGACCTTGGCCTTGTCGCCCGTGGAATAGCGCAGCTCATCGCCCAGGGTGCTCACGCGCAGCCTGGTCGGCGCCGTGCCGTCATCGGGCTGCGTGTCTTCGCCGATGTAATGGAAATTGCCGTCCTCGGTGCAGTACACGGATTTTTTCGTCACGGGATCGATCCAGTTATTGCCGATCACGCCATGCTGGTACGGGTAGGCGCCCGACAGCACGGCCGAGTGGCCGATGGCCGTCACCGTAATGCCGTGGGCCTGGTGCGCGTCGCTGAACCACGCGCCCTGCTCCAGCAGGCGGCGGAAGCCGCCCTGGCCGAACTGCTCGCGGTAGCGCGTCACCTGCTCTTGCGGCAAGCCATCGACCACCAGCACCACCACCAGCTTAGGTTGCGCCGCAGCATCGGGAGCGGCCTTGGCCGCGTGCGCCTGGCATGCCGCCACGCCAGCAACCAGCAGCAGCGCCTGCGCCAGTTGTCGGGAAAGGGAGAAATGTTTCGTCATATCCGCTCATCAAAAGTTAGGCCACCGGGCAGCATACGCCGACTATATGACACAACAATGACAAGAGGCAACAACATGAAAAAGCCGGACTCCATCGCTGGAACCCGGCCTTTACTGAAACGGAGGAATTTGCCTGACTTATTTGCCTGGCTTACTTGACCGTCACGTTAATGCTTTTGCTCAGCTCCGGCCCGTACGACTGGTGCGCGCCATTGGCGAACTGCATGGTGAGCGTGTACTGGCCCGGCGGCAAGGTGACGTCCGTTTCCGTCTGGCCTTTGCCGAAATGCAAATGCTTGTCGTCCATGGGGATCATCTCGCCCGCCTTCATCGGCCCCATATTGATGAGCAAATGATGGTGGCCCGTCTTGGCCGTCATGTCGCCGGCCAGCTTTACGTCCATGCCGCTGACGGCAAACTTGACCTTGAACGGACTGGTCACTGTCGCGCCATCGACGGGCTCGACGAACGACACGGATTGCGCAAACGCGCTGGCGGCCAGCAGGCTGCCGGCGATCACGGCTGCGGCTTGGCGCAGGAATACGGTGGTCAATTGCATGATGTCTCCTCTTGTTTAGTAACAACACGGACTGCATGAAACCATATTCCTGACGACAATGGCGCCGGGGAGCTGCTGGGGTCAGACCCGGCGGGTCTGACCCCATGGCCGATCATCAATCGTTCTTGATGACGATCGACGGGAACTTGCTGGTCATATCCTTCGCCTTTTCCGCCACCTTGATGGCGATGGTGCGGGCGATTTGCTTGTAGATCACGGCGACGGGGCCTTCCGGCTCGGCCACCACGGTGGGCGTGCCCGAATCCGTCTGCTGGCGGATCGCCATGGTCAGCGGCAAGGCGCCGAGGAATTCCACGCCGAAGTCCGCGCACATCTTCGCGCCGCCGCCGGCGCCGAAGATTTCTTCCGCATGGCCGCAGTTCGAGCAGATGTGCGTGCTCATGTTTTCCACCACGCCCAAAATCGGGATGCCGACTTTCTCGAACATTTTCAAGCCCTTGCGCGCGTCCAGCAGCGCGATGTCCTGCGGCGTCGTGACGATGACGGCGCCGGTGACGGGCACTTTCTGCGACAGCGTCAATTGAATGTCGCCCGTGCCTGGCGGCATGTCGACGATCAGGTAATCGAGGTCGCGCCAGTTGGTCTGGTCCAGCAGTTGCTGCAAGGCTTGCGTGACCATCGGGCCGCGCCACACCATCGGCTCGTCCGGATCAATCATGAAGCCGATCGACGAGACTTGCAGGCCGTGGTTTTCCATCGGCTCCATGCTCTTGCCATCGAGGGTCTTCGGCTGGCCGCTAATGCCCAGCATCATCGGCTGCGACGGGCCATAGATATCGGCGTCGAGCATGCCGACGGTGGCGCCCTCGGCGGCCAGGGCCAGGGCCAGGTTGACGGCCGTGGTCGATTTACCAACGCCGCCCTTGCCCGAGGCGACGGCGATGATGTTTTTCACGTTGCTCATCGGCTTCAAGCCGCGCTGCACCGTGTGCGAAATGATTTTCGACGACACGCCCACGCTGACGTTGCCCACGCCCGGCAGCATGCGCAGCGCGGCCAGCACGGATTTGCGGATCAGGTCGATCTGGCTTTTGGCGGGGTAGCCCAGTTCGATGTCGAGCGAAATATCATCGCCATCGACCTTCAGATTCTTGACGGTTTTGCTGGAAACGAAATCTTTATGTGTATTTGGATCAATAACCTGGGCCAGCGCGGCCTTGACGTCTTCTACTGTGATGCTCATGTAAATCTCCGTGTGTACTACATCTGTGCAATACGCGCAGTCTAGCGCAAATTTGCATGGCGCGATGGCGGCAAAAGCATCACTTGCCGGCGCTGCATCTGCTCATATTGGCTTTCCGCTGTTAAAATGACCTATTATCCATCCCAAAAGTGCATCAATCATGACTCGCAAGCTGTTCGTCACCACTGCCCTGCCTTACGCAAACGCCGCTTTTCACATTGGCCACATCATGGAATACATCCAGGCCGATATCTGGGTCCGGTTCCAGCGAATGCAACGCGATGGCGCAGCCGCACGCGAAGTACACTTTGTGGGCGCCGACGATACGCATGGCACGCCCATCATGATCGCCGCCGAAAAGGAAGGCATCACGCCGCAGCAATTCGTCGCCAACATCGCCGCCGGCCGCGCCCAGTACCTCGATGGCTTCCATATCGCCTTCGACAACTGGTATTCGACGGATTCGCCGGAAAACGTCGACCTGTCGCAATCGATCTACCGCAAGCTGCGCGATACGGGCCTGATCGTCACGAAAACCGTCGACCGCTTCTTCGACCCGGTCAAGGGCATGTTCCTGGCCGACCGCAACATCAAGGGCGAATGCCCGAAATGCGGCGCCAAGAACCAGTATGGCGACAATTGCGAAGTGTGCGGCGCCGCCTACCAGCCGACCGATCTGGTCAACCCATTTTCCGTCTTTACCAACGCGACGCCCGTGATGAAGCCGTCGGAACAGTATTTCTTCAAGCTGTCCGACCCGCGCTGCTTCGAATTCCTGAAAAGCTGGCTGAATACGCCAGGCCGCTTGCAGCCGGAAATGGTCAACAAGGTCAGCGAATGGCTGGGCGAAGCGGGCGAAAAGCTGGCCGACTGGGATATCTCGCGCGACGCGCCCTATTTCGGCATCCCGATTCCCGACGCGCCGGGCAAGTTCTTCTATGTATGGATGGACGCGCCCGTCGGCTACCTGGCCAGCCTGAAAAACTATTGCGACAAGAAGGGCCTCGATTTCGACGCCCTGCTGAATGATCCTGCCACGGAACAAATCCACTTCATCGGCAAGGACATCGTCTCGTTCCACCTGCTGTTCTGGCCCGCTATGCTGAAATTCGCCGGCCACCCGGTGATCGACAAACTGAAAGTCAATGTCCACGGCTTCCTGACGGTCAACAACGAAAAGATGTCGAAGTCGCGCGGCACGGGCATTTCGCCGCTGCGCTACCTGGACCTGGGCATGAACCCGGAATGGCTGCGCTACTACATCGCCTTCAAGCTGAACTCGAAAGTGGAAGACCTGGACTTCAACGGCGACGACTTCGTGGCCCGCGTGAACAGCGACCTGATCGGCAAGTACGTGAACATCGCCAGCCGCTGCGCCGGCTTCATCGCCAAGCGTTTCGACGGCAAGCTGGCGTCGACGCTGTCGGAAGGCGCGCAAAGCTGGATCAACCGCGCGCTGACGGTGGACGCCAACGGCGTCATCGTCGAGCGCCAGGCCAGCATCGCCGCGCACTTCGAGAACCGCGAATTCGGCAAGGCCTTGCGCGAAATCATGGAAATCGCCGACATCACCAACCAGTATGTCGATGAAAACAAGCCGTGGATCCTCGCCAAGGATGTCGAAAAAACGGCCGAACTGCACGACGTGTGCACGACGGCCCTGATCCTGTTCCGCCAGCTGACGATCCTGCTGTCGCCGGTCTTGCCGGGCGTGGCCAAGAACGTGGCCGCCTTCCTCAACGACGCCGAGTTCACCTGGGCGGACACGCAAGTGTTCGGCGACGCCGTCTCGAACAGCATGCTGGGCCGCACCATCGGCGCCTATAGCCATTTGATGACGCGCATGGATGCGAAGATGATCGAAGCGCTGTTCGACGCGCCGCAAGCGGCGACCGTGGCGGCGCCCGCTGCCGACGCCGCCAACGACGCCGCGCCAGCCGCTGAAACACCGGCCTGCGCCATCGAGGAGCTGGCGCCCGAAATCAAGATCGACGACTTCCTCAAGGTCGACTTGCGCATCGCGAAAATCGTCAACTGCGAACTGGTCGATGGCTCCGACAAGCTGCTGCGCCTGACCCTGGATGCGGGCGAAGGCCGCTTGCGCAATGTGTTTTCGGGCATCCGCTCGGCCTACAAGCCGGAAGAGCTGGTCGGCAAGCTGACGGTGCTGGTGGCCAATCTGGCGCCGCGCAAGATGAAGTTCGGCATTTCCGAAGGCATGGTCATGGCCGCCTCCGCCGCCGACGAGAAGGCCAATCCGGGCATCTACATCCTGAACCCATGGCCAGGCGCCGAACCCGGCATGCGCATCCGCTAAGCGAGCACAAGGACCGATGATGAATATCGTGGTGCGCGAAGCAACAAATGCCGATGCACAACTGATCGCCGAGCTGACCCGCGCCGCGTGGGCCGGCAAGGTCGCCGCCTCGTCCAGCGGGCACCACGAGACGGCGCAGCAGGTGGAAGAGCAATTGCGCCACGGCGGCGGTTTTCTGTTGCTGATCGACGACATTCCAGCCGGTTCGCTGCGCTGGATGCCGCTCGACAGCGACCCCGCCATCTGGAAGATTTCGCGCATGGGCGTGCTGCCCGCCTACCGGGGCAGCCACGTCTCGCAGCACTTGCTCGAAGCCATCATTCATCACGGCCTGTCATGCCAGGCCGAGGAATTGCGCCTGGCCGTGCGGCGCGACCAGCGCAAGCTGATCGATTTTTATGCGGCCTTCGAATTCGACCTGGCCGAAGAACTGGAATATTCGCACGCCAACCCCGCCGAACCGGCGCCGATGGTGATGCGACGTTTGCTACGTTATTGATTTTTAGCAATTTCGCCCCGGACTTGCCGATACTACAACCCGCGCAACGACACGGCGCGGTAAAATACGGCCGGCTGACCTTACCCATAAGACACTCAGAAGAGAATATGAAACTGCCTGCAAAACACAACAACTACGTATCCGACCACACCTTGTTCATCGCTGAACTGAAGGCCAAGAATCCTGGCATGGAAGCGGGCCAGCAAGCGGGCCGCGCCCTGCTGTGGGACAAGCCGGCCGTCAGCATCGATGAGCAGGAACGCCAGCTGGCGTCGGCCGTCAAGCAACAGGCTTACGTTTACCAGAACAAGAACTAAGACCTGGAACCGGCACGATGTTGCCTGAAGAGTCTGCAGTCACGCCGGAAGACGACCTTTCCGGCGCCGCCGCAGTCATCGCGTTGCCCGCACCTGTCGCTGACGGCGACGGCAGCGGCGACCCTGCAGCATCCGCAAGCACGGTGACGGACGCGGCGCCCGCCGCCGACCCGCTGGGCATCGCCCGCCTGTATGGCGAGCCGCTGCTGCGCATGCCGACGGATTTGTACATTCCGCCGGACGCGCTGGAAATCTTCCTCGAAGCCTTCGAAGGCCCGCTCGACTTGCTGCTCTACCTGATCCGCAAGCAAAACTTCAACATCCTCGATATCCCGATGGCGCAGGTGACCCTGCAATATCTGAAATATGTGGACCAGATCCGCGTGCGCAACCTGGAACTGGCCGCCGAGTATTTGTTGATGGCGGCCATGCTGATCGAGATCAAGTCGCGCATGCTCTTGCCTTCGCGCAAAAGCGACGTCGAGGAAGATGGCGGCGACCCCCGTGCCGAACTGGTGCGTCGCCTGCTCGAGTACGAGCAGATCAAGCTGGCCGCCTATGACCTGAACGCCATTCCCCAGTTCGAGCGCGACTTCGTGCGCACGCAGATCTTCATCGAGCAAAGCCTCACGCCCACCTGGCCCGACGTGGAAGCGGTGGACTTGCAGCAGGCGTGGCTCGACGTGCTGAAACGCGCCAAGCTGACCCAGCATCACCGTATCAGCCGCCAGGAACTGTCCGTGCGCGAACACATGTCGAGCATCCTGCGCCACTTGCAATCGTCGCGCTTCGTCGAATTCAGCGAGCTGTTCGACATCGCCGGCGGCGTGCCCGTGGTGGTGGTCAATTTCGTGGCCCTGCTGGAACTGGCCAAGGAAACCCTGATCGAAATCACGCAGGCAGAACCGTTTGCCCCCATCTATGTCCGGCTGGCCTATTCGCCCGCCTGATCCCTTCCCTTTGTCACTGACCACCGTACAACGGGGTTTTAGCGAAAGCAATCCATGAAAATTATTTCCGACATCGAAGAATTGCGCGACCAGCTCAGCGGACAGCTGCGCACGGCGTTCGTCCCCACCATGGGCAACCTGCACGAAGGCCATTTGTCGCTGATGCGCCTGGCGCGCAAGCATGGCGACCCCGTCGTCGCCTCGATCTTCGTGAACCGCCTGCAATTCGGCCCGAACGAAGACTTCGAAAAGTATCCGCGCACCATGGCGGCCGACATCGCCAAGCTGGAAAAGGAAGGCGTGTACGTGCTGTTCGCGCCGACGGAAAAAGAACTGTATCCGGAGCCGCAGGAGTACCGCGTGCGCCCGCCCGATGACCTGGGCAATACCCTGGAAGGCGAATTCCGTCCCGGCTTCTTCGAAGGCGTGTGCACGGTCGTCACCAAGCTGTTCTCGTGCGTCGGCCCGCGCGTGGCCGTGTTCGGCAAGAAGGATTACCAGCAACTGATGATCATCCGCAACATGGCGCGCCAGTTCGCGCTGCCGACGGAAATCATCGCCGCCGAAACGTATCGCGCCGACGATGGCCTGGCTTTGTCTTCGCGCAATATGTACCTGTCGGAAAGCGAACGGGTGGAAGCGCCGGAGCTGTTCAAGGGTCTCAATTTCGTCGCCGATGAAGTGCGCAAGGGCAACCTGGCCGTCGGTGAACTGGAACGGGCGACCATGCAGCTGCTGGACGGCCGCGGCTGGAAATCGGACTACATCGCCGTGCGCAAGCGCGCCAACCTGCAAGCGCCGAACGCCGCAGAACTGGCCGCCGGCGAACCGCTGGTGGTACTGGCCGCCGCCAAGCTGGGACAGACCCGTTTGATCGACAACCTGGAAATTTAAGCATTATCACCACGGGGCCATGCGGCCCCGTTTCTTTATCTATTTCTCTATGCCTACCAGCCTGAGCTCGGCAAACAGCGGCTTGTTGCTGCCGCGTGCCGCTTGCAACATGTCATAGCTGGCCGCATCGAGCGCGATTTCCTCGCCCGCCCACAGCTTGCGCTGGTTCGCGGGCAACCTCAGGCTGCGCAGGATGGCCCGCACCTGGGCAGGATCGGCCGCCAGCAGGCGGATGGCGTGCGCATGGTGCTGCGTACCCATCAGTATCGGCAAGCCGCCCTGCGGGCCATGCGGGCTCAGGCTGACATAGGCATGGCCACCCAGGCGATGCAGATAGGCATGCCGGCCCTCAGCCTCAGCATGCGGCTCCGGCATCTCGACAGACGCGACAGGCGCAACGGCGGTTTGTTCAAGGCTCACGCCACAGGCCGCCAACAGGGCCGTGCAGAGGGCGAAAAATAAGACGGGTGCTCGGCGCATCGTGCGCTCCTTCTTGTCGAGGTCGAGGACAGAGGTGGAATACTGCAGCGATCATGGGCCACTTTAGTTGAAGTGTAAAGTTAACTTGTGGAAATATTTCATTCCTTTGCGCAATTTAATACGGACAGCGGGAGCTTGCCTGTGCGTACCAGGCAAACCCATGCCACTGTTGATATTATTGACGGGCGAGGCGCACGCCGACGAAAAAAGCTCTGTCCTCGCAAAATAGGGGAAATGCCGGAATCTTGCCGTGGCGGCGCTGTCTGACTCCGCATCCCTACCACACAGCGAGCAGACCATGCAGCCAGCCGAATGGATCAGCTTTATCGCGCAGTTTGCGCAGTTGAACGTTATTGAAAGCAACGCTGGGAGCATTCCCACGTCTGACGGTGACATAACCCCAAAAAAAACGCTGCCAATTCGCATTGGCAGCGTTTCTCTTGATCGGTATCACGCCGTGATCAGGCGCCGGCTTTTTCCAGCTTCTCGAAAATCTTGTTCAGTTTTTCATCGAGGGTCGCGGCCGTGAACGGCTTGACGACATAACCGCTGGCGCCCGCCTGGGCGGCGGCGATGATGTTTTCTTTTTTCGCTTCGGCCGTGACCATCAGCACGGGCAGCTTGGCCAGCGCGGGATCGGCGCGGATATGCTGCAGCATCGTCAGGCCATCCATGTTCGGCATGTTCCAGTCCGACACGACGAAATCGAAGGATTCCGCGCGCAGCTTGGCCAGGCCCATCACGCCGTCTTCCGCCTCATCGACGTTGGCATAACCCAGTTCCTTCAACAGATTCCGGACAATGCGGCGCATCGTCGAAAAATCGTCAACGACTAAAAATTTCATCTTTGGATCAGCCATGAATAACTCCGTTGTTTCTGTAGCGGTTTGTTAATAATATCGACATGAATGCCGACATTATGGTCGACACTACGGCAGCAAGTTGTAGGATAGCATTTTCGTTGCTTTTAGGCGAACAAACTTGCCTCAGATCATATAAAACGTGGCTTACACGCGCAAAGCACGCATGCCATGTGCAGCCAGGTGTCCCAGCACCATGCCAGGCAGCGCCGTCAAAGCGCCAACCTCATGCGTGGCGCCGACGGCGATCGCCTCGCGCGGCATGCCGAACACCACGCAACTGGCTTCATCCTGCGCAAAATTATACGCTCCCGCCGCCTTCATCTCCAACATGCCTTGTGCGCCATCCTTGCCCATGCCGGTGAGGATCACGCCGACGGCATTTTTACCGGCCGATTGCGCGGCCGAACGGAACAGCACATCGACCGATGGGCGGTGGCGGTTCACCGGCTCGCCCTGGTCGATCTTGGTCATGTAGTTGGCGCCGCTGCGCGTCAGGGTCAGGTGCGAATGGCCTGGCGCGATGTAGGCATGGCCGGGCAGCACCCTTTCGCCGCCCGCCGCTTCCTGCACCGAAATCTTGCACAGCGAATCGAGGCGGCGCGCGAACGAGCGCGTAAAGCCCTCCGGCATGTGCTGCGTGATCAGGATGCCGGGGCAATCGGATGGCATCTGCATGAGGAATTCACGGATCGCTTCCGTGCCGCCCGTCGAGGCGCCCACGATGATCAGCTTTTCACTCGACGTCAGCGGGCTGCGCAGCGCTGGCAGCGGCGCGGCCACCTTGTCGCCGGCCGACGGCAGGGTACGCGCGCGGATGCGCGCCTTCGAGGCGGCGCGGATCTTGTCGGCGATCATGTCCGTGTACTCGCGCATGCCGCTCTGGATGGAAATCTTCGGCTTGGTGACGAAATCGACGGCGCCCAGTTCCAGCGCGCGCATGGTGATTTCCGAACCGCGTTCGGTCAGCGACGACACCATCAATACCGGCATCGGGCGCAAGCGCATCAGCTTTTCCAGGAAGTCGAGGCCATCCATCTTCGGCATCTCGACATCGAGGGTCAGCACGTCAGGGTTGGTCTGCTTGATCATCTCGCGCGCCACCAGCGGATCGGGCGCCGCCCCCACCACTTCCATGTCGGGCTGGCTGTTCACGATTTCCGTCATGACGCTGCGGATCAGCGCCGAATCATCCACGATCAATACTTTGATCTTCATAGTTATCCTTCCAGGCCTTGCGGCCCTTCTTCTCTATTAAATTAGTACAGCGGACCAAACCGCCGCAGGCCGCACAGCGCGACGCGCAGCAGATTTGCTCGGGTGTTGCTAGAACAGCTCGACCTCGCCGCCGACTGGCGCGACCTTGAGACGGCTGGCGTAATCGAGTTCGCGGCGTACCAGCGTATCGTTATGCGTCTGCATCAGCTTTTTCACCAGCACCTTGCCGCTGCGGGGGAAAAAATATACCTTGCGCGGGTGGATGTCGTTGAGGTCTTCCGCCACCACGCGCATCTTTTCCGCCTTCAGGTAATTGATGACGAAGGCCGCATTGCGTTCGCCCACGTTGATCGCCGTGAAGCCGCGCAGCACGGCGCCGCCGCCGAACACTTTCGCTTCCATGTTCTCGCGCCGCGCGCCCGCCTTCAGCAGATCGTTGATCAATATCTCCATGGCGTAGGTGCCATAGCGCATCGACGCGGAAATCGGGCTGCTCGGATCGCTGCCGCCATCGGGCAGCATGAAGTGGTTCATGCCGCCCAGGCCCGTGACGCGGTCGCGGATGCAGGCCGATACGCAGGAGCCGAGCACGGTGACGATCAGCATGTCCTTGTTGGTAAAGTAATACTCACCAGGCAAGATCTTGGCGGCGTCACAATTGAACGTCCTGTCGTAATAGACGTTGGTGGCGAATTGCTCTTTGGGTTCCAGGCTCATATTTCACTCTCATGTACGATGCGACGATGCCTTGGGCGCGACGCCCCGAGGCTGGTCGAGCTCATAGACTGTTTTACCGCGCAGCTTCAATGAATCCGACACGTACAGGAAATTCTCCGAATGGCCCGCGAACAGCAGGGCATCCGGCTTCATCAATGGCACAAAGCGCGACAGGATCTTGCGCTGCGTCGCCTTGTCAAAATAAATCATCACGTTACGGCAGAAGATGACGTCGAACTGGCCGGTCAATGGCCAGCTGTCGGCCAGCAGGTTGAGCGGCTTGAAGGTAATCATCTGGCGCAGTTCCGGGCGCACCCGCACCTGCCCCTCGCGATCGCCCTTGCCGCGCAAGAAAAAGCGCCGCGCGCGGTCGGCCGGCATCTTGTCGAGCCGGTCCAGGTTGTAGACGCCATTGGCGGCCGTGGCCAGCACGTTCGTGTCGATGTCCGTGGCGATGATGGTGACCGGCGGCGTGAGCGTGTTGAACGCCTCGCACACCGTCATGGCGATCGAATACGGTTCCTCGCCGGTGGAACTGGCCGAACACCAGATGGTGATCGGCCCGCTCAGTTTCTTCACGTGTTCGGCCAGCAGCGGGAAGTGGTGCGCCTCGCGGAAGAACGACGTCAGGTTGGTCGTCAACGCATTCGTGAACGCTTCCCATTCGTCGCCCATGCGGCCAGCTTCCAGGTCGTCCAGGTAGCGGACGAACGAGGAGATGCCCGTCGCGCGCAGGCGCCGCGCCAGGCGGCTGTAGACCATCTCCTGCTTGCTGTCGGCCAGCGCGATGCCGGCCCGCTTGTAAATCATGGCGCGGACCCGTTCAAAGTCCTTGCCCGTGAAATCAAATTCCTTGACCGAATCCGTTTTAGTTTGCGGCATTTTGTTTTTACCTCTCTATGACTACTCTGACCAATGCCTTTGCAAGTATAACTAGCGGGACCGGGGTTGGCGTCAGAACTCTTCCCAATCGTCGCCGCCGGCCGCCGCCAGCTTTTTCGCGGGCGGTGGCGTGCCGGCTTGCGCCGTCTTTGCCAACCGCCGTGTATTTCCCGCCACGCCGGGCACCGGCCGCGCCACCGCTTTCACTACTGGCGCGGGCGCGGGCATGGCCGCCGGCGCCGCGCTTTCCCCGTCCAGCTTGAAGATGCTGACGGCGTCGGCCAGTTTCTGCGCCTGATCCTGCATGCTTTCGGCGGCCGCCGCCGCTTCCTCGACCAGCGCCGCGTTTTGCTGCGTCATCTGGTCCATCTGCGCGATGGCCTGGTTCACTTCCTCGATGCCATGGCTCTGTTCCTGCGTCGCCGCCGTGATCTCGCCCATGATGTCGGCCACCTGCCGGATCGACGTGACGATCAGGCCCATGGTCTGCCCCGCCTCGTCCACCAGCCGGCTGCCGGCATCGACCTTGTCGACCGAGTCGCCGATCAGGCCCTTGATCTCTTTCGCCGCGCCCGCCGATCGTTGCGCCAGATTGCGCACTTCCGACGCCACCACCGCGAAACCGCGCCCCTGTTCGCCGGCGCGCGCCGCTTCGACGGCCGCATTCAAGGCCAGGATATTCGTCTGGAACGCGATGCCGTCAATGACGCCGATAATGTCGACGATCTTGCGCGAACTGTCCTTGATGGAACCCATGGTATCGACCACTTGCGCCACCACCTTGCCGCCCTGCTCCGCCACCGACGATGCCGATACGGCCAGCTGATTGGCCTGGCGCGCATTGTCCGCGTTCTGCTTCACGGTCGACGTCAGCTCCTCCATCGACGATGCCGTCTCTTCGAGCGAACTGGCCTGCGTTTCCGTGCGCGCCGACAGGTCCGCATTGCCGCTGGCGATCTCGCGCGAGGCCACGGTAATCGTGTCGGTCCCGTTACGCACGTCGCTGACCGTCTGCACCAGGCTCTCGTTCATGTCCTTCAGCGCCTGCTGCAGCGCGCTCGTTTCATCCTTGCCCTCGACCACCACGCGCGCCGTCAGTTCGCCGGCCGCCACCTTCTGCGCCACCGCCAGGGCGCCGGACAACGGCACCGTGATCGAGCGCGTGATGAAGATGGCGCACCAGGCGCCGATCGCCACCGCCGCGCCGCCCAGGATGAACAACACCGTCATCAGGCGCGCATCGGCCGCCAGCGAGTCGTCCATGAAGCTTTGCTGCGCCACGTGCTGCAAGTCGAGCAGCTTGTTGATGTCGGCCAGGGTCGTCTTGTTCAAGGGGTCGATGCGGGTGGCGATCACCTTCGCCGCGCCCTCGCTGTTAAACGCCAGCACCTGCCCCATCGCTTCCTTGAAGGCGGCATCGACCTCGCCGTCGACCTTGGCGATATTGGCCAGCAATGCCTTCTCGCTCTCGGACAGGCCCAGGCCGGCCAGCTTGCCGCGCGCGCCGTCGTACAGCTTGCGCTGCTCGCGCACCTTGCCCTCTTCCGCCTGCATCAGGCCCACGTCGCCCTGCAGGCCGATATTGCGCATGGCGATGCCGGTTTCCAGCATCGCGCTCTTCATCAGCGACGCCTGCGTATTCTTTTCGCTTGCCAGCGCCAGGCCCGTGAGCAACTGGGCCTTGTTACGGTAATTCAGTGCATTCGCCGAAACGATCACCACCACCAGGATGGCGAGGATGCTGCCAAAACCTATGCCCAGCCGGGTGCCTATCTTGAAATCGCGCAAACTCATTACAGTCTCCAATATTTATGTGAACGGCGCCCGTTCAACCGGACGGCGCCGTGTTGTGGCCTGGCCTCTGACGGACCTTGCAGCCTGCCGGCGCGCCTCTGCCCGCGCCGGTACATGCATATCTGTAGTGATTCTTTGCGTGCTCATACGGCGGCGCACCGGGCGCCGCCTTGCTGCCTGCTTGCTGCCGCTTACGCCGCCAGCTTGTCGATCAGGCCCATCTCGCTGCTCGACATCAGCTTGTCGATATCGACCAGGATCAGCATGCGCTCGTCGATGGTGCCCAGGCCGATCATGTAGTCGGTCGAGAAGGCGGTGCCCATTTCCGGCGCCGGCTTCACCTGCTCCGGCGTCAGGGTGGTGACGTCGGAAACGCTGTCGACCACCATGCCGACGATGCGGCCGCCGATGTTCAGGATGATCACCACCGTGAACTGGTCGTACACGGGCGTGCCCAGGTTGAACTTGATGCGCATGTCGACCACGGGAATGATGATGCCGCGCAGGTTGATCACGCCCTTGATGAATTCAGGCGCGTTGGCGATGCGGGTGACCGCTTCGTAACCACGGATTTCCTGGACCTTCAGGATATCGATGCCGTACTCTTCGGAGCCCAGGGTGAAGGCCAGGAATTCACGACCGGCGATGTCCTTGCCGTCGCCCGCATTGCTTCCGGATGTTTGTTGAGTATCTGACATGGTGCGTTTTCCTATCTTTTATCTATCGGTGTTACGAAAAAATGGACTCGTCGGCCAGCTGGCGAGAGGAACGGATCAGGGCGGCGACATCGAGGATCAGCGACACGCCGCCGTCGCCCAGGATGGTGGCGCCGGAAATGCCCACCACCTTGCGGTAATTCGATTCGAGGTTTTTCACCACGACCTGCTGCTGTCCCACCAGGTCGTCGACAAACAGGGCCGCCTTGCGCCCTTCCGTCTCGAGGATCACGCAGATGCCTTCCGAAGGACTGGTAAAGCGCGGCGCGATGTCGAACATCTGGTACAGCGGGATCAATGGCAGGTATTCGCCGCGCACCTTCACCACTTGCCCCTTGCCACTGATGTCCTTGATATCCTCAACGGCTGGCTGCAGGGATTCGATGACAAAGCCCAGCGGTAAAATATACACTTCATCGCCGACGCGGATCGACATGCCATCGAGGATGGCAAGGGTCAGCGGCAGCGAGATGGAAATCGTCGTGCCGAACCCCTTCGCCGAACGGATGTCGACGACGCCGCCCATGGCGCTGATATTGCGCTTGACGACATCCATGCCCACGCCGCGGCCCGACACGTCGGTGACCGCTTCGGCGGTGGAAAAGCCCGGAGCAAAAATCAGCTGCCACACGTCGGCGTCGCTCATCGTCTCGGACACGTCCAGGCCCTGCTGCGCGGCCTTGGCCAGGATGCGCTCGCGGTTCAGTCCCGCGCCGTCATCGGACACTTCGATGATGATGTTGCCACCCTGGTGGCTGGCCGAGAGGAACAGGCGGCCGGCCTCGGTCTTGCCGGCGGCCACGCGGGCGGCCGGCATTTCCACGCCATGGTCGATGCTGTTGCGCACCAGGTGCGTGAGCGGGTCGACGATGCGCTCGATGAGGCCCTTGTCCAGCTCCGTGGCGGCGCCATTCGTGATGAAATCGACCTTCTTGCCCAGTTTCGTGGCCAGGTCGCGCACCATGCGCGGGAAGCGCGAAAAGACGAAATCCATAGGCATCATGCGGATCGACATGACCGCTTCCTGCAGGTCGCGCGTATTGCGCGTCAGGTGGCTGACGCTGTCGAGCAGTTTTTCATGCAGCATCGGGTCGAGCGCGCTGGCGCGCTGCTCGATCATCGCCTGGGTGATCACCAGTTCGCCCACCAGGTTGATCAGCTGGTCGACTTTCTCGATCGAGACGCGGATCGACGACGACTCGGCGCCGGCCTTGTCGCCCTCTTTCTTGGCCGGTTTCTTTTCCTGCTCCGCTTCGGCCACGGCGCTGGCCACGACCGGCGTGGCGGCAGCGCTGGCGTTGCCCGCCTTGGCCGCGTCGGCGCGAATCTGTTCGAGGGGCTGGAAGAAACCGTAGCCCTGTTCGGCGTCGCCCTGCACGCCGGCGGCGGCCCGGATGTCCTCGAGCGGCTGGAAGAAGCCATAGCCGGGGTCCGCCGCGCCCTGCGCGCCAGGCGCGCCTGGCAGCGGGTCGAAGAAGCCGTAGCCCTGGGCTTTTTCCTGCGCCGCGCGGGCCGCTTCGGCTTCGCCTGGCGCCAGTGGCGGCGCCTGCGTGATCACCATGTCGTCGGGATTGAGCACGAACGAGCAGATGGCCAGGATATCGTCCAGGCTTTCGTGCGTCGTCACTTCCAGCACCGTGCGCGCGTCGGGCGAGGTGGACACGGCGACGTCGCCCAGCAAGCCCAGTTCGGCCGCCAGCGCATCGACTTCGCGCGGCTCCATGCTGGGAAGCTCCAGGCGGATGCGATGGCCGCCGGCATGGCTGACCGCGGCCTTTTCCGCCGTATGGAAGGCCGGCGCGACGGGCGTGAGCGCGGCCACGGGCACGTCCTGCGAGAACGACTGCAGCATCATGCGCACATTGGCCACGGCATCCTGGTCGACGGCGCTGCCCAGGCGGTGGCCGTCGAGCTGCATCTTGAGGATATCCTTGGCCGCCAAAAAGGCGTCGACGTGTTCCGCCGTCAGGGCCATCTGGCCCTGACGGATGCGGTCGAGCAGCGACTCCAGGATGTGCGTCACCTCGCTCATGTCGGAGAGGCCGAACGTCGACGCGCCGCCCTTGATCGAATGGGCGGTGCGGAAAATGGCATTCAGGTCTTCGGCGTCGGGCGCCGCAATATCAACGGCCAGCAGCAGCCGTTCTTTTTCAGCCAGCAGTTCTTCGGCCTCATCGAAAAAGACCTGAAAAAACTGGCTAATATCGATGGTCATAGGGTGACTCCGTCAATTGCATCGTTGCGCTGCGCGGCTGGCATCAGCCGATCACCTTTTTGACCACTTCGATCAGGCGTTGCGGATCGAAGGGCTTGACCAGCCAGCCATTCGCGCCGGCGGCGCGTCCCTTCGACTTCATCTCGTCCGACGACTCCGTCGTCAGCATCAGGATGGGCACCTTTTGATAGGTCGGCAGTTCGCGCAGCAGCTTGATCAGCTCCAGGCCATCCATGCGCGGCATGTTCTGGTCCGTCAATACCAGGTCCACGGTTTGCAGCTTGGCTTTTTCCAGTCCGTCCTGGCCGTCGACGGCCTCCACCACCTGGTAACCGGCGGCTTTCAGACTGAACGCCACCATCTGGCGCAATGAGCTGGAATCGTCCACTGCAAGTATCGTTTTGGCCATCTTTGCTCCCACTTATTCCGGGCATCCTGCCCGAGTATTTGATTAATCAATCCATGCAACCACAAGCGTTCCGCACTGGCATGCTAGAACAGCTCGATGTCGCCACTTTCCAAATGCTGTTGACTGACAGCCTTGCGCAGCACGCTGCGCAACTCCAGGCTTTGAATCGCCAGCGCCATGCTGACCCGCCCCAGCAAGGCGACAATTTCTTCATTGTCGCTCTCCGGCAACATCTCCGCGCCATGCGAGCCCAGGGTACCGAGGAACTCGCGCAAGCCCGTCACGCGCTTCAAGGTGCGCTCGATCAGCTGGCTGGTCATGTCCTGGAACTGCAGGCTGGTGATGGCGGCATTCACGTAGCCCCCCACCTCATCCTGCAACGCCAGCAGTTTTTCCCGCTGCTGCTCGGCCGGAATACCGCCGTCGAGCAGCAGGGCGATGGTGTCTTGCTGCGCGGCGACGGCCGCATGTATCGCCATGAAATTGAAGGACAGCTTCTCGATCGCCTCTTCCAGCAAGATGCCGGTCTGCACCAGGTCGGTTTCCACCTCCGTCAAGTGCTTGCGGCCATGGTCCGACACGCCAGACAGCAGGCGCTTTACATGCGAGCCAAGTATTTTCTTTCTTGTCATAAAGGTCTCATTGTTTCAATACACCACGCGTCGACGGCCTTGCGTGTTATTTTTTCGCCGCTACCGGGCTGGGGGCTGGAGCCGCCGCGGGCGGCGCACCGGCCGCCAGCCCTGAAGCGACAGCGGCGGACGCGGCATCGGTCACCGGCAGCTCGATCGCCGCCCCGTCGCGCAGGACATTTTCTTCCGTGCGCTTGTTCATGACGATGATGCTGATGCGCCGGTTGATCGGATTGAAGGGGTCGAGCTTGTCCAGGTGGGCGGCCGAACCCAGTCCCACCACGCGCAAGACTTTCTCTTCCTTCATGCCGCCAATCACCAGTTCGCGCCGCGACGCATTCGCGCGGTCGGCCGACAATTCCCAGTTGCTGTAGCCGGCATCGCTCATGTAGGGCGTCGAATCCGTATGGCCGGACAGGCCGATGCGGTTCGGCACCTCATTGAGCACGGAGCCAATGGCGTGCAGGATTTCCTTGGTGTACGGTTGCAAATTCGCATTGGCAAGCGCAAACATCGGACGGTTCTGCTCGTCGACGATCTGGATGCGCAAGCCTTCGCTGGTGATATCGAGCAGCAACTGGTTCTTGTATTTTTTCAGCAGGGGATTGGCGTCGATGGTCGCTTCGATGCGCGCCTTGAGCGCCTGCAGGCGCTTGCCTTCCTCGCGTTCCAGCGCGGCCTTGGCGGAATTGAGGTCGAACGATTTGCGCTGTTGCTCTTCCTGCGCCTTGCGCACCTGCCCATCCTGGCGCGACAGGTCCTGGCCGCCGCCCTGGATCACGGAATTGCTTTCGCCGCTGCCGGAACCGCCCGCCATGGCCACTTTCAAGGGCGTCTTGAAGAATTCGGAAATACCGTTCAAGTCGCCCTTCGAGGTGGAGCCCAGCAACCACATCAGCAGAAAAAAGGCCATCATGGCCGTGACAAAGTCAGCGTAGGCGATCTTCCACGCCCCGCCATGGTGTCCGCCAGCCGTTTTCTTGATACGCTTGACGATAATCGGGCGCATGCCTTCATCGGCCATGGCGTCCCCCTTCCGTGTGCTGCAAATGACTCATGGTGTCCAGGCGTATATTCACTGCTTACTTCGTTTTCGATTTCTTGATGTGGTCTTCCAGCTCATTGAACGTCGGGCGCTCGGTCGAGAACAGCACCTTGCGGCCGAACTCCACGGCCAGCGCCGGCGCATAGCCGTTCAGGCTGGCCAGCAGGGTCACTTTCACGCACTGGAACATCTTGCTCGACTCTTCCAGCTTCTGCTCCAGCAGGCTGGCCAGCGGGCCGACGAAACCGTAGGCCAGCAAGATGCCGAGGAAGGTGCCGACCAGCGCGTGCGCGATCAGCATGCCCAGCTCGGCCGGCGGGATGCCCACCGACTCCATCGTGTGCACCACGCCCATCACGGCGGCGACGATACCGAAAGCGGGCAAGCCATCGCCCACCTTGGCGATCACGTGGGCCGGCACGGCGCCTTCGTGATGGTGCGTCTCGATTTCATTGTCCATCAGGTTTTCGATCTGGAAGGCATCCATGTTGCCCGATACCATCAGGCGCAGGTAATCGGTCATGAATTCGATGATATGGTGGTCGGCCAGCACGGCCGGATACTTGGAAAACAGCGGACTTTCCTCGGGCTTGTCGATGTCGCCTTCGATCGACATCAAGCCTTCCTTGCGCACCTTGCTGAGCACTTCAAACAGCAGCGACATCAGTTCCATGTACAGCTCTTTGGTATAGCGCGAACCCTTGAACAGGCCGGGCAAGGCGGCGAGGGTGGCTTTGATCGCCTTGTTATTGTTACCGACAAGGAAGGCGCCCAGGGCGGCGCCGCCGATCATCAGCAACTCGACCGGCTGGAACAGCGCCGCCAGATGGCCGCCCGCCAGCGCGAAACCGCCAAAAACCGAGGCGCAGACGACGATGTATCCGATTATGACTAACAAGTGCCCTGACTCCCAATAATGGCCGGGACTGTGTCCCCGGCATGTACAAACCTGTTCCTGTCTTCTGGCGGCTGCGCCGCCGGCAAAGACAGCGGCAAAAAAAGCAACCGGAAGTTAATTGAAATGCGCTGCTTTTCAATGCAAATCCGAGAAAATGCCGTGTGGAACTACAATAACGTGAGATTGTCCTCCGGGCAAGCAAATAACGCAGACAATTGCTTAAAAGCACCATATGTAAAGCAAAGGGCCACCCTCTGTGGCGGCGATGGTCTTATCGGGCTCGCGTGCCGCAATCTGGAATTCGTAACTAAGAAGCATGCTACCGGGCAACATTTCCCTTTCCGCCTTGCGCCACAGGGCCGCCATCGCCGCCGGCGACAGGTAGGCAAACACCGCATCGTAGCGGCCGAAATCGAGCGCCTCGTAGTCGCCGCGCAGGAAACGCGCGCGGCTCCCCGCCAGCCCTGCGCGCAAACGGCTTGCCAGCCAAGGCAACGGCGCCAGCTCGATGCCGGAAAACTGCCCGTCGGGGCGGCGCCGCGCCAGGTCCAGCACCAGGCCGCCCAGGCCGCTGCCGATGTCGACCAGGCGCACGCCGGGACGGTCCGCGACCAGCTCGGCCACCGCCTGCCATACCTTCGGCCCCGACGGATAAAACGGCACTTGCGTGCGGAACGTGGACCAATACAGGCTCAGCAGGAAAACAAAGGCCGCCAGGAAGACGGCCGGCGGCAGATCGAGCAGGCTGGCCGCCAGCAGGGCGGGCGCAAACAGCAGGCCGATGGCGCACCACCAGCGCGCCAGGCCCGCGCGCCACGTGATGAGCGCCGCCAGCACGCCCTGCAGCAGCGCCACGGCCGGCAGCGACATGGCCACGCCGGCGCGCGCCAGGCCATATACCAATAGCAACAGCAAGGGAAAAGCCAGCACCTGGATCAGGACGGCCTTGAGCGCGGGCGCGCGCAGGATTTGTTGCAGCATGAGGCAGTCACAGGACAGTCAAAGGGGGAAAACGCCAGTGTAAGCGAAAGCACCATGAAAAAACCGGAGTCCGGTCTGGCGACCGCTCCGGCTTTCACTGAGGCCATGATTGCAACAGCATCAGGCGGCGACACCCGGCGGCGCGATGGCGGCCGCTTCATCGCGCGCCTTCTTGGTCTTGCCGGCACGCGAAGGCATGTGGCACAGGCCGCACACATAATCGGCATTCAGGTCGAGGCAGTTGACGACAAACTTGCCGCCGCACTTGCCGCAGGGCGCCATGTCCAGCATCTTGCTGCTGAAAAAGCGCACCAGGGTCCAGGCCCGCGTCAGCGACAGCAGCGGCTCTTCGCCCGCTTCGGGCGGCATCTGTTCCAGGTACAGCTTATATGCCTTCATCACGGCTTCGATGCCGGTGGCGCCGGCGTGGTCGACGAGGAATTTGTGGATATTGATGAACAGCGAGGAATGGATATTCGGTTGCCAGGTGAGGAACCAGTCGGTGGAAAACGGCAGCATGCCCTTGGGCGGCGAGACGCCCTTCAATTCCTTGTACAGATTCAGCAGGCGTTCGCGCGACAGCGAGACTTCCGTCTCCAGCAGTTGCAAACGGGCGCCCAGCTGTATCAATTCAATGGCCAGCTGGATTTCCTGCGCTTCCGATACGACACTTTTCTTGGCCATGCTGTGTACTCCGCGACTGACTGATGCTAACTAACTGATACTGACTGATGAGGTTGCCAGAAAAATGTTCAGGGCAAGGCGCGTTGCCGAAGACAGTACGAATGTACGGCGAGGCAATGCAACGCCGCCATGGACGTTTTGAGGGGAACCTTAAGCGATTTCTTCGACGCCCTGGCCGGCCATGAGAATGGCAGCGTGCGACTGGGCCAGCGAGCGGTCTTTATTGTAGTTCGTCAGCATGCCCAGGATGGCGCTGTCGTCGAAGCGGAAGCGGGCCAGCATCATGTTGCCGCCAGCGAGCTTCAGGATCTGCGCATTGCTCATGCCTTCGATCAGTTCGGCGATTTCGGCGGCAATGCCCAAACGGAAGATGGCCGTTACCTTGTCCGCACGAATCATTTGCTGGGCCAGCATCAGGTAGCTCAGGTTAGCGTCGCGAATCTCAGCCATCATATCGTTAGCAGTCATTTCCATCTCCTCAATCCGTTGAATTCAGCTGGCGTTGTATGTTGCCAGTGAGATACATTCTGCAGGAGCAACATTAAACGCAACAGAGGCAAAGCACTGTATTTTTGGTCGGGGAATGGCGGAGACGATCGTAGGTGTTTGTCTGACAAACACTACTCGATCATGGTCGCGCGCCAGTAACGGCGCGGGTGTGGGAGTTTGGCTCTGCGTCGGATTTGCCCGACTTTTGGCCTGTAAAAAATATCACTTTTTTACAACAACTTGATCAGAATCAAGTCTGTCTACAGAGATAACGGCAGCTCCGACGGGAACTTTAGGCTTGTTTTTAAAAATATTTAAAAATTGTCGGCGCCTGCCTGACCGATTACCGCTGTTCATGTAGTTGTTGACGGCGGCGAATGGCGGAACTTTAGGGCTATCTGGAAATATTTTTAAAAATCGTGATTTTTTTCGTTGATGCCCCGCAAGCGGACATTTTTTCGCCGCCTTTTCTGCCGGAAAGCGCGCCGTGCGGCGGGGATTTGCTACACTGCCACTTCCGCGTGATACTTTAAGCTTCAAGCAATATCATGCCATCCAGACAAGCATCGACATGAAAGCCACCATGATTTCTCGACAGGACTGCAGCGCGCGCGACCTCGACGATCCCCTGGCGCCCCTGCGCCAGCAATTCGACTTGCCGCAAGGCGTGATTTACCTCGATGGCAATTCCCTGGGCGCCCGGCCGAAAGCGGCCCTGGCCCGCGCCCAGCACGTCATCGCGGCCGAATGGGGCACCGACCTGATCCGCAGCTGGAATACGGCCGGCTGGTTCGACCTGCCCAGGCGCCTGGGCGACCGCCTGGCCCCGCTGCTGGGCGCGCACACGGGCGAAGTGGTGATCACCGACACCACTTCCGTCAACCTGTTCAAGGCCCTGGCCGCCGCCCTGCAGATGCAGGCCAGCGATCCGGCCCGCGCCGCGCGGCGCATCATCGTCAGCGAACGCAGCAACTTCCCCACCGACCTGTACATGGCGCAAGGCCTGGTCGCCTGGCTCGACCGCGGCTACCAGCTGCGCCTGGTCGACAGCCCGGACGACCTGGCGCACGCCATCGATGCCGGATGCGCCGTCGCCATGCTCACGCACGTGAACTACCGCACCGGCTACCAGCACGACATGGCCGCCGTCAGCAGCCATTGCCATGCGCAGGGCGCGCTGGCGCTGTGGGACCTGGCCCATTCGGCCGGCGCCGTGCCGCTGGACCTGAACGGCGCAGGCGCCGACCTGGCCGTCGGCTGCACCTATAAATACCTGAATGGCGGCCCCGGCTCGCCCGCCTTCATCTGGGTGCCGCAAAAACACCAGGCGCGCTTCCGCCAGCCGTTGTCCGGCTGGTGGGGCCACGCCACGCCGTTCGCCATGGACCCGGGCTTCGCGCCCGCCGATGGCATCGCCCGCGCCCTGTGCGGCACGCAGCCGATCCTCTCGCTGGCCCTGGTCGAATGCGGCCTCGATATTTTTGCGCAAACGAGCATGGAAGCCATCCGCCGCAAGTCGCTGGCCCTGACCGATTTGTTCATCGCGCTGGTGGAACAGCGCTGCGCCAGCCATCCGCTGGGCCTCGTCACGCCACGCGAGCATGCGCGGCGCGGCAGCCAGGTCAGCTTCACGCACCCGCACGGCTATGCCGTGATGCAGGCGCTGATCGCGCGCGGCGTGATCGGCGACTACCGCGAACCGGCCATCATGCGCTTCGGCTTCACGCCCCTGTACACGCGCTTTGCCGACGTGTGGGATGCCGTGGAGATCCTGCGCGACATCCTCGATACGCAAGCCTACGACATCGCCGCCAAGCGCGATGCCGTCACCTGAACCACCCATGAACGACGACAAGAATATGAACAAGGAAAACACCAGCGGCTGCCCCATGCATGCCGGCGGCCAGGATGCGCAGTGGCATGGCGCGCAGATGGACTTCAGCGAATCGATGAGCTACGGCAATTACCTGGCGCTGGACCGCATCCTGACGGCCCAGCATCCGCTGTCGCCGAATCACAACGAGATGCTGTTCATTGTGCAGCACCAGACGAGCGAGTTGTGGATGAAGCTGATGCTGCACGAGATGCACGCCGTGCGCGCCAACCTGCAAAGCGGCGACCTGGCGCCCGCCTTCAAGATGCTGGCCCGCGTGGCGCGCATCATGGATCAACTGGTGCATGCCTGGGACGTGCTGGCCACCATGACGCCGCCCGAATACACGGCCATCCGCCCCTACCTGGGCGCCTCGTCCGGCTTCCAGTCCTTCCAGTACCGCGAGATCGAATTCATTTTGGGGAACAAGAACGCGGCCCTGCTCAACGTGCACGCGACGGCGCCCGATACCTATGCGGTACTCGACGCCGCCCTGCGCGCGCCCTCCGTCTACGATGAAGCCATCAAGCTGCTGGCGCGCAGCGGCCTGCCCATCGCCGCCGAGCGCCTGGACGCCGACTGGAGCCTGCCGACCGCCTCCGACGCCTCGGTCAAGGCGGCGTGGCTGGAAGTCTACCGCGACCCGTCGAAACACTGGGCCCTGTACGAGCTGGCCGAAAAGCTGGTGGACCTGGAAACGGCCTTCCGCTTCTGGCGCTTCCGCCATGTGACGACGGTGGAGCGCATCATCGGCTTCAAGACGGGCACGGGCGGCACGGCGGGCGTGAGCTATTTGCGCAAGATGCTCGACGTGGTATTGTTCCCGGAGCTATTCGCCCTGCGCACGGAGCTTTGATTTTACAAGGAGATTTGATGTCGCCTCTCGTCCTGACCCTGGCCGGCCTGTGGAATTCCGGGCCGCGGCATTGGCAAACCCATTGGGAAGCGCGCCACCCGCAATGGTCGCGCGTGCCGCACCGGGAATGGCAGACGCCGGACAAGGACGAATGGGTGGCGGAGCTCGACCGCGCCATCGCCGCCTGCGAGCGCCCTCCCGTGCTGGCCGCGCACAGCCTGGCCTGCACGCTGGTGGCCCATTGGGCGGCCAGCGGCTCGCCGCACAGGATCGCCGGTGCCTTCCTCGTCGCGCCCAGCGATGTGGAGGCGCCCTCCTACCCGTCCGGCACGACGGGCTTTGCGCCGATGCCGCTGCAAGCCTTGCCATTCCCCAGCCTGGTGGTGGCCAGCGGCGACGATCCCTACGTCAGCTTCGCGCGCGCACGCGCGTTTGCCGCCGCCTGGGGCAGCGATTTCACCATGATCGGCGACGCCGGCCATATCAATGGCGACGCCGGCTACGGCCCCTGGCCGGACGGCGAACAGCTGCTGCTGGACTTCTGCGCCGCCCACCAGCCCTGAACCGCAGGGCGCGCACCTGCGCACGATAGGCGCATATTTGCCCACAAGTAAGAACGCAGGCAGAATCGTGGCCTTTCCATTGCGGCGCCCCGACGCCAGCCCCACGATGAAACGTCCGCTTTTGCCAGTTCTCCTGCCCTTGCTGCTCTGCTCCGCCCTCGCCCACGGCGCGCCCTTCTACGAAGGCAAGACCCTCGCCCACCCCGCCATCCACGCCGCGCAGGACAGCGGGTTTGACGTCGCCTTCCTCAAGGAAAAGGATGGCGTCAACGGCTATTACTGCGAGTGCACCAGCAGCGGCTCGAAAACCTTCCAGCTCGACCAGTTCGGCAACGCCGTCATCCGCTCCGTGTTCTACGCGTCGCTGGACAAGGAATCGGACACCAGCGTGCAAACCATGCTGGTGCTGTTCCGCCAGGGCGACAGGAACGGCCTGCGCGCCTACCGCTATCATCGCGGCTCCGGCAAGTACCGGCGCCTGGACGGCTTGCAGCCGGCACTGAACCGCATCGTGACGCAAGGCGGCTCTCCCAACGCGGGGACGGTCAAGGCGGCGCTGGCGAAACTGGCGCCGATGGACTACAGCGTTCCGCGCGGCAAGAGCGGCAATGCGGACTTCGACGCCATCGACCATACGCAAGGCACCATCGTCGGCTACTACAGCACTGACGGCACGCCGGTGGCGCCCGGCGCCGAGGATGCCATCACCTACAAGAAAACCTTCCGGAAAAAAGGCGAGCGTTTTCTCACCGCCAGCTACACCCTGTACAGCGATGCGGGCGCCGGCATCCTGCCCAATTACCGGCTGTGGCAAGTGACGTGGGAAACGGCGCCGCAGCAGTTCACGGGCAGCGAGGACGGCCCTTCCGTCCTCTACAGCCTGGCCTGGGATGACGGCTCGGTGGTCGAGCGGGGCCAGTACGTGAAGGGCAAGCGCCAGGGACTGTGGGTGCGCGAGGGCATGCATGAAGGCAGCGAGAAAGGCCATTACGTCAACGGCCTGCGCGAAGGCCTGTGGCGCTTCGACTACCCCAGACAGAGCGAGAGCGGCATGTACCGGGCCGGCAAGCGCGAAGGCCGCTGGACCGTCGTCAACTATGCCGATGCAGAGGAAGTGACGGGTTTCGACACCTACGCCGGCGGCCAATTGAACGGTCCGCACGAACGCCGCATGGGCGGCAAGCTGCGCACGCAGGGCAACTACGTCAACGGCTCGCGCCATGGGCCGTGGCTCACGGAAGACGGCGAAGGCAGCTTCGTCGAGGGCTTGCGCGACGGGCCGTGGAAGCTCAGGCTCAAGGACAATGTCACGCAAAGCGTCACTTTCGTGCAAGGCAAGAAGCAGGGCGAAGCGATCGACACGGATGCGCAAGGCGCGCTGCGCCTGCGCGACCACTACCAGGCGGGCGTGCTCGATGGCAGCCGCACGCGCTATCTGGGTCCGGCCGGCAAGGAATACGCGGTCTACACGGCCACCTACCGCAACGGCCAGCTGGACGGACGCGAACAGGCGTTCGACGACAGCGGCAAGATCCTGCGTCTCGATACCTTGTGGGACAACGGCAAGAAGCAGGGCCTCGACGCGCGCTACTACCCGAACGGCAAGCCGGAACGCCTGGCCGTCATCGACCAGGGCCGCCTGCTCACGCACCTGCGCGAATACTATGAAGACGGCCAGCTGCTCAACGACATCCACCGCTGCACCTTCAAGGAGTACGGCAGCACGCGCGACGACGTGTGCGAATACCACCACATGTACTACCCGGACGGCAAGCCGCAGTATTACTATGCCTTCCAGTACGGCCAGCGCCAGGAAGGCTATTCGAACTACCCGAACGGCAAGCGCAAGGACGAACTGCTGGTCGACCGCGCCGCCGACACCTCCGTCGTCAACGCGTACTACGAAAGCGGCCAGCTCAAATGCACGGAGCCGCGCAGCGGCCACAGCACGCGCACGGTGAATGGCCAGACCATGATCAGCTATGCGTCGGCCGACCGCGATGGCGACAATATCTGCTACCACCCGAACGGCAAGGTGGCCAGCATCTACACCTTCCGCAAGCGCGTGCTCGTGGAATGCGGCAAGCGCTACGATGACACGGGCAAGCAGACCTTCCCGGGGCCGCAAGGCTGCCCGCCCCCCAGGCAAGTAGACTATCCGATAGGGCTGTGAGCATGACGCAAACAGGACAGCCGCTGCGCATCCAGAACCCCGAACGCATCGACGCCGGGGCGATCCGCGCCGCCATCGCGGGCGGCCAGCAGGTGCTGGTGCAGTTCAACACCCTGGCCGAGCCGCAGCCGCTGCTGGCCGACCTCGACGCCCTGGCCGCCACCTGCGGCACGGCGCTGACCATCCGCATCTACGGCTACGACCCGAGGGTGTTCGATGCCCGCATCCTGCGCGCGCTGCCGCATGTGGCCAGCCTGTCCATCGACTGCCACCGGCAAGCCATCCATCTGGAAGCGCTGGGCGAACTGCGCCACCTGAAGCACCTGAGCCTGGGCGTATACGAGCTGGCGGAGGCCGACATCCTGCAGCTGGAGAATTTGCGCGGCCTCGAATGCCTGGACCTGGGCGAGTCGGCCAGGAACAATATCGACCTGGCGCCCCTGCACCACTATGCGCACCTGTCCAGCCTGACCATCGAAGGCCACCACCAGCATATCGACACCCTGGCCAGCCTGCCGGCGCTGCGTGACCTGTCGCTGTACCGCATCAAGAACAAGGTGGCGCTGGATTTTGTGTCTGGCATGGAGCGCCTGCGGCAACTGAAACTGCAGCTGGGCGGCCGCGAATCGCTGGCGGACATCGAAGCGCCACTGCTGGAACAGCTGGAAGTGATACGCGTGCGCGGCCTGGAAACGCTGGGCGATATCGGCCGCTTCCCCCTGTTGCAGGCGCTATGGGTGGAAGACCAGATCAAGCTGCGGCAGGTCGCGCTGGGGCCCAATCCCCTGCTCGAACGCCTGAACCTGCACACCTGCAAGACGCTCGACAGCCTGCCCGGCCTCGCCGCCCTGCCTGCCCTGCGCCAGCTGTCGGCATCGGAAACCCTGCTCGACGTGGACGCACTGCTGCAGGATCTGCCCGCGTCGCTGACGCATGCGCGCCTGCGCACGGGCAAAAAAACACGCGACGACGCCATCGCGGCGCAACTGGCGGAGCGCGGCTACAGCAACGCGCGCCTGTAAGGCATCGCTCTTCTCGCACAGGAATCACCCCATGTACCAGCCTGCCACCCAGCACCGCATCCACCAGCCCGCGCGCATCGACGCGGCGGCCATCCGCACGCTCATCGGCAACGGCGAGCAAGTCATCGTCCAGTTTACGCAGGACCGCTTGCCGGCGCCGCTGCTGGCCGACCTGGACGCGCTGGCCGCCACCTGCGGGCCGGCGCTGGAAATCCGCTTTTTCGGCGCCAGTGCCGAACCGTTCGACGCCGACGTGCTGCGCGCGCTGCCGCATGCCGTCAACCTGTCGCTCGACTGCCACATGCGCGCCATCCACCTCGAGCGGCTGGGCGAACTGGGCCGCTTGAAGCGCCTGCGCCTGGGCGTGCATCACCTGGCCGAACTCGACATCCTGGCGCTGGACACCCTGCGCGGCCTGGAAGCACTGAGCCTGGGCGAGACGGGCAAGGGCCAGATCGACCTGGCGCCGCTGCGTCACTGGCCGCGGCTGGCGCAGCTGCACACGACGGGCCACGTGAAAAACATCGCCGCCATCACGGCCCTGCCCGCGCTGACGCAACTGTCGCTGTCGCAGGTCAAGAGCAGGGATGAGGTGGACTTCGTCAGCGCCATGCCGGCCTTGAGGCGGCTGCGCTTCATCCTTGGTGGACGCGCATCGATCGCCCACATCACGGCGCCGCGGCTGGAGGAGCTGGAAGTGGTACGCGTGCGCGGCATGGAAAACCTGGGCGATATTGGACGCTTTCCGCTGCTGGCGCGGCTATCGGTGGAAGAGCAGATCAAATTGACGGAAATCAGCCTGGGCGCCAATCCGACGCTCGAATGGCTGGTTCTGCGCAACTGCAAGACGTTGCAGCGCTTGCGCGGTGTCGCGGCGCTGCCTGCGCTACGCGCCCTGGCGGTGAGCCAGACGCAGCTCGATTTCGATATGCTGGTGGCCGAGGGCTTGCCGCGCGCACTGCGGCAGTTCAGCTTTGGCACGGGGAAAAGACAGCGCGACGCGGAAATCGACGCGCAATTGACGCAGCTCGGTTACGCCAAGGCACCCTACTATTGACAACAGCGTTTTGAAAACGACGTTGACATCAGCGGCCGGCCGCCAGCTTGCGCTGCCACAGCGCCACGTCGATCATCACGCCATCGGCCCCCGTGTTGCGGATGTAGACGCGATAGCTGCCCTGCCCCATGTCGCCATCGAGGTAGGCGGTGCGCTCGTTGCGCTGCACCCTGGCGCCCTTGGCCATCTGCCGGTAGCGCTCCACCACCGTGTCGAAACTGGCATAGCTGCGCAGCGCCACTTCCAGGTCGCGCGGCGGGCGGCCCTCGGCGTGGTCCAGCACATTGTTCTGTTTCTTGCCCTTGAGGGTGAGCGGATAGGCAAACACGCCGGCGCCGGCCGACGTCAGCACCGTGGATTTATCGAGCAGCAGCGGCAGCAGCGCCGGCGGATAGGCGGGCGGCAGCTGGGCGCGGTTCCAGCCCGGCAGGGCCGGCTGCGCCAGCACGTATTCGACCGTGGCGATCTTCTGTCCGTCGGCGCCCGCTTCCTTGTCGCCCGCGATCAGCGCCAGCATGGGAGGCAATTGCCTGGCCCAGGCCAGCAGCGGCGCCGCTTCGCCGACCAGCATGCCCTTGCGGTGGAACACGGTCAGCACGGTATTCGGATCAGGATTGCAGACTTTCGCCAGCGGCTGGCCCTCCAGGCGGCAATGGCCGTTGACGAGGCCAAAGGCGATGATGGCGCCGCGCTTGTCGAGCAGCATGGCGCCCCGTTCGCGGCCCTGCTTGCGGTCATTCATCGACGCCAGCAACTGCCGGCCATCGGGCAGCACGGTGCGCGTGGCGTCGCGCTTTTCGCTGATCGCTTCGAGCGCCTGCGCCAGCAGCAGTTCATCATCTTCCGTGTAGCTGCCGCGCGCGTAACCGAAGAAGTCGAACAGGGTGGCGCGCACCTGCGCATCGTCGCTCAGGCGCGGCAAGGGGCCGCCGGCCAGCAGGGAGGACAGGCTTTTCCCCGCCGGCGCGGCGGGCGCCGCCGTAGCGCCGGCGGGCTGGGAAAGGACGCAGGCCGCTGCCAGCAAGGCGCCGCCCAGGGTGCGGTAATTCGAAAAAATGATATGCATGATTCTGTCTGTCGGGGATTTGGCCGTTCTTACGGCCACGCATGGCGCGCCGGCGATTCTAGCATGGCGCCAGCGCCCATGCCGTGCGGCTGGCGGACGGCGCATATGCCGGCGCGGCTGCTATGATGGCCGCAATGACGACACCAACCCACGCCTCGCCCCTGCTTGTCCTCCTGCCCGGCATGGATGGCACGGCCCGGCTATTCGACCGTTTTGACGCCGCCGTGCGCGCGCTGGGCGCCATCGACACCCAGGCCATCGCCTATCCGGCCGCGCCGCTCGGCTATGCGGCCCTGGAAGCGTTCGTGCGCGAGCGCCTGCCGCAGGGCCGCCCCTTCATCGTGCTGGCCGAATCGTTTTCAGGACCGCTGGGGGCAGCTTTGCGCGCCGATCCGCCACCGGGCATGCGCGCCCTGATCCTGTGCTGTTCGTTCGTGCGCAATCCGCGCCCGATGCTGGCGCCCCTGCGCCACCTGCTCGGCCTTGTGCCATTTGGCGCCATGCCCGGCTTCGCCCTGCGCCAGGCGCTGCTGGCGCCCTGCTCCACGCCACGTCTGCAGGCGGAACTGGCGGCCGCGCTGGCGCACGTGCCGCCCCGCGTGCTGCGCCAGCGCCTGCGCGCCGTGCTGGAAACCGACGCCTCGCGCAGCTTCGCGCGCGGCAGCCTGCCGGTGCTGTATCTGCGCGCCCGCCACGACCGCCTGGTGCCGCCGGCGAACGCCGCGCAGATACTGCGGCAGGCGCCCGGCACGCAGCTGGTCGACATCGCCGCGCCGCACATGCTGCTGCAGGCGGCGCCGGAAGCGGCCGCCGCAGCCGTCGCCGCCTTTGTCAACGGCCTGTCAGCCGCGCAGGTATCCGCTTAAACGCGCGCCAGCCAGCACGGCCAGCCAGCTCACGCCGCCCGACAGCACGCTGAAGTAGATGGCCCGCAGCGGATGCTGGGGCAGCAGGTACGCGAGCACGGCCGCGCCCAGCAGAGCGCACAGCGCAGGCTTCCACCGGCCGGGAGGCAGCAGCGCCAGCAGCAAGTTGGTGCCCGCATACACGTAAAACACCAGCAGCAGGGCCAGGCCGCCCGCCACGCCGCGCGAGCCGAGGCTGCCGAACAGCTGCGTGTACAGGAAAAATCCCAGCCAGCTCAATGCGATAAACAGCAGGCAGCCCAGCGCATGCGCGCCCAGGCCCGCCATCAGGCGGATTTTCATGATGCTCCTTAAAGAAAAAGCCGGCCCCTTCACGCAGAAAGGACCGGCTTGATGACGTTTACCGCTAAGCGATTACTTCGCCGAATTGAGCAGCAATTCGTTGAGGCGTTTGACGAAGCTGGCCGGATCGGCCAGCGAGCCGCCTTCGGCCAGCATGGCCTGGTCGAACAGGATGTTGGCCCAGTCGCCGAACTTGCCGCCTTCCGCGTCTTCGTACTTCAGACGCGTCACCAGCGGGTGATTCGGGTTGATCTCCAGGATAGGCTTCGATTCCGGCGCGCTCTGGCCTGCCGCCTTCAGCATGCGCAGCAGGTTGCCCGACAATTCGTTTTCATCGGCCACCAGGCAGGCTGGCGAATCGGTCAGGCGGAACGTGACGCGCACGTCCTTGGCCTTGTCGGCCAGCACGGTCTTCATCTTGCCCACCAGGTCGGCGTACGAGGTTTCCGTTTCTTCGTGCTCTTTCTTTTCCGCTTCGTCTTCCAGCGCGCCCAGGTCCAGGCCGCCCTTGGCGACGGAAACCAGTTCCTTGCCTTCGAAGTCCTGGATAAACGACAGCATCCATTCATCGACACGGTCCGTCAGCAGCAGCACTTCGACGCCCTTCTTGCGGAAGATTTCCAGGTGCGGGCTGTTTTTCGCGGCGGCGTAGTTGTCGGCCGTGACGTAGTAAATCTTGTCCTGGCCTTCCTTCATGCGCGCCACGTAGTCGGCGAACGAGGTGATTTGCTCGTCGCTGTCGTTGGCCGTCGAGGCAAAGCGCAGCAGCTTGGCCAGGCGTTCCTTGTTGGCCGCGTCCTCGCCGATGCCTTCCTTCAGCACCTGGCCGAATTCCTTCCAGAAGACGGCGTACTTGTCCTTCTTGTCCTGCTCGTCGGCGTTCGCCAGTTCTTCCAGCATGCCCAGCACGCGCTTGGTCGAGCCTTCGCGGATCACCTTGACGTCGCGCGATTCCTGCAGGATCTCGCGCGACACGTTCAGCGGCAGGTCGGCCGAGTCGATCACCCCGCGCACGAAGCGCAGGTAGGTCGGCATCAGCTGCTCGGCATCGTCCATGATGAAGACGCGCTTGACGTACAGCTTGATGCCGCCGCGCTTGTTGCGGTCCCACATGTCGAACGGCGCCTTGGCCGGGATGTACAGCAGCTGCGTGTATTCGCTGCGGCCTTCCACGCGGTTATGCGTGTGCGTCAGCGGCGACTGGAAGTCGTGCGACACGTGCTTGTAGAACTCGTCGTACTGTTCCGGCGTGATGTCGGCCTTGTTGCGGGCCCACAGGGCGCTGGCCTGGTTGACGGTTTCGAATTCGTCTTTCAGGACGGTTTCTTTTTTCTCGTCGTCCCACTCTTCCTTCTGCATCACGATCGGCAGCGAAATGTGGTCCGAATATTTGCGGATGATGGACTTGATCTTCCAGCTCGACAGCAATTCGTCCTCGCCTTCGCGCAGGTGCAGGATGATGTCCGTGCCGCGCGACGGCTTGTCGATGGTCTCGATGCTGTAATCGCCTTCGCCGCTTGACTCCCAGCGCACGCCCTCGGAGGCGTCCGCGCCGGCGCGGCGCGTTTCGACGGTGATCTTGTCGGCGACGATGAAGCCCGAATAAAAGCCCACGCCGAACTGGCCGATCAGGGCCGCGTCCTGCTGCTGGTCGCCCGACAGCTTGCCGAAGAATTCCTTGGTGCCCGACTTGGCGATGGTGCCCAGGTGCGAGATCGCCTCGTCGCGGGTCATGCCGATGCCGTTGTCGGAAATGGTGATGGTGCGCGCATCCTTGTCGAAGCTGACCTTGATCTTCAATTCGTGATCGTTGCCGTACAGGGCGTCGTTATCGATCGCTTCGAAGCGCAGTTTGTCGGCCGCGTCGGACGCGTTCGAGATCAATTCGCGCAGGAAGATTTCCTTGTTCGAGTACAGGGAATGGATCATCAGGTGCAGCATTTGCTTCACTTCGGTCTGAAAACCCAGGGTTTGCTTTTCGGAGACAGCCATTTTTACCTCATAGTCTTGTGGATGGGACGGACTTTACGGAGTTGGGGATTATATAAGCGATTTCAAGGGGCTTGTCGCAAAGGCGCTTATCCCAGCGCGCGCTCGAAAAACGTCCAGACGCGCTGGTCCTGTACCGTGGCCAGGTTCAGGCGCATGCGGGTCGACGGCAGCTGGCGCGGCGAGAACAGGCTGCCCGGCGCCAGCACCAGCCCCTCGGCCAGCGCCTTTTCGGCCAATACGTTCGTGTCGCAGCCCGCCTCGGCCCAGACGAACATGCCGGCCGGCGCCGGATCGAAGCGCAGGCCGGCCCGCTCGGCACGCCGATACGTGCCCTCGCGCACCTTGTCGAGCCGCGCGCGCAGGCGCTCGGCATGCTTGCGGTACAGCCCCTGCGAGAGGATCTTGTACACCACGCGTTCGCCGATGTCGCTGGTGGTGAGCGTTGCCAGCATCTTGCGGTCGGCCAGGCGCTGCGCCCATTCCCTGGAGGTGGCGATGAAGCCCACGCGCAGGTTGGCCGACAGGCTCTTGGAAAAACCGCCCAGGTAGATCACGCGGCGCAGCTGGTCCAGCGCGGCCAGGCGCGTGGCCGGCTGCACCGCGCCGCCCGGATGCATGTCGCAATAGATGTCATCCTCGACGATCAGGAAATCGTGCTGTTCGGCCAGGCGCAGCACCTGGAAAGCCTTGGCCGCCGACAGCGACGTCGAACTGGGATTGTGCAGCACCGAATTGATCACGTACAGCCTGGGACGGTGCAGCGCCGCCAGCTCGGCCAGCACGGCGATATCGGGGCCGTCGGCCAGGCGCGGGATGCCGATGACGTGCATGCCCATGGCGGCAAAGGCGCCGAACATCAGCCAGTACGCGGGATCGTCGACGAAAATGGTCTCGCCGGGGCGGGCAAACTCGCGCGCCACCAGGTCCAGCGCCTGCATCACGCCCACCGTGGTGACGATCTGCTCGGGCGGACACGCGATTTCCAGCCCCGCCAGTTTCAGCTCCAGCTGCTGGCGCAGCGGCAGGAAGCCCTGCGGCGCGCCGTAGCCCAGCAGCAAACTGCCGGGCTGGCGGCTGACGTCGCGCAAGGCGCGCGCCACCAGGTCGCCATCGAGCCACTCGGCGGGCAGCATGCCGGTGCCCGGCGCGGGGATGGCGGGCGTCTGGCGGAACATGTTGCGGATCAGCCAAACCACATCCATCGGCTGCGCCGCCGCATCCTGCGCGCCGGCCGGCGGCGCCGGCGTGTTCAGGGACGAGCGCTCGCGCACGAAAAAGCCGGCGCCGCGCCGCGACTCGAGGTAGCCGCGCGCCACCAGCTTGTCGTAGCTGGCCACCACCGTGGCGCACGACACCTCCAGGCTGGCGGCGCACTGGCGGATCGAGGGCATGCGCGCGCCGCCGCGCAGCAGCTTGTCGTCGATGCGCGCCGCCAGCGAGCGCGCGATCTGGTCGATCAGGGTTTCGCCCGAGGCGCGCGACAACAAAGGGAGTGTATTGCTCATATAACCATGACAGTATGTGAAATTATGCGCCGAAGTGTATTTGTACTGTATTGCTATTCATCTCTAGGATAGCAGTACGGGGCGGATTGATCCACCCCATCCCCAGACCCAAGCCACCCGCACCAGGACAGCCATGCCATCGCCCGCCACCACCTCCCCCAGTTTCCTCCCGCGCCTCGGCGCCGACCGCACAGGCCTGTTGCTGGGCTTGATCGCCGTCGCCCTCTTCAGCCTGACCCTGCCCTTTACGCGGCTGGCCGTGGCCGAATTCGACCCCACCTTTGTCGCCCTGGGCCGCGCGCTCGTGGCCGCCTGCCTGGCCGGCCTGTGGCTGTGGCAGCAGCGCGCGCCGCTGCCGCGCCGCGAACAATGGCTGCCGCTGGCGTTCGTGTCGCTGGGCTGCGTGCTGGGCTTTCCCTGGCTGACGTCGATCGCCATGCGCAGCCTGCCCGCCTCGCACGGCGCCGTGCTGGTGGGCATCCTGCCGCTGGCCACCGCCGTGTTTGCCGTGCTGCGCGGCAAGGAGCGCCCATCGCCGGGATTCTGGCTGATGGCACTGCTCGGCACGGCGCTGGTGGTGGCGTTCGCGCTGCGCCAGGGCGGCGGCAGCTTTCACCTGGCCGACTGGCTGATCTTTGCCGCCGTGCTGCTGGCGGCACTCGGCTATGCCGAAGGCGGACGCCTGGCGCTAGCCATGCCGGGCCAGCACGTGATTTCCTGGGCGCTGCTGCTGGCCCTGCCTTTTGTCTTGCCCGTGGTGCTGTGGAACGCCTGGCCGCAGCGCGCGCTGATGGCGCAGGCCAGCGGCGCGGCCTGGCTGGGCTTTGCCTATATCTCCGTGTTTTCCATGTTTATCGGCTTCTTTTTCTGGTACCGGGGCATGGCGCTGGGCGGCGTGGCGCGCGTGGGACAGACGCAGCTGCTGCAGCCTTTCCTCACCCTGGTCGGCGCGGCCGTGCTGCTGCACGAGCCCTTGACGGGGGAAAGCCTGCTGTTTGCCGGCGCCGTGATCGCCGTCGTGGGGATCGGACGCAGGCTGAAGTAGCGCTCCCTGACGCCCATTTGCAACGCCCTTGCGCGTGCGGATGGGCACGGCGGCGCGCAAGCCGTACAATACCGCAGCACCATGGCGACGCCTATCCGGCGCCGCTTGCGCATGCACCGCCACAAGCGGGCCACCAAATCCAGCCGGCGCAGCTCGGCATCTTCTGTGAGACTCGTATGAAAATTGAAAATCCGAATCCGATCCAATGGCGCTTTGCCGAACGCGCGGACCAGCTGCAAAGCTCGTTCATCCGCGAAATCCTGAAGATCACGCAGCGTCCCGAGATCATCTCGTTTGCCGGCGGCCTGCCCTCGCCCGCCACCTTCCCCGTGGAAGAAATGAAGACCGCGTTCGACAAGGTGCTGTCGAACAATGGCAAGGTGGCCCTGCAATACGGCCCCACCGACGGCTACCTGCCGCTGCGCCAGTGGATCGCCGACTCGCTCTCCGGCAATGGCGGCACCATCCTGCCGGAACAAGTGCTGATGACGTCCGGCTCGCAGCAGGCGCTGGACTTGCTGGGCAAGGTCCTGATCGACGAAGGCAGCAAGGTTCTGGTGGAAACCCCCAGCTACCTGGGCGCGCTGCAGGCGTTTTCCGTCTACCGTCCCGAATTCGTTTCCGTCGATACCGATGACGAAGGCCTGGTGCCGTCGTCGATCAACCCCGTCGCCGATGGCGCGCGCCTGTTGTACGCGCTGCCGAACTTCCAGAACCCGACGGGCCGCAGCCTGTCCGTGGCGCGCCGCGTGGAACTGGTGGAAACCTGCGCCCGCCACGGCCTGCCGCTGATCGAGGATGATCCGTACGGCGCCCTGAGCTACAGCGGCGAGCCGTATCCAAAGATGATCAACATGAATCCGGACGGCGTGATCTACATGGGCTCGTTCTCGAAAGTGCTCACGCCCGGCATCCGCCTCGGCTACGTGGTGGCGCCGATGCCGCTGGTGCGCCGCCTGGAACTGGCCAAGCAGGCGGCCGACCTGCACACCTCGCAACTGACGCAGATGGTCGTGCATGAAGTCATCAAGGACGGCTTCCTGGACCGGCACATCCCCAGCATCCGCAGCCTCTACGGCAACCAGTGCCAGGCCATGCTGTCGGCACTGGAAGAGCACTTCCCGGCCGGCGTCACGTGGACGAAACCGGAAGGCGGCATGTTCATCTGGGTCACCCTGCCGAAGCACATCGACGCCATGACACTGCTCGATGAAGCCATCGCCAACAAGGTGGCCTTCGTGCCTGGCGCGCCGTTCTACGCGAACACGCCGGAAACGCACACCTTGCGCCTGTCGTTCGTGACGGTGCCGCCGGAACGCATCCGGGAAGGCATTGCCATCCTGGGCAAACTGATCGCCGCAAAAATGTAATTCTCCTCTCCACGCCCCGCCTGCCGCGGGGCGTGTCACTGCTGCCCCCCTTGCACCACGGGGCGCGCGTCTTTTCCGCCCAAAAACCGCCTTCACGACAGCAACTTCGTTTATTTATTTTTAAAAATATCATAAAAATAATATTTTCATATCTCCCGCGGCATCGATTTTTTCACCCAAAAAATTGGCGAAGCGGTATGATTTGACCGCTGTAGCGGATTTGAACCCGCTCGGCATCTCCGAAAGTGCAGCAAACGCTGGCAGCGCAAAGTACATCGAGAAGGCCGGAAGCAATGAGTCCAGGCAGTGTGGAGCATTCCCGGCGGCGCGACGCCGCCATTTTGATTGTCGACGATGCGCCGGCCAACCTTGAGCTGCTGCGCAAGCTGATGAGCGAGCAAGGTTATCAAACCTATGTCGCCACGTCCGGCGAACGGGCGCTGGCGATCGCCCAGCGCGCCCATCCCGATTTGATCCTGCTCGACGTGCTGATGCCGGACATGGACGGCATCGAAACGTGCCGTCGCCTCAAGCAGCATCCGCTGACGCAGGGCATCCCCGTCATCTTCATGAGCGCCAAGACGGATACGGAAGACGTGGTGGCCGGCTTCGACTGCGGCGCCGTCGATTACATCAGCAAGCCGCTGCGCATGGCCGAAGTGTGCGCGCGCGTGCGCGCCCAGCTGCAAATCCGCAGCAACAATGAAACCCAGCAGGAACAGGCCGAGCGCCTGCGCACCATCGTCAACAACATGGCCGAGGGCTTGCTGATCATCGAAGCCGATGGCCGCATCCAGTACACCAACCCGGCCTGCGACCAGTACCTGGGCTACCGCGAAGACGAACTGGCCGGGCGCTTCATCGGCGAGCTGCTCAGCCCCCTGGTAACGCAGGAATACCTCGATTACTTCGCCATGTACGCAGCCAATCCGGAAAAGGCGCACAACCACGGCACGCGCGAAGTGGCGATCCGCCACCGCAATGGCGAGGCGCTGAGCATGGATCTGACCCTGACGCCCATGTACCTGCGCCAGCCCCTGTATATCGGCCTGCTGCACGACATCACGCACCACAAGCAGTCGGAAGACGCCTTGCAGCGCGCCGCCTACCTCGACCCGCTGACGCAGATCGCCAATCGCCGGCATTTCGACAGCTTCCTGGAAAAGGAATGGCAGCGCGCCGTGCGCGCTAGCGGTACCCTGTCGCTGGTGGTGCTCGACGTCGACCACTTCAAGCTGTACAACGACAGCCTGGGCCACCCGGCCGGCGACAGCTGCCTGCAGCAGGTGGCGCAAGCCATCGCCTCGCACGCCGCCCGCCCGGGCGACCTGGCGGCGCGCTACGGCGGCGAGGAATTCGTCATGCTGTTCGCCGACACGGACGCCGAGGGCGCCCTGCGCCTGGCCGCAGCCATCCGCGCGCACATCGAGTCGCTGCAACTGCCGCACCCGAGATCGATCACCTCGCCGTGGATCACCGTCAGCATCGGCGTGGCGACCATCCGCCCGCACCAGCTGGACCAACGCGAAGCGCTGTTCGTCGCCGCCGACCGCGCCCTGTACGAGGCCAAGGAAGCAGGCCGCAACCAGGTGCGCGTCACGCAGTCGGACAGCGCATCCTGGGAAACGGTCAAGGCGTTGGTGTTACGTTAAGGATACGGCGAACCGGGAGTAGGCCCAAGTCACAAAAAAAGGCACCCCGCGTCTCCGGCCCGCCATTCTTAAAATTAATCAAAACTTACGTGACACGCTCAACTTCGTATTGCGCCCCACGCCGGTAACCGCTTCGCTCAAGTACGGCATGTAGTTGCGGTTGAAGACGTTGTCGACCGTCAGGCGCACTTCCGTGCCGCGCCAGATGCCCTGCCTGCCATTCCACGAGACGAACATGGTGTGCAGCGCATAGCCTTGCGACGGCGGCAAACGGTAGACACTCCCCACCGGCAGGACGCGCTCCTGCTTCGCCACGAAGCGGCCCTGCCAGCCGATGCTGGCGCCCAGGTCCGGCATGCGCCAGCCCAGGCCCGCCATCAGTTTATCCGGCGCGATGGTCGACACGGGTTCATCCTGGCCCCACGGGTCGCGCTGGGAACCGGTGCGCGTGCCGCGCTGCTTCGACAGCGACGCGCTGGCAAACAGGCGCGGCGAGTTGTAATAGGACTCGACCTCCACGCCCTGCGTGCGGAAACCGGCCAGGTTGCGGTAGGACGACAGGGCCGGCGGCACCTTGCCCGATCCCGGCACATAACCTTCGATCAGGATGCCCAGGCGCGGGCCGATATTGTCGCTGACACGGTTGCGGTAGGCCGTCAGGCGCAGCTGCACGTCGTCGCGCTCCATCAACACGTTCCGCCGGTGCAGCATGACGCCCGTGCGCACGGCCGTCACCCGTTCGACGGCCAGCTCGCGGCTGGTGCCCGGCGTCGATGATCCGAGCCTGGACGACACATAGTATTCATTCGAATACATCTCGTCGATCGTCGGCGCGCGCCAGGTGCGGCTCACGTCGCCGAACAAGGCCAGCGTGGCGGACGCCTTCCAGAACAGGCCCAGGCGGGGCGACCAGTCCGCGTGCGTTTTCTCGCTGAAGTCATGGCCGGCCGCCGCCAGCGGGCTGTTGTAGCGCGACGCCTTGTTCGGCACGCCTTCGGAGACGACCCGGTCGTGGCGCAGCGCCGCCGTCACCGTCACGCTGCCATAGGTCATCGCGTCCTGCAGATACAGGCCCCTCGTTTCCTGGCGCCCGGCCGGCATGTAGTAGGGCTGGAAGTAGCCATGGTTGTAGCTGGGGTCCTTCAGCGCCGTCGACGACGGGTAGTACATCAGGGTGTCGCGCACGTTCTTGTGCCATTGCAGGCCCGTTTGCAGCACGTGCGACACGGCGCCCGTGGCGAACACGCTTTCGTTGCGCACCTCCGCGATGCGGTCCACGTACGAAGCCCAGTTCTCGTTGCCCAGCGACCCCAGGTAGGAACCCGGCGAAGCGGACGGCAGGCGCTTGTCATGCTGGTCCGTGTGCGAATAGCCGGCGCTGGCCGTCAGCTTGATCCACGGATTGTCCTGCGGCGCGTACTGCCACTTCACGGCATACGTGTCGTCGTCCTGGTCGCGGTACACGGCCTTGCGCCGCCACGCTTCCTCCAGCCCGTACTTCCTGATTTCCGCCTCCGTCGGCGTGGGCACGTCCTCGCCCATGGCGGCGAACGGGCCCCAGCCCGTGCTGCCGCTCTTCATCGCCGTCAGGGTCAGGAGCTGCTGCGGCGTCAGGCGGATATTCAGTTTCGCCAGGCTCGATGGCGCATCGATGGCGGAGAAGCGGAACGGCTTGCCATCGGGCTTGCGCAAATCGTCGGACTTGCGCCGCGTGGTGAAGGCCATCGCATCGAAGCGGCCATCTTCCGTGCGGCCGTAGACGGCCACGGTGGCGTCATTTTCGCCATTGTTCGAGTGGCGCGCATACTTCAGCATGGCGCCCACCTTCTCTGCGCCTTCGAGCAAGTCTTGCGCATCCTTGGTCTCGACCGTGATGACGCCGCCGAAGCCGCCATTGCCATACAAGCTAGTATGCGCGCCCTTGTTCACCTCGATCTGCCTGATCAGTTCCGGCTCGATGAAGATGGAACCCTGGCGGTATTTCTCGAAGCCCTTGGGCACGCCGTCGAGGATGACTTTCACGTCCTGCACTTTATTAAAACCCCAGATATTGAGGCTCTGGCCGCTGGGACGGGCCGTGCCGGCCAGGTCCACGCCGGGCAAGGTGTCGAGCAAGGACGCGACATTGTCGGCCTGCTGGCGTTCGATGTCGGCGCTGCTGATGTGCGAGCGTCCGGCCGTGCCGGCGCTGATGGCGTCGCCAAACACGCTGATGGCGGGCATCTGCACGGCGTCAGACTTCTCGGCCATGTCGGCCATCGCCGCCGCCCACGCATGGCCGTGCGCGCCGCCCAATGCCAGCGCCAGCGCGGCGGCCAGCGGGGTCAATACTTGTCTGCTGCTGCTCTTCATCGCTATCCTTGCCTGGTTTGCATACTGCTGGAATGAAAAAATGCTGGGGCAGAGGAAGGCGGTGCACGATCAAGCGGCGGCGTTGAAGGAAGCGTTGCGGCGGAAGTCTGCCCGCGCGGACACGCCGCCGGCGCATGGCCGGCGGCGCACCGCAGTCACCGGGATAAGTTGCCTTAGTGAAATGCGGAACACATCATATAACGGATGCGAATGATTCGCAATACGATTACAGAGCCAACTATTCCGGATAGCCGGTGATGTCGGCAATCTCGCGGTACAGGGGCTGCAGCCGCGCATACATCTTGCGGTACACGCGCCGGTACAGCTGTTCATAGATTTTGCGGTGTTCGGGATGCGGCTGGAAGACCTTGCCCTTGCGCGTCATCGCCTGCACGGCGGCTGGAAAGTCCGCATGCCAGCCCAGGCCCACGCTGGCGGCGATGGCCGCGCCCAGGCCGGAGCTTTCATACACGTGGGCGCGCGCGGCCGGCAGGCCGAAGATGTCAGCCGTCAGCTGCATGGCCGCGTCGCTTTGCGAACCGCCGCCCGCGATGCGCAGCTCCGTGATGGCGACGCCGCTGCGCCGTTCGATGCGCTCCTTGCCTTCGCGCAGCGCATACGCGAGGCCCTCGAGGATGGCGCGGTAAATGTGCGCGCGCGTGTGCACGTCGCCAAAGCCGATCATGGCGCCCTTCGCTTCCGGGCCCGGCACCTTGATGCCGGGGCTCCAGTACGGCTGCAGCATCAACCCCATGGAACCGGGCGGCACGGCCTCGACCAGGCGGTCGAACAGCGCCTCGGCCGATAGGCCCGTGCCGTCTTCGGCGGCCGCCGCCCGCTCGCGGTCGCCGAACTGCTCCTTGAACCAGTTGACCATCCAGTAGCCGCGGAAAATCTGCACCTCCGTGCTGTAGGCGCCCGGCATGGCGGCCGGATACGGCGGAATGAAGCGCGTCACTTCCACGTACTTGCGGTTGCTCGTGTTGATGGTGGCCGTGGTGCCGTAGCTCAGGCACGCCACATGCGGCTCGACGCAGCCGGCGCCCAGCACCTCGCAGGCCTTGTCGGCGGCCGCCGCCAGCAGGGGCGTGCCCTCTGGGATGCCCGTCGCCGCGGCGGCGGCGGCCGTGATGGCGCCCATGCGCGCGCCCGGCGCCACCAGCTCCGGCAGCATGGCACGTCGAACGGCCAGCGCCTGCCACTTCCAGTCGAAGCGCCCGGCCCAGGCATGGCGCTTGTAGTCGAACGGAATATACGCCACTTGCGAGCCCGTCGAATCGATATACTTTCCGCACAGGCGGTGATTCAGGAAGCCCGACAGCAGCAGGAATTTGTGCGTGCGGTGCCAGATGTCGGGCTGGTGGGCATGAATCCAGTTGATCTCGGCCTCGCGGCGGAAATAGCGGATCGTGCCATCGAGGCGCGTGGCACGGAACAGGGCGCGCCACCACGGCGCCAGCCGGGGAATGTCGCGCGTGCTGCGCTGGTCCAGCCAGGTGATCGCGGGCCGCAACGGGGCGCCGTGTTCATCCACGTTGACCACCGTGCCGCGCTGCGTGGTGACGGCCACGCCGGCCACCGAGGATTTGGCAATATCTGTGCCGCGCCACAGCTGCTGGCACGCTGCGCACACGGCTTGCCAGTAGCCGTCGGCGTCGTGCTCGGCCCAGCCGGGGTGGTCCGAGTAATACGCTTCCAGGAACACTTGCGCCTTGGCCGCCAGCATCCCCTCCCGGTCGAACAGCAGCGCGCGCACGCTTTGCGTGCCATTGTCGATGGCAAGGATGTACGGCCCCTGGCCCGATACGCTCGCCATGGCCTCAGCCCAGGCTGGCCAGCGCGGCGCGCAGCGCCTGCAGCAGCGCCTGCGGATCTTTTTCCGGCCGGGCGCTGAACACGGGCGCTTCCCAGTCCTGCCCCCGCACGGCCACCACGCGCAAGCGTCCCTGCGCATTCCAGGCCGGATACCAGCCCACGTCGACGATGTCGCCGTTCGCGCAGCTGATTTGCAGCAGGTCTTCGCCCAGGTCGTCGGCGAGGACGTCGACGCCCAGGCGCAGGTCCAGCGGCGACAGGCTGTCGTAGGTGATGCGGGCGTCGCCCAGTTCCAGGGCCTCGCCAAACAGGGTGGTCTCGATGATGCTCTCCTCTTTTGTATTGTTATGGTGTTTCAATCGCCTTGCGGCACGCTGTAATGGCGGCGCCACAGGGCCAGGTAGCGCGCCTGTTCCGCGTCCCAGCGCGCATCGTCCCAGCCCAGTTCATCCTGGCAAATGGCGCGCAGGCGCGGCATGATAGCAAGCGCGCCGCCGGCCAGCTGCAAACCGAGGCGCGTGCGCCGCAGCAGCAAGTCGTCCAGGTGCCGCACGTCCTCCGCGCGCGCGCCCCAGCGCAGCTGCGCCCACAGGGTCTGCGTGCCGGGAATCGGCGCCAGCTCGCCGTCCTGCGCCGCCTCGCACAGCGCTTGCGCTTGCGCGCCATGGCGGCCCAGCAGGCGTTCGCGCTGGTCGCCGTCGAGCGCCAGCGCCTTGCCCGACAAGGGCGGCGTGGCGTCGAAAATCGGCAAGGGCGTCAAATCGGCCTGCCAGCCCGGCAGCAACGGCGCGGCGCGGCGCAGCGCGTCGAGGGCGATCACGCGGAACGTCGTCAGCTTGCCGCCCGCCACCGTCAGCAAGCCGTTTTCCAGCCATAGTGCATGTTCGCGCGCTTCCTTCGACGGGTCAAGCTGGCCGCTGCCGATCACGGGACGCACGCCGGCAAACGTGGCCAGCACATCGTCTTCGCCCAGCGCCAGCTGCGGGAACTGCCAGCACAGCGCCGCCAGCAGATAATCGAGCTCGCCGCGCGTGATGGCCGGTTCCAGGTCCAGGCTGGCGCCGTGGTCGACATCGGTGGTGCCCACCAGGGTCACGCCCTCCCACGGATAGGCGAACACGGGGCGGCCATCGCGCGGGTGCATCAGGCTGACGGCTTGCGCCAGCGGCAAACGCCAGGCCGGCAGCAGCAGATGGCTGCCGCGCAAGGGCCGCAGTTTCGGCTGTTCTCCCACCTGGCCGCGCAAGGCGTCGGCCCAGGCGCCCGTGGCGCTGATCACCAGGCGCGCGCGCGCAGCGAGCACCCGGCCATCGAGCGCATCGCTCAAGCTGGCGCCAACGACCTTATCTCCTTCGCGCAGCAGCGAGTCCACGCCCAGGTAATTGACGGCCACGCCGCCATGCCGCCGCGCCTCCTGCAGCACGCGCAGCACCAGGCGCGCATCGTCCGTCTTGGCGTCCTGGTACAGCATGCCGCCCCGCAGGCCATCGCGGTTGACATGCGGCGCCAGCATGGCAAAGTCGGCCGCATCGACATAGCGGCGCGCGCGCCGGCCCGCCATCACGTCGTAGATCGCCAGGCCCAGCATGAACTGGCGCCGGCCCGGCTTCCTGCCCGTGTAATCGCCAAAGGCGAAGCCCTGCGGCTCGACCAGCCCCGCCGCATCCGTCAGCAAGGCTTGCCGCTCATGCACCGACTCGCGCGTCATGGCGAACTGTCCCTGCTTCAGGTAGCGCAGGCCGCCGTGCACCAGCTTCGACGAGCGGCTCGACGTGCCCCAGGCGAAATCGCGCTGCTCCACCAGCAGCGCCTGCAAGCCGCGCCGCGCCGCTTCCAGCAGGATGCCGGCGCCCGTGATGCCGCCGCCGACGATCAAGATGTCCCACTCGCGCGCCAGGATGCCAGGCAACTCCGCCCGGTTCACAAGCCGCCCCCGGTGTCGGGCAGCAGTTTGCCAGGGTTCATCATGCCCTGCGGGTCGAACTGGCGCAGCAGCGCGCGCATGGCGGCGATGCCCAGCTCTCCCTTTTCGGCTATCAGCCACGGCGCGTGGTCGGTGCCCACGCCGTGCTGGTGGCTGATGGTGCCGCCGTTGGCGACGATGGCGGCGCAGGCCGCGTCTTTCAGGCTGCGCCAGCGCGCCATGTTTTCCTCGTACGTGGGCGCCAGCCGGTAGACATACGTGGTGTAGACGCTGGCGCCCTGCGCGTACACGTGCGACAGGTGCGTGTACGCGTGCACCTGCTCGCCGTGCCGCGCCAGCGCTTTGGCGCCCGCCTGCTCCAGCGCCGCCATCATGGGCGCCACGCGCGGCCAGTCGACGGCCGTTTCCACCGTGTCGATCACGTAGCCGTGTTCCCAGGCGCCGTTGCGCAGGTAGACGTTGCGAAAGCGCCCCTGCTTCCATTTATCTCCCATATGGCGTCCCACGTGCACGCCCCCGTGCCGCCGCGCCAGCGCCAGGGCGCCGCGCAGGGCCGCGCGCGCCGGCCCGGCTTCGCCGCTGACGCCCAGCATCAGCATGCACTTGCCATCGCCGCAGCCGCGCAGGGTCAGGTAGCGCTCCAGCCATCCCACCAGTTTGGCATGGCCGGCCAGGGTCAGCATGGTCCGGGTTTCGAGCGCATTCGACAGGCGCAGCATGCACAGGGGCAGGCGCGACTGGGCCAGCGCCCGCACGGCCGCCTGCGCCTGGCCCCAGCCGGCGAAAAACACGGCGTGAAACGCTTCGTATGGCGGCAGCGGCGAGACGCGCACCGTCGCCTGCGTCAGGATGCCCAGCCGGCCTTCGGAACCGAGCACCATTTCGCGCAGGTCGATGCCTGCCGCCGAGGCGGGAAACGTGGGGATGCTCAGGGTGCCGGCCGGCGTTTCCACTTCGCCGCCCGCGAACAGCTGCTCGATGCGGCCATAGCGCAACGATTGCTGGCCCGACGAGCGCGTGGCGATCCAGCCGCCCAGGGTCGAATATTCGAACGACTGCGGATAGTGTCCCAGGGTGTAGCCGTGCGCGCGCAGCTGCGCTTCCAGGTCGGGACCATACACGCCCGCGCCGAACGTGGCCAGCTGCGCTTCGCGGTCCAGGTGGCCCAGCGCGCACAGCCGCGCGAGGCTGATCGCCAGCACGGGGCGCGGCCCCGCCGCCACCGTCAAATGCCCGGCCACGCTGGTACCGCCGCCATGCGCGATGACGGCCACGCACGCCTGGCGCGCATACGCGAGCAGCTGGCGCACCTGCGGCGCGCTGTCGGGAAAGGCCACGCCGTCGGGCACGGCGCCGATGCGGCCATGGCGCAATTTAAACCAGTCGGGCAGGCTTTGGCCGAGCGCATGGCGCACGCGCGTGGCAGGCAGGGTGTCGATCAGCGGATGCGGCGCCAGGCGCGAGGCGGGAACCTGCGCGCAGGCGTCGTCAAAGGTGGCATCGACCATGCCGCTGCCCGGCCCCAGGCGCTCGCGCAAGAAGACCAGCGCCTCTTCGCTCAGCGCATACGTGATGCTCTCGTCTCCCCAGCCATTCCAGCGTCGCATCGACATCCCCTATCTTCACCCAGTTGCGCGCCACAGCGGCTTGCTATACTGTATTTCCTGATCTATTGCCTGATCAACAGCATATGCTGCCACGAGCCCAGGGTATTGGTTTTTCATGACAATCGCATTGTTCCATCATGACAAGCACTGAAGGCCGGGTCGCCGGCGCCTATCTGCTGCCGCTGCTGGAAGCGGCCGGCGCGCACGGCATCCCCGCCGACACCCTGGCGCAGGCGGCCGGCGTGGCGCCGCACAAGCTGGAAGCGTGCGCAGCCAGCCTGGCGGCGCGCGACTACGTGCGCCTGCTCGATGCGGCGGCACGGCTGGCGGGCGACGCGCATTTCGGCCTGCACGTGGGCCAGCGCGTGCGCATGGGCACCTACAGCGCGTATGGCTTGATATTGCTCAGTTGCAGCAACGTGGGCCAGGCGCTGGAACAGACTGCCCGCTACGAACGGCTGGCGCACGACCTGGGCCGCTCGACCCTGCAGCGCGATGGCGCCGTCGCGCACTACCGCTGGGCCAGCAACTACCCGGGCGCCAGCCGGCACCTGGTCGACAGCGTCTTTGCCGGCGTCAAGGTGTCCGGCGACTGGCTGGCCGGCATGCCGCTGCCGCCGGCCCGGCTGGCGTTCACCCACGATGGCGGCGGCGACTTGCTGCGCCACGCGGCGCACCGCGACGAATACGTGCGCGTGCTGGGCAGCCTGCCCGCCTTTGGCGCGGACGCCAACACGGCCACCTTCGACGCGCAATTGCTGGACTGGCCCGTGCCGAACGCCGACGTCAGCCTGTACCCCGTGCTGTGCCAGCATGCGGAACAATTGCTGGCGCAGCGCCAGGCCGAAACGGACACTGGCGGCGCCATCGACGCGCAAGTGCACGCGGCCATCGTGGGCGGCTTGCGCCAGGGGTCGGCGCGGCTGGCCACCGTGGCTGCCGCACTGGCCGTCACGCCGCGCACCCTGCAGCGCAAGCTGGCCGACGCGGGCACCAGCTTCCAGGCCCTGCTGGACCAGGCCAGGTACGGCCTGGCGCGCGATTATCTGCGCGCGCCGGATTTGTCGCTGGTCGACATCGCCTTCCTGCTCGGCTACCAGGAACAAAGCGCGTTCAACCACGCGTTTCGCACCTGGTCCGGCACCAATCCCGGCGCCTGGCGCCTGCGGGAAATGCAGGAGAGGCGGCTGGAGCGGCAGCTTGACCGGCAGCAAGCCGTTTAGGCGTGCGCGGGGCATGCGCCGCCGTTTTCTCGCTATACTCGCATAGTCAGGTTTTCCACGATCACTCCAACCCGCACTGCAAAGGATTAATATGCAACTCAAAGACAAAGTCGCACTGATTACCGGCGCCGCCAGTGGCATCGGCAAGGAAATGGCCATCGAATACGCGAAACAAGGCGCCAAGGTCGTCATCGCCGACCTGGTCCTGGAAGCGGCCAGCAAGACGGCCGCGGAAATCCAGCAAGCGGGCGGCCAGGCGTTTGCCGTCGCCATGGATGTCTCCAGCGAAGCGCAGGTCGACCAGGGCGTGGCCGATGCCGTGGCCCACTTCGGCGGCGTCGACATCCTGATCAGCAATGCGGGCATCCAGATCATCAGCCCCGTCGTCGACTACCCGTTCGAGCAATGGAAAAAGATGCTGGCCATCCACATGGACGGCGCCTTCCTCACCACGCGCGCCTGCATGCGCGAAATGATCAAGGCCGGCCGCGGCGGCGCCATCATCTACATGGGTTCCGTGCACTCGCACGAAGGCTCGCCGTTCAAGAGCGCCTACGTGGCCGCCAAGCACGGTCTGCTGGGCCTGGCCAAGGTGGTGGCCAAGGAAGGCGCCAAGGATGGCATCCGCGCCAACGTCATCTGCCCCGGCTTCGTGCGCACGCCGCTGGTCGACAAGCAGATTCCCGAACAGGCGGCCCAGCTGAACATCAGCGAGGAAGACGTGATCAAGAAAGTCATGCTGAAAGACACGATTGATGGCGAATTCACCACCACGCAGGACGTGGCGCAAACGGCCGTCTTCCTGGCGGCCTTCCCGTCGACCGCACTGAGCGGCCAATCGATCGTCGTCAGCCACGGCTGGCACATGCAATAATAGTGACACCCGCCCACATCGGCTGCGCGGCGCCCTGTGCGGCCTGCGATGCTCGCTGTGCTCCAGCACAGCTGCGCGTCTCGGCCACACATCGCTGCCGCTCGCGATGATGTGGACGGGCGCTTTTGCATCAGCGTATTCCCCCGGTATCTACCCCGAAAGTTCCCAATTGCAAGACAACACTTACCGCCACCCGCGTGCGGGCTGGCCGGGGCGCCTGTTTGCCGCGCTCGCCAACTGCACGCATGTCGCCAACGCGCGCCAGGCGATCCTGTCGCGCCTGCCCTTCCTGACCCTGCACAGCGACGTGCGCGACGTCGTCTACGTGAGCTGGCTGGTTGACGCCGCTGCCGCGCAGCAACTGCTGCCGGCCGGCGCGACCCTGTGGCAGCGCGGCGGCAAGACGCCGTTTACCGTGCTGACCTACCGCCACGGGCATTTCGGTCCGGCCCTTCCGGGCCCGTTACGCAAGCTGCTACCGTCGCCCCTGCAAAGCAACTGGCGTTTATATCTGGGCCATACGCCGCCGGGCGCGCCGGACGTGCCTTGCGTGTTTTTTTTAAAAAACATCATGGACAGCCTGCCGCATGCACTGGGCACGCGCCTGTTCAGCGACATCTTGCCGACCCACCTGGCCGCCAACATGACGCTGGAAGTCAGCGCCACGCAAGCGCGCTGCGGCATCGCGTCCGGCGCCGGCAGCGCGCCCGCGCTCGAGGTGCAGGCGCACATCGCCGGCAAGCAGACCCTTGACGAAGACTGGCGGCAACTGTTCGGCGACTGGCGCGCCGCCGTGACCTTCCTCGCCTGCCAGGATGCCGCCATCGCGCACGTGCCACGCAACGGCAAGCTGGTCTTCGGCGAAATCGACCTGCCCGTTGATATCGGTCAAGTCCGCGCGCTGACGGCCTTGCGCGCCGACTGCGGCTTGCTGGGGCAGTTGCCGCCCCTGTCACCACCGTTCGCCTTTCTCGTGCCCAAGCTTACCTTCAAGGCGCTGTCAGAGCGCCTGCTGTAGCGCGGCGGCGCTCATGCGCACGCGGGGGCGTGGCCAGTCCTGCCTGGCTGCGCCGCCGTTCCAGCTTGAACAGGGCCATCGCCTGCTCCAGCTGCAAGGCCTGGTCTTGCAGCGAGGCCGAGGCGGCGGCCGATTGTTCCACCAGGGCCGCGTTCTGCTGCGTGACCTCATCCATTTGCGTGACGGCCTTGTTGACCTGGCCGATGCCGTTGCTTTGCTCGCGCGAGGCGGAGGCGATTTCCGCCATGATGCCGTGCACGCCCTGCACGGCGCCCAGCATCTCGGCGCTGCTGGCGCCCGCCTGCTCGGCCAGCTTCGCGCCCGCCTGTACCTGCGTCAAAGACGCCGTGATCAATTGCTTGATTTCCGTGGCGGCCGACGCGCTGCGCTGGGCCAGGCTGCGCACTTCTCCCGCCACGACGGCGAATCCCCGCCCCTGGTCGCCGGCGCGCGCCGCTTCCACGGCCGCGTTCAGGGCCAGGATATTGGTCTGGAAGGCGATGCCTTCGATGATGCCCGTAATGTCGCCGATCTTCTTCGACGAGGCGTTAATGTCCGCCATCATGTTCACCATCTGGCCGACGATTTCGCCGCCGCGTCCGGCCAGGCCATGCACCTTGCCCGCCATGTCGCTGGCCTGCACGGCGTTGCCGCTGTTTTGCTGCACTGTGGCGGCCAGCTGTTCCATGCTCGACGCCGTCTGCTCCAAGGCTGACGCCTGCGCTTCCGTGCGGCCCGACAAGTCCATATTGCCGGCGGCGATTTCCTGGCTGGCCATGCTGATGCGCAGGAAGTTGCCGCGCACGTCGCCGACGATGGAGTGCAAATTCACGCGCAACTGGCGCAAGGAGCGCAGCAACTGCCCCATCTCGTCGCGCCGCGTGGTGTCGAGCTCGCCCGTCAGGTCGCCGCCCGCCATCACGTCGCATGCCTGGCGCGCCTGCTGCAAGGGTTGCAGCACGGCGCGGTGCAAGCCGTGCCAGAAATACAGGGTCGCACACAAGGCCACCACCGACAGGCCCGTCAGCCAGCCGTGTACGGCATCGGGCAACACGCCCGCATTCCAGGCCAGCTGCAGCAGCAAGACGAAACTCAGCAAGCCCAGGTTCCAGCCGATGCGCTTGGCCAGCGCCAGGTCGCGCAGCGCCGCGATACGGGCCAGCCAGCCCGTGCGCACGGCGGCGCCCTGGCTGAGGGCGATGCCGTCGGCCTGCCCCGCCTTGATGCGCGCATACAGGGCCGAGGCCTGCGCCACCTGCTGGCGCGTGGGCTTGGTGCGCACCGACATGTAACCGACGGCCACGCCATCTTCCACCACCGGCGTCACGTTCGCCAGCACCCAGTAGTAATCGCCGTTCTTGCAGCGGTTCTTCACCATGCCGCTCCAGGAGCGCCCCGAGCGGATGGTGGCCCAGAAATCGGCAAACGCCTCGACCGGCATGTCAGGGTGGCGCAGGATATTCTGCGGCGCGCCGATCAATTCTTCCGCGCTGTAGCCGCTGACGGCGATGAAATACGGGTTGGCATACGTGATATTGCCTTGCAAGTCGGTAGTCGAGACGATGGTCTCGGTATCGCTCAAGTTGACTTCGGTATCGGTGACGGGAAGATTGAGTCGCATGGTGACATCCTCGGAAGTAGCCCGTACGGTGACGGGTAGGCGGACAAGGAACGGTTGCCAGACAAAAAACGGGCACGGCACTGGCACCATTATTTTAATATTTTATTATTATCAAAAATGCACTTCTCTCCAGCCTTGCCAGTCGTCATGCCACGGCAAGCCCACCGCCCCGGGCCCGGTAGCGGTCGATGACGGCCGGCGCAAGCACGACGGTTCTCCAGACATGCAGATCGCGACATTTACTTGCGCTGTATCAATATCATATTCCAAAAAATAATGATTAATCCAAATAAATTACTTATATGGCCAAATCACAACAAATACAGCAATAATCACCAATTATATCGTTTTCGACATAAAAAATATTAAATCGGCAAATATATCAATTAAGCCATCCAGGTCTCGCTGGATTGCCTGTGTCCGGCCAATGAGGGATGCGATACGCCTGTCAGCGGCCTCATGGGGCGCCGGACTGGCATGATGTGCTGGAAAGGAATGCGCGAACGCCATGGAGGTGCAGCTCAGGCGCCCTGCGGAGGGGCTGGCGCGAGGAGAAGAGGAATGTCTGCCCGCCGCCGGATGATGCCCGGGCGGCGTGGCGGCCGGCAGCCTAAGTGCCTATCCCAGTAGGGAGCGTATTCTCTACTGGGCCAGGCTCTTAGCGCGGCACGTAGCGCCAGTTGCCGCCGTCCAGCATGAAGGTCAGTTCCGTCTTGATGCCTTCCGGACGGCTCGGCACGCTCAATTGCGTGTCGCATACCAGGTAGCCCGTCTTGCGCTTGACGTCGCACTCGTTGACGGCCGTGACCTGCATGGTGCTCTGCGCTTCCCGCATCTGCACATCCTTGGCCGCCTCCGGATTGCGCGCCACTTCCTCCTTGGCCCAGGCGCGTATCATCGCCTGCGCCTCGGCCGGCGACGGCCCAGCGAACTTGGCATGCTTGCGCTCGACGCCCACCCAGGTACCGTTCTCGTTACGCAGCGGCAACACGTTAAAACCGTCGCGCATACCCGCGCTCATGGCGACCAGGCACACCACTTCGCCCGGCACTTCCTGCGACTCCTGGCAGCCCTGCAGGCTGGTGACCTTGACGGCGATCGGTACCGGCACAGTCGATTGCGACTTGGCCTGGGTCTTGGCCACGCCCGCCTGCACGGCGGCCTGGATGTGTTCGAGTGTCGGCATGGTGGCCGCCTGGGCCGGCAAGGCGGCGAACAGGGCGGCGGCGGTCAGGGCGAGGGAAGTCAGGCGCATGGGTGTCGAAAGTAGTGAGCAAAGGCCGGCAGTCTAGCACTTTACATAAAGACAGCTGTTTCTCTAGAACCATTTACCCGGCGTCGGGCGCAAGAAAGGCGCCGCCCGCGTCCGCCTGTCCGCGCAGGCGCAGGCCGATGGCACGCAGCATTTCCACCAGTTCCCTCAGGCGCAAGCCTTCGTCCGTCAGCCGGTATTCCACCTTCACGGGCACTTCCGCGTAAATCGTGCGCGTCAGCAAGCCGGCCTCTTCCAGCGCGCGCAAGTCCAGGGTCAGCATGCGCTGCGAGATATTCGGCACGGCGCGGCGGATTTCGCTGAAGCGCTTCGGCCCCGCCATCAGGTAGCTGAGCAGCACCATCCTCCAGCGTCCGCCCAGCAACCGCATGGCTTCTTCCACGGCGCAGCCGGAGACATTGTCTTTCATGGTTCGCTCCCTACCTGGTATAAAAAATGTACCTATACCACATTATTCTGTCTTCTTCCAAATAGTAACCATACGCCGTAGACTGCCCTTCCCTCAGCCCCTATGGAGTTTCGACTTGGAAACCACCCTGATCTACAGCGTGCCGTTCGGCTGCTCGTTTGCCGCCATCGCCGCCCTCGAATGGAGCGGCCTGCCTTTTCACCTGGCCCGCGTGGAAGCGCGCGAGCCGGCCAGCAAGCAGCATCCGGCCTTTCTCGCCATCAATCCCCTGGGCCAGACGCCGGCCCTGCTCACGCACGCGGGCACGCCGCTGCTGGAAAGCATGGCGATCCTGCTGCACCTCGCCGCGCGCGCACCGGAGAGCCGCCTGGGCTTTGCGCAAGGCACGCCGCAATACGACCGCCTCAATAGCGTGCTGTCATTCCTGCACACGACCTTCCACGCGGCCTTCATGCCCGCCTTCCAGGCGTCGCGCGCTAGCGCCGGCGATACGCGCGCGGCCGTCTGGCGCGAGATGGCCGTCGAGAAGGTCAACAAAGGCCTGGCGCACCTCGAGCGCCTGCTCGCTGGCCGCGCCTGGCTAGCCTCGGACGCGGCGCCCACCATCGCCGACGCCTACCTTGCCGCCACGGCGCGCTGGGCGGAACCGCTGCAGCTGGCCAGCCTGGCCGACTATCCGCACGTGGCGCGCGTGCTGGCGGCGCTGGAACAAGACCCCGGCATCCGCTTCGCCCACGCCATCGAGGACGGCGTGCCGGCGGCCAGCCAGGGCGGTTTCCTGGGCCACGTGGCGCTCGACCAACTGGCGCACAAGGCCGGCTAACCGGCGGTCAACTCCCGCAGCGGGCGCGTCTTTATTGCTATGATGTCGGGCTGCCGGCGGTACAGCCGGCCACGTCAATACCATATCGATAACGTCGTCATCAGAATCGGGAGTTTGAATGAGTTTACGTCTGCTGCTCTTGGGAGCATTCAGTGCCGCCATGGCCACCACCGCCGCCATCCCTGCGCTGGCCGCGCCGCGCGGTTTCACCGTCGAGGACATGGTTGCCATGGAACGCGTGGGCAGTCCGGTGCTGTCGCCGGACGCCACGCGCGTCGTCTACACGGTGCGTACCACCAACCTGGACAAGAACCGCGGCAACACGCAGCTGTGGATGATCGACCTGCGCGCGCCGAATGCGGCGCCGCGCCAGCTCACGCGCGGCGATGCCAGCGCCAGCGACCCGCAATGGTCGCCGAACGGCGACGCCATCTACTTCCTGTCCGGCCGCTCCGGCTCCTCGCAAGTGTGGCAGCTGCCCCTGAACGGCGGCGAAGCGGCCAAGGTCACCGACCTGGCGCTGGACGTCGACACCTACCGCTTGTCGCCGCAGGGCGACCGCCTGGCCTTCAGCATGGGCGTCTTCCTCGATTGCGCGGACCTCGCCTGCACCAAGAAGCGCCTCGATGAAAAAGCGAAGAACAAGGCGTCCGGCATGGTCTACGACCAGATGTTCGTGCGCCACTGGGATACCTGGGCCGACGGCCGCCGCAATGCGCTGTACTCGGCGCCCATCGACGCCACCGGCAAGGTCAGCGCCACGCCCGTGAGCCTGAGCGGCACCCTCGATGGCGACGCGCCATCGAAGCCGTTCGGCGACAATGGCGAATACCACTTCAGCCCGGACGGCAAGACGGTGGCCTTCTCCGTGCGCGTGGCGGGCCGCACGGAAGCGTGGTCGACCAACTTCGACGTCTACACGATTCCGGCTATCGGCGGCCAGGCGCCGCGCAACCTCACGGCCGACAATCCGGCCTGGGATGCGAAAGCCACGTATTCGCCCGATGGCCGCACCCTGGCGTACGTCGCCATGACCAAGCCGGGCTTCGAAGCGGACCGTTTCCACCTGGTGCTGATGGATGTCGCCACCGGCAAGAAGCGCACCCTGGCCGACGACTGGGACCGTTCCGTGGCCGACTTCCGCTGGACGCCGGACGGCAAGGCTTTCCTCGTCGCCGCCGATGACGTGGGCCAGCACCGTTTGTTCCACATCGACGCGGCCAGCGGCAAGGTCAATGCGCTGACGGGCAAAGGCGCCGTGGGCGACTTCGACGTGCGCGGCAATACCATCGTGCTGACGCAGGCGAACCTGGCCTCGGGCGCGCAGCTGTACACGCGCAAGCTCGACGCCAAGGCGGAAAACGCGCCGATGGTGCAGCTGACGACGCAGAATGCGCAAGCCCTGGCCGACGTGCGCTTCGGCGAATATGAACAGTTCTCGTTCGCCGGCGCGAATGGCGAAACCGTCTACGGCCACGTCATGAAGCCATGGAACGCCAAGGCCGGCGAGAAGTATCCGGTCGCCTTCCTGGTCCATGGCGGCCCGCAAGGCAGCTTCGGCAACAGCTGGAGCTACCGCTGGAATCCGCAAGTGTATGCGGGCGCCGGCTACGCCACCGTCTTCATCGACTTCCACGGCTCCACCGGCTATGGCCAGAAGTTCACGGATTCCATCAGCGGCGACTGGGGCGGCAAGCCGCTGGTCGACTTGCAGAAGGGCCTGGAGGCGGCCACCAAGAAATTCCCGTGGCTGGACCGCGAACGCAGCTGCGCGCTGGGCGCGTCCTACGGCGGCTACATGATGAACTGGATCGCCGGTAACTGGCCGGACGGCTTCAAATGCCTGGTCAACCATGACGGCGTGTTCGACAACCGCGGCATGGCTTACGCGACGGAAGAACTGTGGTTCACCGAGTGGGAAAACGGCGGCCCGTACTACGACGCGCCGGCCAAGCACGAACAGTTCAATCCCGTCAACTTCGTGAAGAACTGGAAGACGCCGATGCTGGTGGTGCAAGGCGACCTGGACTTCCGCATCCCCACCGCGCAAGGCCTGGGCACCTTCACGGCGCTGCAGCGCCAGGGTATCCCGAGCAAGCTGCTGGTCTTCCCGGATGAAAACCACTGGGTGCTGAAACCGGCCAATTCGCTGCTGTGGCATCACACGGTGCTCGATTGGCTCAATACTTACACTAAAAAGTAAGCCTGTTCCAGCGTAAAAAAGCCGCACAGTTCGCACTGTGCGGCTTTTTTTCACCCATCAATTAAGCCAAATCAATACACCATCAATACGTATTGAGCGCCTTGGAGAACTTCACGATCCACAAGCGGCTAGGACGCTCGCGGTCGTCGCCGCGCGCCACGCGGATGGTGTTGGCCGCGTTGCAGCCGGCGGCGCTGCTCGTGACGATGGCGCCGTTGGCGTCGACCGTGCACTTGGTGACGTCGGCGCCATCGACTTCCACGCCGTTCGCGTCAAAGATCTTGGTTTTCAGGCCGAAGTCGTTGTCGTTGGCCAGCGCGATGGTGGAGTCGTCGATCAGGGTCAAGCCTTCCGCCTTTTCCGCCGCCCAGCCGATGGCGTTCAAGTCCAGCAGCAGGGTTTTCTTCAGCGGCGTGACGGCAGTCCAGTCGGCGCCATTGACGGCCACGCCGCCCATGCTGCTCTTTTCCAGGTCCGAGGTCGTCGCATTGAAGGCGGCGGCCGCGATATCGGTGGCGCCCTTCAATTCAACCAGCATCAGTTTATTGAGTACCTTGCCCGACGGCGCGGCGCCCTGCTCGATGACGAGGAACTTGCCGCCGCCCAGCGCCACCATGTCGCCCAGCTTGGCGTTGCCCGTGCGGCCATCCTGGTAATCGGCCGCGTTCAGCGGATACGCGTACATCTTGCCGCTGGTGCCCGTCGTCGGGTCGAATTCGATCCAGCGCGTGAAGCGAGCGAAGCGCTCGACCTGTTCATTCTTCTTCGTCACCGTGTATGGCGCCGTGCCGTCGGACAGGGGGCTTTGCAGGAAGGCGTACAGCTTGTCGTTGCTCGTGTCGAGGGTCATGCCTTCCATGCCGCGGTTCGCGCGGCGCTTGGCGAACAGCGCCGGCAAGCCCTTGCCCGGCTCGTACTTGGCCTGAATGATGCCGGTGGCCGCATCGATCTTGACGATGAACGGGCCGTATTCGTCGGAGACCCACAGCGCATTGCGCTTGGCGTCGACGACGATGGCTTCCGAATCGAGGCCGCCCGCGTTGAAGACGGCCTTGCCGGTCGCGTCGAACTTCATCGCATCCATGACGGGAATCTCGGCCGAGTTGCCGACCGCGCCCACGGGCACGGGCAAGCCCGAGCTGTTGACCGTGGCCGACACCTTGATCGGCGTGCTGGACGACAGCACGGCGCCGTTCTTGCCCACCGTGATGACGCCGAACGAGGGCGTGAAGCTCGGCGACGGGAAGATCTTGCTGCCGATCGTGCCCTTGCCCGAAGGGTCGGGCACCAGCGGGCCGTCGCCGTTCGGGCCGCGGTCCGTCAAGCCATAGAATTCCAGGTCGCCCGCCGCGTTCTTGCCTTTATACGCCAGGCCCGAGCCGTACGACGGCAGGAAGCCGGTCGGAAATTCACCCTTGATCTTGGCGTTGGCGCCTTCGTACGGCACGTAGAATTTGTCGGCCGCCTGGATCTGGTAGCGCGTCACGGTCACTTTTACTTCGCCGACCGGATTGGCTTGCGTCAGCGCTTCGTTGACGGGCGCGCCCGCTTTCGAGGCCAGGGTATCTTCAAAATGCTCGCGCACCAGGGCGCGACGCTCCGCATCGACCGTGCGGCCGGCGAATTTCGCGCCCACCGTGGCCAGATGCGCGGCCAGCGCCGCGTTGAAGACGGCCGGGGCGGCGGCGAAGTCCAGGGTCTTGCCGGCCAGCGCAGCCTTCACTTCGGCCGTCAGCCTGATGCCGTTCGAGGGATCGCTGTCATCGTCGAGCAGTTGCAGCGCCAGCAGGCGGTTGACGACCTTGTCGTCCGCCACGTTCGTGCTGGCGGCCAGCGCCAGCGGGGTGACGACGGCGCCGCATGGCGCCGAACCCAGGGCCAGGCCGCCCACGCTGAAGGCCACCGTGTCGCCCGGGTTGCACATGAATTCGCCCTTGGCATTGGTGCTGGCCTTGGCCGCGCCGCCGGCCACGTAATCGAGTCCTTCCACCGCGCCGTCGAGGAATACGCCCGTCTGCGCCACGGGCTTGGAAGGCTCCGTCGGCGGATTATCGCTGCCGCCGCAGGCGGCCAGGGCCAGGCCGGCGGCGATGGCCAGCAGGGTCAGTTTCGGGGTGGACGTTACGGCAGTCTTCATGCATTCCTCGGCTAGGGTGGGGTTGAAGCCGTGGAGGATAACTGTTCAAAGTGACAAGCCCATGACAGGCGTCACGGCGGTGGCGTATCCACAACAGGTCCGCCGATGCCGCCGAAGCGGCCATCGGCCTGGCGCCGGAATTCCTTGGGCGTGACGCCCTTCACCTGCAAAAAACGGCGGTTGAAGTTGGCCACGTTCTGGAAGCCCACGTCGTAGCAGACGTTGGAGACGTATTGGTCCGTATCCATCAGCAGCTGGCATGCCTTGTTGATGCGCAGCCGGCTGATGAAATCCGTAAAACTGTTGCCCGTCGCCTTGCGGAAGAAGCGCGAGAATTTACTCAGCGACATGCCCACCTGCTCGGCCAGCATTTCCGCCGAAATCGGCTCGCGATAATTGTCCGTGATGTAGTTGAGGACGGAATTGACCTTGGCCAGAGTGGCGTCATCGTCGTACGAACGCAGCGAGGCGCTCGACAGCAAACGGTAGTTGGCCGTGCGCGCCAGTTTGCTCATCAGCTGGACGAATTCGGCGAAGCGCTCGGCACCGTGCGTGGCGCGGATGCGCGCCAGGTGCCCCTCGGCCTCATGGCCCATGTCGAAAAACTCCACCCCATAGCTGGAGCGCTCGAGCAGCGGCAGCAGTTCGCGCAATTCCGGGATGACGCGTGCGGCGCCGGCCAGCGGCGCGTGGGCGAACTGCACGATCATGTCGCGCAGGGCCACGCCACCTTCCGGCATCACGTTGGAAATCCAGTTGTGCGGCAGGCGCGGGCCCGTCAGCACCAGGTGGCCGGGCGAGAACTCGCCGATATAGTCGCCCACGAACAAGCGCCCGCTGGTGGCGACGATCAGGTGCAGCTCGTATTCTTCATGGCAGTGCCAGCGCACGCGCGAGCTGGGATAGCCGTGTTCCAGGTAATTGATGATGCCATCGTAGCTTTCGCGTTCCAGTTCGGGCGCCTTGCGCTCGCCGTCTTTCTGCCGCAGGTGTTCCATGCTCGTCTCTCCCAGGCTGTCCCCGCCCGTGCCATCGAATGTACCTTAAAAAAGCCTCAGGCGCCAAAACGGCCCAGCGCCTGCTGGCGAAACTCCTTCGGCGTCATGCCCTTCAATTCCAGGAAGCGCCGGTTGAAATTGGCCACGTTGTTGAATCCCGCCTCGTAGCAGATGTTGCTCACGTACCGCTCCGTCTCCATCAGCAACTGGCACGCCTTGTTGATGCGCAGGCGGTTGACGAAGTCCGTGAAGCTGTTGCCCGTGGCGTGGCGAAAGAAGCGCGAGAAGGTCCGCTCGGGCATGTCCACCTGCTCGGCCAGCTGTTTCAGCGAAAACTGGCTGCTGTAATTGTGCACGATGAAGTTGATGGCGGAACTGATGCGCGCCAGCGCCACGTCGTCGTCGCTCGACTGCATGGGCACCGTCGACAGCAGCTGGTAGTCGCTGGTCTGCGCCAGCTCCGCCAGCAAGGTGAGAAATTCGATGAAGCGCGGCAGGCCGCTGCTGTCGCGGATGCGCAGGAAGCGCCGCAGCGACTGTTCGCTGACGCCGAAAAATTCCACGCCATGCAGGGCGCGCCGCAGCAGCGGGAAAATATCCTTCAATTCGGGAATGGCCGCGGCCATCGACGCCAGCGGCGCATGGCCAAACTGAATCACCATGTCGCGCAAGGCCACACCTTCCGGCGGCGTGTCGAGCGAGACCCAGTTGTGTGGCACGCGCGGTCCCGTCAGCACCAGGTGGCCCGGCGTGAACTGGCCGATGTAGTCGCCGACGAACACCTTGCCGCTCGTCTCGACGATCAGGTGCAGTTCGTACTCGTCGTGATAATGCCAGCGCACCAGCGCATTCGGATAGCCATGCTCCAGGTAGCGGATGAAGCCGAAACTGCCTTTCGGCTCGAAGCCGGGCGTGGCGTCGCGCTGCTGTTCCAGCTCCATCTGCGGCAAGGAGGTTGGCATGGCGCACCCTCCCCGTCAGGCCACGCTCTGTTCCAGCGCCGCGCGCGCGCCCAGCCCATACAGGCTGGCCAGCGCCTGCCGCACCGCCTGCGTGAACGCTGGCGTGTCGCTCAAGTCGCCGAACAGTTCGCGCAAGGACAGCAGCGCCGTGGCGTCCGCACCGCCCTGCAGCGCCAGCGCCCGCAGGCGCGCCCCGTACGGATCGTTCAAGGGCATCTCGCGCCCCTGCTCGTCGTGGCCTTCCAGGTAGCGGAACCAGCACGCCACGGTAAACGCCAGCAGCGTGATGGCGCCACCCCGGGCCAGCGCTTCGCGCACGGATGGCAGCACGAATTTCGGAATGCGCGCCGAGCCTTCCGTGCCGATGCGCGCCAGCTGGTCGCGCACGGCCGGATTCGAAAAGCGCTCGATCAGCGTATCCTTGTACTGCGCCAGGTCGATGCCTTGCACCGCATCGAGCAGCGGCGTGACCTCGTCATCCATCATGCGCCGCACCAGCCGGCGGATGCCGGGGTCACCCATCGCTTCATGCGCAAACGTGTAACCGAGCTGCATGCCGATGTAGCACAGGGCCTGGTGGCTGGCATTCAAGAGGCGCAGCTTCATCTTTTCATACGGCAGCACGTCGTGCGTCATCTGCGCGCCCACCTTTTCCCAGGCCGGCCGGCCCTGCGGGAATTCGTCCTCGATGACCCACTGGCGGAACGGTTCGCACACGACGGGCCAGGCGTCAACGATGCCAAAACTGTCGCGCACGAGGGCCCGGTGTTCATCGCTGGTGGCCGGCGTGATGCGGTCGACCATGCTGTTGGGGAAGCTGCCATGCGTGGCCAGCCAGCGCGCCAGGTCCACGTCGCGCAGGGCGACAAAGGCCAGCAGCATCTTGCGCGTCACGTCGCCATTGTTTTGCAGGTTATCGCAGGACATGATGGTAAACGGCGCCAGGCCCCGCTGGCGGCGCAGGGCCAGCGCCGCGGCCAGGTAGCCGAACGAGCAGCGCGGCGCCTCGGGGTGTGCCAGTTCATGCACGATGTCGGGGTGTCGCGCGTCGAATTCGCCCGTGCCCTGGTTGACGTAGTAGCCACCCTCGGTGATGGTCAGCGCGACGATGCGCGTGCCCGGGTCGGCCAGCTTTTCCAGCACGGCTTGCGGCTCGTCGGGCGCATACAGGTATGCGCCGACGCTGCCGATGATGCGCGCCGAGTCGCCGGCCGCGCTGCGCTCGACCACCGTGTACAAGCCATCCTGCGCCCGCATGGCGTCGCGCATGGCCGCGTCAATCGCCAGCAAGCCCACGCCGCAATAGCCCCATTGTTGATTGCCGGGCAAGGCCAGCAAATCGTCGAGGTAGACGGCCTGGTGGGCGCGAAAAAAACCGCCTACGCCGATATGCACGATGCCGGGTTCGAGCGCCTCGCGCGCATACGCGGGCACGGCCACGTTCCCCGCGAGCTTGGCCAAGTTCGCCTGGTTCAATGCGATGGCGTCCATTACAGCGCTCCTTTCGCCGCCGCACAGGTCTTGCCGGCGCGGTCAAAATAGTGGACGAAGCCCGGCTCGAACGTCAGGTGCGTCTGCTGGCCCGGCTGCAGGCTGCTGCGCTCGGCGCCGCGCGATACCACCTGCACGTTGTTCGGCAGGCGCACATAGGTCAGCGTCTCCACGCCCAGGGATTCGACCAGGTCGACGGTGACGGGCACGCTGCCCGGCTGCGCCGCGCCCAGGTGCACGTGTTCGGGGCGGATGCCGACAAAACCATCGGCCTGCGCCGCGCTGCCCGCCTGCGCCAGCAGCTGCGGCGCCGCATCGGCCGGCACCACGTTCATGCTGGGCGTGCCGATGAATTGCGCGACGAAGCGGTTGGCGGGATGGTCGTACAGTTCCAGGGGCGAGCCATGTTGTTCGATCTGCCCGTCGCGCAGCACCACCACGCGGTCGGCCAGGGTCATCGCCTCGACCTGGTCGTGCGTCACATAGATCGTCGTGGCGCCCAGTTCGCGGTGCAGCTTGGCGATCTCGATGCGCGTCTGCACGCGCAGGGCCGCGTCGAGGTTGGACAGCGGTTCGTCGAACAGGAACACCTTCGGGTCGCGCACGATGGCGCGGCCGATGGCCACCCGCTGGCGCTGGCCGCCCGACAGTTCCTTCGGCGTGCGTTCCAGGTATTTACCCAGGTCGAGGATGGCGGCCGCCTTGTCGACTTTCTCGCGGATGATGGCCGGATCGACGCCGGCCAGTTTCAGGGCGAACGACATGTTCTGGAACACCGTCATGTGCGGATACAGCGCGTACGACTGGAACACCATCGCCAGGTCGCGCCTGGACGATGGCAGGTTGGTGATGTCGCGCCCGTCGAGCGACAGCTTGCCGCCGTCGATCGGTTCCAGGCCGGCGATCAGGCGCAGCAGGGTGGATTTGCCGCAACCGGACGGTCCCACGAAGACGACGAACTCGCCCTGTTGGATCTCCAGGTCGATGCCCTTGATGGCGCGGTGTTCGCCAAAGAATTTCTCAATATTGCTCAGTTGAAGGTAAGCCATGATTTTTCTCAATTCTGATTTGTTTTTCGATGCTTTCAGAAACCGTAGCGAGCGGTTCAAGTTCGGTTTGAGTAGCGGAGCTGTGCGGATGCACAGTGAGCAACGGAGAGCCGAAATTGGGCCGCGCAGTAGGTTTATGGAGGCATCGATTATTTGACGGCGCCGAAAGTCATCCCCTGGACTAACTGCTTCTGGCAGAACCAGCCCAGCGCCATGATGGGCGCGATCGCCATCAGCGATGCGGCCGACAATTTGGCCCAGAACAGGCCTTCCGGGCTCGAATACGAGGCGATGAGCCAGGCCAGGGTGCCCGCGTTGGAGGCGCCCAGGTTCAGCGACCAGAACGATTCATTCCACGACCACACCATGCACACGAGGGCCGTGGAGGCGATGCCGCCCACGGACAGGGGCAGCACGACGTGGCGGAATTCATCCCACACGGTGGCGCCATCCATGCGCGAGGCTTCCAGGATTTCGCGCGGCAGTTCCTTCATGCTGGTGTACAGCAGCCAGATCATGATGGGCAGGTTCATCAACATGAACATGATGGTCAGGCCGATGCGCGTGTCGAGCAGGCCGAAATACTGGTAGCAGATATAGATGGGCATCAGGGCGCCCACGCCGGGCATGTAGCGCGAGCTGAGCATGAATTTCAGCAAGCCGATGGTGCCGCCCGTGGGAAAGAAGGCCATCGAATAGGCGGCCGGGATGGCGATCAGCAGGCCGATGGCGGTGGAGACCACGCTGGTAAACAGCGAATTCCACGCGTAGCCGAAGTAATTGTCGCGCGCCAGCACTTCGCGGAAGCTGTCGAAGGTGGGCGCGAAGAACAGCAGCGGCGGCGTGGAAATGGCTTGCCCTTCCGTCTTGAAGGCCATCAGGCCCAGCCAAAAGATGGGAAAGAACAGCAGCAGCGCGCAGAGCCAGGCGGCGGCCGTGCGGCTATAGAGATGAAGTTTGCTATGCATCAAGGTCTCCTTATTTCGACAGGTTCTTGCCGATGACGCGCATCAGGAAGAAGGCGGCGATGTTGGCGATGAGCACGGCGAACAGGGCGCCGGCCGAGGCCGCTCCCACGTCATACGACAGCAGTGCCTGCTGATAGATCATGAAGGTGATGGTGGTCGTGTCGAAGCCGGGACCGCCGCCCGTGGTGGTAAAGATTTCCGCAAAGATCGACAGCAAAAAGATCATCTCGATCATCAGCACCACCGAGACGGCGCGGCCCAGGTGGGGAATGTAGAGGTAGCGCAACTGCTGCAGATAGGTGGCGCCATCCATGCGCGCCGCTTCCAGCTGTTCCCGGTCCATCGATTGCAGGGCCGTCATGAAGATCAGGCAGGCGAATGGCAGCCATTGCCACGAGACCATCATGATGATGGAAAACAGGGGGTGGGCCGACAGCCAGTCGACGGGCGTGGCGCCAAAGAACAGGCTGATCTGCGCGAACAGGCCGTAGATCGGATTGAGCAGCATGTTTTTCCACATCAGGGCATTGACGGCCGGCATGACGAGGAAGGGCGAAATCAAGAGCACGCGCACGACGGCGCGCCCCGGGAACGCTTCATTGATCAGCAAGCCCAGCGCCGTACCCAGCACCACCGTGACCAGCATGACGGAAAACAGCAGGGTAAACGTGTTCTGCAAGGCCGGCAGGAACGAGGCATCGGTAAAGAAGAAGTGGAAATTGGCCAAGCCATGGAAAGGATGGCCGCTCGGATCGAGCATGGAATAGCGCACGAACGCGTAATACAGGGTGATCAGCAGCGGGATCACGGAAATGACGGAGACGGCAAGCACGGCCGGCGTCAGCAAAGTCCGGGGGATAATGCGTTTCATAGGATTCTCTTGGGACGTGAGGTGAGTGATCTAGCGCAATAGCAAGGCCAGTCACATCACCTGTGTTACAAACCAAACAGCACAGCAAAGATGCCTGACAAAACCGTAGCGAGCGGCAGTGAGGCTCGGCGCCCCCTTGTGCCCGAGAAGCGCAGCCGTACTTTAGTACGGGGGCGCCGAGCCGGTGAGCATCGCCGGCCGCAAAGCGCGACGCGCAGTAGGTTTGGTCAGGCTATCCTCTTACTTGTAATAGCCGCCTTTGCGCATTTCTCTTTCCGCCGTCTGCTGCGACAATTCCAGCGCCTGCTCCACCGTCACCTTGCCCAACAGCGCAGCCGCCATTTGCTGGCCGGCCGCCACGCCGATCACCTGGAATTCGGGAATCGATGCGAATTGCACGCCCACGTACGGCGACGGCGGCAAGGTGCTTTGCACGGCGCGCGTGGTGGCCAGGGCCTTGCCTTCGGCGGCGGCAAATTTCGCCACTTTCTGGAACTCGGGGCTCGCATACGTCGACTTGCGCGTGCCCGTCGGTACGTTGGCCCAGCTCGTTTCCTTGGCCACCAGTTTCACGTAGTCGGGCGATGTGGCCCAGTTGATGAAGCGTTGCGCCTCATTCGGGTGCTTCGAGCTCGACGGGATGGCCAGCGACCATATCCACAGCCAGTTGGCGCCCCGCTCCGTCCCCCCCACCGGCGACTGGGCAAACGCCACCTTGTCGGCCACCTTGCTTTGCTTGGGGTCGGTGATGAAGGAGGCGGCGATCGTCGCGTCGATCCAGATGCCGCACTTGCCCTGGTTGAACAGCGCCAGGTTTTCATTGAAGCTGTTGGCGGCCGCGCCCGGCGGGCCGTATTTCTTCATCAGGTCGACATACATATTGACCGCGTCTTTCCACGGCTTGCTGGTAAATTGCGGCTTCCATTGCATGTCGAACAACTGGCCGCCATAGGAATTGGCCATGGTGGTGATCAGCGCCATGTTGTCGCCCCAGCCCGGCTTGCCGCGCAGGCAGATGCCATACACGCCGTTGGCCGGATCGTGCAGCTTGGCCGCCACGTCGCGCAGCTGGTTCCAGGAAGGACGGTCCTCGATCGTCACGCCCGCTTTTTTCACCAGGTCGCTGCGGTACATGATCATCGAGCTTTCGCCGTAGAACGGCGACGCGTACAGCTTGCCATCGCCGGACAGGCCTTCGCGTATGGCCGGCAGCAAGTCGTCGATATCGTATCTGGCGTCCGGCTTGATGGGAATCAGCCAGTTTTTCTTGCCCCAGATGGGCGTTTCATACAGGCCGATGGTCATCACGTCGAACTGGCCCCCCTTGGTGGCGATATCGGTGGTCATGCGCTGGCGCAAGACGCCTTCTTCCAGGGTCACCCATTTGAGCTTGATGTCGGGATTGGCTTGCTCGAAGAACTTGCCGAGCTTTTGCATTTCGATCATGTGGCCGTTGTTGACGGTGGCGATGACCAGGTCGGTGGCGGAAAAAGCGGGCGAGCTGAAGCAAAAGGCGCCGGCGCACAGCGCGGCAATGGCGGAACGTTTCATTGTGTGTCTCCAGTGTTTTTGTCGTTGGTCATGCCGGATTACTTGGCACCACGACCACAATGTAGCACCGGACTTTGATACTTTCTGATACTCCAAAACCGCAATTCGATACTCTTTTGCAAGCCAGCTATGCACCAGAGTATCGATATGTGGCAAAAACAACACTCTGAAAGAAAGTATCGGCACTTGCACGTTTTGTATCAGGGTGGTTAAAAAAGCGCTGCTAGACTTGGTTTTCGGCATTAGACCGTGTGCGGTGACAGTCCCCCGGGGCGCCACCGCTACCACCTACATCTTTCTGGAGACCGCATGAATCGCACTGCACTGAAAACCTTGCCTGCCCTGCTCCTGGCCATCGCCAGCGCTTCCGCCATGGCCGACCCCATGTACCCATCCGACGCCGAAGGCTTCCACGGCTACCTGCGCGCCGGCGCCGG
>NZ_JAFLJN010000002.1:0-200411 GCF_018682595.1 Janthinobacterium sp. JC611
AGCGGCAGCAGTTGGTCGATTCGGAGAGGGCCGGGCCGGTAGGCCCGACCCTTCGAATCCCCCGCGCACGCCCCGCAGGGGGCGTGCTTCTCTCCGCGTACAGACGAAAAAAAAGCTACCCGAGGGTAGCTTTTTCTTTTTCGTCTGTGGCGGAGAGAGGGGGATTCGAACCCCCGATAGGCTATGAACCTATACACGCTTTCCAGGCGTGCGACTTCAACCACTCATCCACCTCTCCTGCAGGCAATGCGTCTACTTGCTCGCATTGCGTACTATTTCTCGCTTGTCGCGAAGCCGCAGATTATAGCAAAGATTCTACGGACTGCCAAAGTTATTTACCGTGGGGTAAAAGTTAAAGCGCACAGCGGCAAGCGGCAGCCCAACCGAGGCCATGGTCGGCCCCCGCAGGGACCGACCTTCCATTACGACGCTTCCTTCAACTGCTCCAGGATGGCCGGGTTTTCCAGGGTCGAGACGTCTTGCGTGATCGTCTCGCCCTTGGCCAGCACGCGCAGCAGGCGGCGCATGATTTTGCCGGAGCGGGTTTTGGGCAGGTTGTCGCCGAAGCGGATTTCCTTCGGCTTGGCGATCGGGCCGATTTCCTTGCCGACCCAGTTGCGCAGCTCCAGCGCCAGCTTCTTCGCTTCCTCGCCTGTCGGACGCGTTTGCTTGAGCACCACGAAGGCGCAGATCGATTCGCCCGTCGTGTCGTCCGGTCGGCCCACCACGGCCGCCTCGGCCACCAGCGGGTTGGCCACCAGCGCCGATTCGATTTCCATCGTGCCCATGCGGTGGCCCGACACGTTCAAGACGTCATCGATGCGGCCCGTGATGGTGAAGTAGCCCGTTTCCTTGTTGCGGATGGCGCCGTCGCCTGCCAGGTACATCTTGCCGCCCAGCTCTTCCGGGAAATAGCTGGACTTGAAACGGTCCGGATTGTTCCAGATCGTGCGGATCATCGATGGCCATGGGCGCTTCACCACCAGAATGCCTCCCTGGCCGTTCGGCACGTCCTGGCCCGCTTCGTCGACGATGGCGGCCATGATGCCTGGCAATGGCAGGGTGCAGGAACCGGGGACCATCGGCGTGGCGCCCGGCAGCGGGGTGATCATGTGGCCGCCTGTCTCCGTTTGCCAGAAGGTATCGACGATCGGGCACTTCTCGCCGCCGATGTGCTTGTAGTACCACATCCACGCTTCTGGATTGATCGGCTCGCCGACCGTGCCCAGCAGGCGCAAGCTGGTCAGGTCGTAGTTGCTTGGGTGGACTTTCGGGTCCACGTCGGCCGCCTTGATCAGCGAACGGATGGCCGTTGGCGCCGTGTAGAAGATGCTGACGTTGTGCTTCTTGATGGTTTCCCAGAAACGGCCCGCGTTCGGGTAGGTCGGGATGCCTTCGAACACCACTTGCGTGGCGCCTACGGCCATCGGGCCATACGCGATGTAGCTGTGGCCCGTCACCCAGCCGATGTCGGCCGTGCACCAGAACACGTCGTTCGGTTTGATGTCAAAGCTCCATTTCATCGTCAGCGCGGCCCACAGCAGGTAGCCGCCGCTCGAGTGCTGCACGCCCTTCGGCGTGCCCGTCGAACCGGAGGTATACAAGATGAACAATGGATGCTCGGCATCGACCCATTCCGGCTCGCATTGCGCGCTCTGGCCTTCGACCAGCTCGTGCAACCACGTGTCGCGGCCGGCCACCATCGGCAAGTCGCTGCCCGTGCGTTTGTAGACGATGACGTTTTTCACGCAATCGCAGCCGCCCAGCGCCAGCGCTTCGTCGACGATGGATTTCAACGGCAGCTTTTTGCCGCCGCGCAATTGCTCGTCGCCCGTGATGACGGCCACGGCGCCCGCGTCGATGATGCGTTCCTGCAGGGATTTCGCCGAGAAGCCGCCGAAGACGACCGAGTGGGTGGCGCCGATGCGCGCGCAGGCTTGCATGGCGGCCACGCCTTCGACGGACATCGACATGTAGATGATGACGCGGTCGCCCTTGGCGATACCCTTGGATTTCAGGCCGTTGGCGAACTTGCAGACTTTTTCATGCAGCTCTTTATAGCTTGCCTTGGTGACGGTGCCGTCGTCCGCTTCGAAGATGATGGCCGTCTTGTCGCCCAGGCCGTTTTCGATGTTGCGGTCCAGGCAGTTGTACGACACGTTCAGCTGGCCGTCTTCGAACCATTTGTAGAATGGGGCGTTGTCTTCGTTCAGGGTGCGGGTAAACGGCTTTTTCCAGCTCAGGTTTTCGCGCGCCAGCCTGGCCCAGAAGCCTTCGTAGTCGCGTTCGGCATCGGCCACCATGGCGCGGTAGGCGTCCATGCCGGAAATCGTTGCCTGTGCGGCAAACGCCGCCGACGGTTCAAATATGCGCGACTCTTCTGGTCCCTGCTGCTGTGTGCCCTGCCCTTGGTTCTCTGTACCGGCCATGCTAGTCTCCAGTGTAGTAATTGTTTGCTAACACAATATTCCTGCTGTCTTACGGACGCCTTACAGTCGGCGTTTTCCCCGATCAATTCTAACCATAATCGCCACAGGCGATGGGCGTCAAGCGTACGCCGCCCAGCATTCTGGATGGAAAAACTGAGAGCAAGTCAATTAGTTGACGTCGCTTTGTGTTTCATCAAGGCCAAGAATCCGGATCGAGGGCATGCGCAGTGATCAGCAGCAAGTGTAAAATGTCGGGCATACCAAAAATTGGTATTTACCCCCAGGAAACTCCAGATGATCGACCACTCACAAAAGCCCTCACATAGCAAACTGCATCCCCTGTCCGCCTTCATCTTCATGTCGCGCTGGCTGCAGCTGCCGCTGTACCTGGGCCTGATCCTCGCGCAATGCGTTTATGTATTTCACTTCTGGGTGGAACTGTCGGACCTGATCGGCGCCGTGTTCGGCAATGACGCGGCCCTGCAGCACGTCTTGACGGCCGTGGCCGTACCAGGCGGCGCCCTGCCGACCAAGCTCAATGAAGCGACCATCATGCTGGTGGTGCTGGGCTTGATCGACGTGGTCATGATCTCGAATCTGTTGATCATGGTCATCATCGGCGGCTACGAAACGTTTGTGTCGCGCATGCACCTCGATGACCACCCGGACCAGCCGGAATGGCTGTCGCATGTGAATGCGTCCGTGCTGAAGACGAAACTGGCGATGGCCATCATCGGCATCTCGTCCATCCACCTGCTGAAGACCTTCATCAACGCCAACTCGTACAAGATCGAAGTGATCATCGCGCAAACGGTGATCCACATGGTCTTCATCCTGTCGGCGATGGCGATTGCGTACACGGACCGCATCATGACCGTGACGCAAAACCAGGCCAGAGCACCACATTAAAAAAAAGCCCATGGCTGCCAGCGGCGGCCATGGGCTTTCAGCAAAGAGTCCTACCCTTCTTATCCACCGCGAGAACACCATGACTGTCATAAAGCAAGAAGACCTGATCGAATCCGTCGCCGCAGCGTTGCAGTACATTAGCTACTACCACCCTGCTGATTACATCGAGCACCTGGCGCGCGCCTACGCGGCCGAGCAAAGCCCGGCGGCAAAAGATGCGATCGCGCAAATCCTGACCAATTCGCGCATGTGCGCGGAAGGCAAGCGTCCGATCTGCCAGGACACGGGCATCGTCAATGTCTTCCTGAAAATCGGCATGGGCGTGCGCTTCGAAGGTTTCAGCGGCACCGTCACCGACGCCGTCAACGAAGGCGTGCGCCGCGCGTACAACTTCGACGACAACAAGCTGCGCGCCTCCATCGTGGCCGATCCGCATTTCGACCGCAAGAACACCAAGGACAACACGCCAGCCGTCGTGCACATGGAACTGGTCGAAGGCAATACCGTCGACGTGAAAGTCGCTGCCAAGGGCGGCGGCTCGGAAAACAAGTCGAAGATGATCATGATGAACCCGTCCGACTCGCTGGTGGACTGGGTCATGAAGACCGTGCCGACCATGGGCGCCGGCTGGTGCCCGCCGGGCATGCTGGGCATCGGCATCGGCGGCACGGCCGAAAAAGCCATGCTGATGGCAAAAGAGGTGTTGATGGAAGACATCGACATGTTTGAGCTGAAACAACGCGGCCCGCAGAACAAGCTGGAAGAACTGCGTATCGAGCTGTGCGACAAGATCAACTCGCTGGGCATCGGCGCGCAAGGCCTGGGCGGCCTGACGACCGTGCTCGACGTGAAAATCATGATGCACCCGACGCACGCCGCCTCGAAGCCGGTCGCCATGATCCCGAACTGCGCCGCCACGCGCCACGGCCACTTCGTGCTGGACGGCTCGGGCCCCGCCTACATGACGCCGCCATCGCTGTCGTCGTGGCCGGAAGTGCACTGGACGCCAGACACGGAAAAATCCAGGCGCGTCGACCTGAACACCCTGACGAAGGAAGAAGTCGCTTCGTGGACGCCGGGCCAGACCTTGCTGTTGAACGGCAAGATGCTGACGGGCCGCGACGCGGCGCACAAGCGCATCCAGGACATGCTGGCCCGTGGCGAAGAGTTGCCGGTCGACTTCAAGAACCGCGTGATCTATTACGTCGGCCCGGTCGACCCGGTGCGTGACGAAGTGGTCGGCCCGGCCGGTCCGACGACCGCCACGCGCATGGACAAGTTCACCGACATGATGCTGGAAAAGACGGGCCTGATCGCCATGATCGGCAAGGCCGAGCGCGGCCCGGTCGCCATCGAATCGATCCAGAAGCACCAGTCGGCCTACCTGATGGCCGTGGGCGGTTCCGCCTACCTGGTGTCGAAAGCCATCAAGGGCGCGAAAGTGCTGGGCTTTGCCGACATGGGCATGGAAGCGATCTACGAATTCGACGTCGTCGACATGCCGGTGACGGTGGCCGTGGACTCGAAAGGCACCTCGGTGCACAACACGGGTCCGAAAGAGTGGCAGGCGAAGATCGAGCAACTCAATAGCGTCAGCAAGATTCCCGTGACGGTTGCTTAAACAGGCTCTACCATGAACGCCGCGCGGCCACATCAGCGCGGCGTTTTTTTATCTACTTCGGCTTTATATGACTTCTATTGCAAGCACTGCCCGCCCGGACGCGCCCATCGGCATCTTTGACTCCGGCGTGGGCGGCCTGTCGGTGCTGCGCCATATCCGCGCGCAGCTGCCGCAGGAAGACCTGATGTACTTTGCCGATTCCGGCTACGCCCCGTATGGCGACAAGACGGAACAGCAAGTGGTCGACCGTTCGCTGGCGATCACCGCCTTCTTGTTGCAGCAAGGCGCGAAGGCGCTGGTGGTGGCGTGCAACACGGCCACCATCGCCGCCATCAAGGCGCTGCGCGCGCGCTATCCCGACCTGCCCATCGTCGGCGTCGAGCCGGGCTTGAAACCGGCGGCAAGTATCAGCCGCAACGGCAAGATCGCCGTGCTGGCCACGGAACGCGCCTTGCGCGGCGACAAGCTGCTGGCCCTGCGCGAGCAGGTAAGCGCCGCCACGGGCGCCACGTTCATCTTGCAGCCGTGCATCGGCCTGGCCGACCGCATCGAGCAGTGCGAGCTGGGCACCGATCCGCAGGACGCCACCAGCACCATGCTGGAACGCTACATCGCCCCCATGCTGGAACAAGGCGTCGACACCCTGGTGCTCGGCTGCACGCACTACCCCTTCGTGCAGGACGCCATCACCCGCACGGTGCGCGCGCATACGCAGGAAACGATCACCCTGGTGGACACGGGCGACGCCGTGGCGCGCCAGCTGGCCCGTTTGCTCGATGCCGCCGGCTTGCGCCGCATCAGCAACGACGCGCCGCGGCTGCAAGGCTACACGACGGCCAAAGTCGAGTCCCTGGCGAAAGCCTTCGCCGGTTTGCTGGACTTGCACCCGCCCGTGGAACACCTGTCCGTATGAGCGAAAACAGCCGTTTTCAAGCAATCTTTCGATTCTTTAAAAAAGACTGCATTTAGATTTGCCACTTTGCCGAGTTCTTTGTATAATTCGGCACCTGTTCAGCAAAACAGCTAAACAGGCAAGTAAGACAGTGGTGGCTGTAGCTCAGTTGGTAGAGTCCAGGATTGTGATTCCTGTTGTCGTGGGTTCGAGCCCCATCAGCCACCCCACAGAATTAGTGGTAAATAAAAAGGGTTACATGCTTCGGCTTGTGACCCTTTTTTGTTTTCAGGATAATTCATTGCGAGCATCATTGCACATGTTAATGACAGGCAGCCGAGACTGCCCGTAAGCCCGCACAGGGTCACCGGATTTTACGATTTCGCCACCAGCGCAGGGTGCTGCGCATCGACACAATAACCATTCCAGTACACTTCCTCGAACGAAGTCAGGGAAATCCCTTTTCTTGACGCCTCTTTGTCCTGCATGCTGGCCTCATCCATCTCGACAATATACGTGTCAAAGGTGTTGAGCTTTTCATTATCGGCACTGACGGAAACAAAACGCGTGCCGCCGGTATATGCCCCGAAGCCATTCTTGCCGTCAACGATACCGCACACGATGATTTCCATCGTTTCGCTATCCTTGCGCTTGTGAACGAGATACGAGGAGCGGATCACCGTCGAATCGGGATCTTTCATTTTCGCCTTCAATGCCTTGAGGGCATCGTCCTTCGCCCAGCCATCGGGTCCAGCCATCTTGTTACGCACATAATAACCTGCAGCCATTAGCGATGGCACGCCAATAACAAGCACCACCACAGCAATAAGCAACCACTTCAGAATTTTCATACCCACCCTTCAAAGACCAACATCAGAGAATGCACCGGCAGTGCAAATACACTGCCAGCGAGCAATAAAACTATCGCATGATCTTTTGGATATGTATGAATGTCAACTTCCAAAAATCCCCGCTATTCGTACACCAAGTTTGGCCAGCTTGCTCACGGCACCAGAATCGCATGGAGCCAATAGCAACACGTTAAGAACAAGAATTGTGCGAACGCAACGAGAAACACTCGACGCGGAGGACGTGCTTATGCTTGCGCACAGCATAGGGAGACAATCCCGGCACCTGCGGGACAGAGTGCTTTCGTGCAAGCGGGGCAGCTTAACCCAGGCAGGTAAGCAAAGGCTCGCCAGGCGGTGCTTGATGACGCGAAACCCTACCCCGCCAGCACCGACTGCACCGTCGTCGCCAGGTCTTCCAGCCGCACGGGTTTGACGAGAAAGTGGCGGAAGCCGACGGCCAGCGCGTCGTCCATGTACATGGGCAGGCTGTGGCCGGTGACGGCGATCAGCACGGCGTTGGCCGTTTCGGGATTGTGGTGCAGGCGGCGGCCGATTTCGATGCCGCTGATGCCGGGCATCTCGATATCGAGGTAGACGGCGTCGGGCACGCATAGCTTGACTTGCTCGACGGCCATCTGCCAATTGCGCACCACCACCGCATGGTGGCCCAGCGCTTCGAGCAGCATGGCCAGCGATTCGCCCACTTCCTGGTTGTCGTCGACCACCAGCAGATTGAGTTTGCGCGCAGCACGTGCCGGCTGGCCGCCCTGGCGGCGTTCCACGGGGGGATTGCCTGGTGTCGTTTCAGTTGTCTGGCTCATTGTACGTTCACGTCTGACGGCTGCAAAAACGGGAGTATACAAGAAGCACGCAGAATGCCGCCGCACCCGAGCAATGGTGCCAAGCGGCAATCGAAGTCGCCCGCTGTACCGTGTCAGCAACACTTGCCTGCTTCTCACAAGCAAAGCCGGCACTACGCAGTGTTCGCAATTGACGGATAAAATGAGAATCATTATCATTCTTATCCCCTTGCGCCGGATGTCCACGCCACGATGTTGTCGCGCCGCCCGATTGCCCGCGCAACCATCGTCATTACGGAGATCCATGCATGGCCGCCACACCTTCCCCACTGTCCTTGTCGCTGCGCCCGTGCGCGCTGGCCATCGCCCTCGCCTGCCTGGGCGCTCCACTTGCCGTGCAGGCACAGGAAGCCAGTGCGCCCAACACGGCCGATAACGCCGGCCCCATCCTGGAATCCATCCAGGTCAGCAGCAACCTGCTGGGCACCAGCATGGCCGCCAGCACGAAGAATTTCGCGGGCGCCCGCACGGTGGTGCAAAAGGACGATATCGACAACGCGGGCGCGTCCAGCCTCAGCGACGTGATGCGCCGCATTCCCGGCGTGCAGATCAGCGACAACTCGGGCAGCGCCGGCAGCGCCATCTCCCTGAATATCGGCGTGCGCGGCCTGGCCGGGCGCTATTCGCCGCGCAGCACGGTCTTGCTCGATGGCATCCCGATGTCGGTCGCGCCCTATGGCCAGCCGCAACTGTCGTTCGCACCCGTCAGCCTGGCCAATGTCGAGACGGTCGACGTGGTGCGCGGCGGCGGCGCCGTGCGCTTCGGCCCGCAAAACGTGGGCGGCATCATCAACTTCAAGACGCGCCGCGTGCCCACCACGCCAGGCGTCACGGGCGACGCCAGCGTGCGCTACAACTCGTACAGCGAAGTGGGCCACAACACGCAGGCCAGCGTCTTCGCCGGCACCCAGCTCGACAGTGGCCTGGGCCTGGCGGTGCTGTATTCGGGCATCCGCGGCAGCGACTGGCGCGTCGGCAGCGACGAGAAGGTCAACGACTTCGCCCTCAAATTCCGCTACGACCTGAGCCCGACAGCCGAGGTGTACGGCAAGCTGTCCTACTACGACGTGACGTCGCGCACACCGGGTGGCCTGACCGCCGCGCAATACAAGCAGGACCCGTTCCAGAACACGCGCCCGACCGACTTCTGGAGCGGCGAGCGCAAGGCCTTCGACATCGGCTACCTGAATGCCATTTCCGGCACGCAGGAATTCGAGGTGCGCGCCTATTACAACAAGAGCTCGCGCGAAAGCACCTTGATCAGCGCCAATCTGAAAGGCCTGGGGCATCAGCCGCGCAACTATGAAACGATGGCCATCGAGCCGCGCTATACGCAGCGTTTTATTACCGGCAAGGTATCGCAGGACGTCACCGTCGGCTACCGCTACCTGGCCGAACGGGCCGACGAGGCCATCTACAACGTGGTCATCGCCAGCGGCGTGCGGCAGGCGCCGACGCGCTACGCCGACAATGCCACCGATGCCCAGGCCGTGTATATCGACGACAAGATCGCCATCGACGCATGGCGCATCACGCCCGGCGTGCGCTACGAGCACATCAAGACGGTGCGCTACAACCACTTGCCGACCGACCAACAAATCGAGTTGCTCAACAACAAGGCTCTGCCTTCGCTGAACGTGGCTTACTTGCTCAACAACAACGTCACCCTGTTCGGCAACTACAACAGCTCGTTTGGCGCCGTGCAAAATACGCAGCTCAATGCGCAGTCAAGCAAGAACGCGCTGCAGCCGGAACTGGCAAAAACCGCCGAGCTGGGCGCGCGCTGGAAGAGCGGCCAGCTGGCGGCCGAAGCAACCTTGTTCAACATCAAGTTCGACAACCAGATCCAGTCCGTCGGCAGCGGCGAGAACGCCGTCTTCTACAACGTGGGCGCCACGCATCACCGGGGTCTGGAATCGGCCATCGACTACCATTTCGACCAATCCGGCCCGCTGGCCGGCTTGCACGCCTACGCCACCTACACTTACACCAAGGCGACCTTGCAGGATGGCGCGAACGCGGGCAATGACGTACCCTTCTATTCACGCACCACGGACACCGTCGGCGCCCACTACCAGCTGGGCGCCTGGGGCTTCGACCTGTCGAGCAGCCACCAGAGCCGCCAGTTCGCCGATGAAACCAACACCGTGGCGGAAAACGCAGCCGGCAACCTGGGCGTGATTCCGGGCTTCCGCACCTGGAACACGCAAGTGAAATGGAAAGTGCCGGGCCAGAACGGCCTGGAGCTGGTCGCCGGCGTCAACAACCTCGCCGACAAGCGCTACTTCACGCGCACCTCGGACGGCAACCTGGGCAAGATGGTGGGTGCGCCACGCATGCTCTACCTGCAGGGCCGCCTGGCATTTTAAGTGGGTTGCAGTGCACGCTAGGCGGAACGATGTTTCTCATGGACAAGCGGGTGGATTAGATTGGGAAATGTTGCCAAGAAGAATTAAATTGGCGCTACAATAGTGGGGTATCAAGCAATGCCAAGCATCGCTCCGCCAGGGCCCCTACCCCGCCCTGATCATCAGCACGCATTTTTTGAACAGGATGACTGGCGCCGCCGGGCCCGCTTGCGCTCCCGGCACGGCCACCACACACGCACCATGTCCGCAGAAAAAAACATCACCGAAACGAGTTCCTACGGCAAAGAAACCCCCGTGGGACGTCCCGACATCGACGGCCGCGCCGGCATTTTCGTGCCCACGGCGGAATTTGACATCGACAACACCACCACCATCCGCAAGGGCGCGGGCATTGTCGGCTTCGGCAACCTCGACGGCACCCTGACCGTGTATTTCGAAGCGAACCGCTTCGACGAAAGCAATCTGCACAAGTGGGAACACAAGGCGCGCAAGGCGTATGACCGCATGGTCATGGGCGCGCCCACGGTGTCGAAGGCGAAAATCGATGCGCGCATGCTGGAACAGGTCGGCATCATCGATGGCATGGGCATCAGTCTCAAGCACCCGGAACGGCTGACGCAGTGGCTGGCGATCTCGAACGTGCCGGACACGGCGCCGGAAGAGCCGGTGGTGCGCTGGAAAAACCGCTAAGCGGCGGGAGAGCGAGGCGGCACCCCAGGCACGAGGTGTTGTCCTACATCGTGGCGGACATTCATCCGATGCCCAAAAGCATTAATTCAACCTAAGATGAAAGCCTGACCACACCGCATACTACTCAGGAGTACGACATGTCCCGCCTCATCCCGATCAGCTTTGGCGCCTTGCAAATAGGTCTGGCAGCGGCGGCGATGTACATCCTGTGCTCGGCGGACGTGCTGCACCAGGGTTCGGTCTACTTCCACTGAGTTCCACTGATTCCGCACCCCGGCGCCGCGCGCCAATGACGATGCGCGCCGGGCTTCGCATGTCACGAAGCACGGCGCGCATTCTCACGCCAGTTGACCCATCTCCGGCGTCTAGCGGCGGCCGTGGTAGCGTCCATGCCCGCCCCAGCCGCCACGGTGTCCACCGTAGCGCCCAAAGCCAAACACGAAGTCCAGCCCGATCGATACGGGTGGATTGTAATAATACGGTTGCGGCGCGTACACGGGCGCCGGCACATACACGGGCTGCTGCACGTACACAGGCTGCTGCACATACACGGGTTCATTCGTGTATTCCACGCGCGGCGCGCTCATCACGCGCCCCGACTGCACCGGCTCGGAAGAGACCGTATGCCATTCATAGGGATTGTAGGCCCCCTGTGGCGCGCGCGAACCGTAATACGCGGGACCGGGCGGCGCCACGGCGCAGCCACCCAGGGCGGCCAGCGACATTACTGCCAACAGGGTTTTCATTGCCATTCTCCTTGAGTACCAATTCTATGCACTACCTTAATTAAGTACTATAAGAAATTACGCCGAGCTTTGCTGCGCTTTTACCTATTGTTACACCCCGACGCACGCCGCAACATGCAGTGTCGCAAAGCAGCCACAAGCGGCGTGCGCGGCATGTTTCCTCAGATAAATGGAATCGCGCACGCATCGATGGCCTTGCCGGCCGCATCGTAACGCTGCACGCACACCTGGTAGCGCACGCCGTAATCGAGCTCGACCTGTTCGACCTTGCCATACTTCAATTTCCAGTCGGGCCGCACCTGTTGCCGGCCAGCCAGCGCGGCCACGTCCTGCGGAATCGCCATCGCCGTCTGCGTCTCGCCCTGGCGCGCATCCTGGCGCCGCGCCACGTCCATCGATACGCTCACGGCCAGGTCCACGCCCCCATCCACATAGTGCAAAGTGGGCGCGCCGCGCTGCGCCCGCAGCACGCCCCAGGCGCAAGCCTTGCCGCCCGCCTCGCATTGCTTCAGCTGCGCCAGCGGAAAATATTCAGGGGCGATCTTGCCATCCTTGATGGGCCAACTGGTGCGCACGCCGTCGCGCTTGCCCGTCAGGGGATTGTCCCAGCTCAGGCTATTGACGACGGCGACGGTCTGCCCCGCCTGCAAGCCCACGGGCGTGCCCAGCGATGCGCAGGCGGAAAGCAGCAAGCCGGTGGCGGCCAGGAAGGAAAGTGTCAGGATGCGCTGCATGGTAGGCCTCTTGTGGTGGGAGATCCCGAAGGTATGTTTCGAGGGTAACAGAATCGGCGGCGACAGTGCCGTTGGCTGGCGCACATAACAGTACGGGCGGCACCCTTGCAGGCGCCGCCCGTAGCGGAGAGCTCATGCCGGGAGCCAGGCTCCCGGCGCGACCTGGATCAGTCCAGCTTCCAGGCGTAGTCGACCTTGGTCCAGGTTTGCGCCGCGGCGCCATCCTTGGTGCCCGGCTTGAACTTGCACGCGGACAGGGCCTTGATGGCGGCCTTGTCCAGGTTCTTGAAGCCGCTGCTCTTCTCGACTTTCGAATCGGCAACGCTACCATCGGCATTGACCAGGAAGGACATCGACACGGTGCCCTGCTCTTCGTTCATCAGCGAGGCTTTCGGATAGTCGGCCTTGCAGTTCTTGGCATCGAACGACGCCGGCACCTCGGCAGCGAAGGCCGCAGAAGAAACGGACACCAGCAAGGCTGCTGCAACACTCATCAAACGCTTATTCTCAAACATGTGCTTCCCCATGATTATCAGATACGGTAATTACAATTTCCTGTGCGCTGTTGGCCGCGCTTAAAACTCTTCCCAATCGTCATTGCTGCCGGCGCCTGCCGCCTTGCGTGGCGCAGGAGCGGCCACGGGAGCGGCTGCTTCCGTCTTGCGCGTCAGCGACTTCACCGGGCGCAAGGCCGGCGCCGGCTTGCGCGCGGCCACGGGGGTGCTGGCCACGGGAGCCGGCACATACGCTGCCGGTTTCTCTTCGCCTTCGACCAGTTTGAAGATGCTGACCACGTGGGCCAGTTCGGCCGCCTGGTCCTGCAAGCTTTGCGCCGCGGCGGCCGCCTGTTCCACCAGGGCCGCATTCTGCTGCGTCATGCCATCCATCTCGATGATCGACAGGTTGACTTGTTCGATGCCGGCGCTTTGTTCCTGGCTGGCACTGGCGATCTCGCTCATGATGTCGGTCACGCGGCGCACGCTGTCGACCACTTCGCCCATCGTCACGCCGGCCTGGCCCACCAGGCGCGTGCCGCGTTCCGTCTTCTCGGCCGAATCGTCGATGAGGATCTTGATTTCCTTCGCCGCGCCAGCGGAACGCTGGGCCAGGTTGCGCACTTCCGACGCCACCACGGCAAAGCCGCGGCCTTGCTCGCCGGCACGTGCCGCTTCCACGGCCGCGTTCAGCGCCAGGATGTTGGTCTGGAAGGCGATGCCATCGATGACGCCGATGATGTCGACAATTTTCTTCGCCGACTCATTGATCGAGCTCATGGTGTCAACCACTTGCGACACCACGGAGCCGCCCTTCAGGGCCACGTCCGAGGCCGTGGCGGCCAGCTTGTTGGCTTCGCGCGCATTGTCCGCATTCTGTTTCACTGTCGAGGTCAGCTCTTCCATGGCCGACGCCGTTTTTTCCAGCGCGCTGGCCTGCATTTCCGTGCGCGACGACAGGTCGATATTGCCGTCGGCGATCTCGCGCGACGCCGTGCCGATGGTTTCCGTACCGACGCGCACCTGGCCGACGATGCCCACCAGGCTGTTGCGCATTTCCTTCATTTCCGCCAGCAGGCTGGACGTATCGGAAGGCTGGGTGTGGATGCCGATCGACAGGTCGCCATTGGCGATGCTGCCGGCGATCGATGCCGTGTAGTCCGGCTCGCCGCCCAGCTGTTTCAGCAGGCCGCGGGTGATCACCAGTGCCGCCGCCACGCCCATCGCCACGGCCAGTACGCCGAGGATGATCATGAACAGGCGCGCGCTGTCGAAGGCCTTGCGGGCATCCGATTGCATCTGCTCATTGAGCTTGTCTTCCAGCACGGCCAGCTGCTCCAGCGCCTCCATCCATTTTTTCTGTACCGGACGGATTTCCTTGATCATCACGCGCGTGGCGCCTTCCGCATCGTTGGCCATCCACAGGGCCGAGGCCTTGGCGATGGCCGGCATGGCGGCCGCTTCATATTCCTTGATCGAGGTCAGCAAGGCTTTTTCTTCAGGAGTCGACTCGACGGCGAATTTCTCTTCGAGCTTCTTCTGCGTTTCCTGATAGGTCGCCGTTTGCGTCTTGATACGCGCCATTTCCGGCTCCATATCGCTCGCGTCGGTCATCAGGGTCAGGATGCGCAGCGAGGTGATGCGGTCGCTGACGTTGCCACGCATGTCGATCACCAGGCGGGTGACGACGTTGTTGACATTGATCACGTGATCGAGACGTTCCTGGATTTGCGCCATGCGCGCGATGCCGAGGACGGTCACGGCCACCAGCAGAACCAGTACCAGGGCGAAACCCAGGCCCAGGCGGGTACCAACCTTCATTTTTGCTAAATTCATTTCGGCTCTTCGTAAATGAAACTATTGATAAGGATTTTGCCCGGCACGACAAGACGAAGGCTGCGCAACACCGGTATCCGCCCTTAGCCATTGGTATGCTGGCGGTATCCGGCCGCACGCAGCCTGGGGTACTTCCTGATCCACTACAGCCCTGAAAACGCCAGTGACTGCGAATGCAAATTTGTTCCACATACTGAAAGTTTGACACCGTTGATGTGAGATCAACATCAAACATTCATATGAGAAATATTTGTCTATAATCAATTATAGGTGTAAATTTTGCCTCAAAGCAAGCAATAAGTACCTGAATAAATGGCTGATTAACTTTCTTCGGGGAAATGACAACAACGCCGATTCTTGCCTCTTAGAAATGCCCCATGGCAGTGCGGGCGTGCGCCGAAACAGCGCATTTACAACACATGGCATAGTCATATGACATCGTTTTTCAGGGGCTGGCAAAGGAAGGGGCAAGGCGGGCAATACCACTACGCAGGGGCGGCGGTATAGACAAGTTGAATCAGCGGTCCCAGCTGCAATGCAGCACATAGGCGTGACGCTCTGTGCCAAAGACAAAGACGCTCCAGATGGCGCCCAATTGTCCAGCCAGGCTGCGCTGACCAGACGATACCAGTTGATACCAGCGGGGTTCGCCGCCCAGCAACTCGGCCAGCTCGCGCTCGAAACCGTCGAACAGGCGCGCGTCGAGCGGCTGGCGGTCCGCCTCGCTCATCGGATTCAAGCGCTCGAGCAGCCACTGGCGCGGCGTGCACAGGACGCCGCTGCACGCGACCGTCCCGATCGGCTGCAGGCGCACATCGTCCGGCGCCAGCTGCAGCGCGCGGCACAGGGTGCCGAAGGACGCCTGCGGCGCCAGCGCCCCAAGATAGGTGCATGCGAAGAGGCTGCCGTCATCCTTGAGCGCGCTGACGGCTTGCAGGTAGCCGTCAAGCTGGCGCGCAAGGCCGTGGAAGTCTTCCATTACGCGGGCAGCGACAGGCGCGCCGCCGCTTCCAGCAGCAGGCGCGGGTCGCCCGACGCCAGCTTCTTCGAATCGGACAAAGTCTGGCGGAAGCCGCGCGCGCCGGGCAGGTTTTGCATCAAGCCCAGCATGTGGCGCGTGACGCTGTTCAGTTTCAAGCGCCCCGCTTCCTTCTCCAGCTGCGCGCTGATATAGGGAATCATCGCTTCGAGCACCTGTTCGCGCGTTTTGACGGGAGCGTCGTCGCCATAGTAGCGCTGGTCGAACTGCGCCATCACATAAGGGTTGTGATACGCCTCGCGGCCCAGCATCACGCCGTCCAGGTGCTGCAGGTGCAGATCGATCTCGTCCAGGGTCTTGATGCCGCCATTGATGATGAACTCGAACTGGGGAAAGTCGCGTTTCAAGCGATAGGCATAATCGTATTTCAGGGGCGGCACTTCGCGGTTTTCCTTCGGGCTCAGGCCTTTCAGGATGGCGTTGCGCGCATGCACGATAAACGTCTTGCAGCCGGCGTCGGCCACGGTGCCGACGAAATCGCGCACGAAGTCATACGATTCGCTGTCATCGATGCCGATGCGGTGCTTCACCGTGACGTCGATATCGACCACGTCGCGCATGGCTTTCACGCAGTCGGCCACCAGTTGCGGCTCGGCCATCAGGCAGGCGCCGAACGCGCCCTTCTGCACGCGCTCGGAAGGGCAGCCGCAGTTCAGGTTGACCTCGTCATAGCCCCACTGCTGGCCCAGCCTCGCGCTGGTGGCCAGGTCCGTCGGGTCGCTGCCGCCCAGCTGCAGCGCCACCGGATGCTCTTCCTCGTTGAAGCGCAAGTGGCGCTCCACGTCGCCGTACACGAGCGCGCCCGTCGTCACCATCTCGGTGTAGAGCCAGGTGTGGCGCGTGATTTCGCGGTGAAACTTGCGGCAATGGCGGTCGGTCCAGTCCATCATCGGGGCGACGGACAGGCGGCGGGAAGGCAAAGAAGAGGAAGTCATGGTGTCTACAAAAACAGGAGCTGCAAATGACAAACCCGCTGCGCGCCTCACCGGTGAAGGAAAGGCGGCGCAGCGGGCCGGAAGCGCATGGCCCGCAGGCCATGCTCTACAACAACAGATTACGAATCGCGCGACGCTTTTTTACGCTCGTGCTCTTTCAGGAAGCGCTTGCGCAGACGGATCGACTTCGGCGTGATTTCCACCAGTTCGTCGTCCTCGATGAACTCGACCGCGTATTCCAGCGACATCTGGATAGGCGGCACCAGGCGCACCGCTTCGTCGGTACCCGACGAACGCACGTTGGTCAGCTGCTTGCCCTTGATCGGGTTGACGACCAGGTCGTTGTCGCGCGAGTGGATGCCGATGATCATGCCTTCGTAGACCGGGTCATTGTGCGACACGAACATGCGGCCGCGGTCTTGCAGTTTCCAGATAGCGTAGGCAACAGCGGCGCCGTCGTCTTGCGAGATCAGCACGCCGTTGCGACGGCCAGCCATTTCGCCACGGGTGTTGTCGACTGGCGCGTATTCATGGAATACGTGGCTCATCAGGCCGGTGCCGCGGGTCAGGGTCATGAATTCGCCCTGGAAGCCGATCAGGCCACGCGCCGGGATCAGGTACTCGAGACGCACGCGGCCCTTGCCATCCGATTCCATGTTTTGCAGGTCGCCGCGACGACGGCCCAGTTCTTCCATGACGCCGCCCTGGTTGGCTTCTTCCACGTCGACCGACAGGTTTTCAAACGGCTCGTGGCGCACGCCATCGACCATCTTGAAGACCACGCGCGGACGCGATACGGCCAGCTCGAAGCCTTCGCGGCGCATGTTTTCGATCAGAATCGTCAGGTGCAGCTCGCCGCGGCCCGACACTTCGAAGATCGTGTCGTCGTCGGTTGGCGCCACGCGCAGAGCGACGTTGGCTTTCAATTCTTTTTCCAGACGGTCACGCAGTTGACGCGAGGTCACGAACTTGCCTTCGCGGCCAGCCAGCGGCGAGTTGTTGACCATGAAGTTCATGGTCAGGGTCGGCTCGTCGACGGTCAGCATCGGCAGCGCTTCCGGGGTGTCCACGGCGCACAGGGTCGAACCGATGCCGATTTCGTCGATACCGTTGATCAGGCAGATGTCGCCGGCGACGGCTTCGTCCACCAGCACGCGCTCCAGGCCCTTGAAGTTCAGCACCTGGTTGATGCGGCCCTTGATCGGGGTCGCGCCTGGGCCATTGATGACCAGCACGTCTTGACCGACTTTGACGGTACCGCGGTTGACGCGGCCAATGCCGATCTTGCCGACATACGACGAGTAGTCCAGCGAGGTGATCTGCATTTGCAGCGGGCCTTCCGGATTGTCGTCACGTACTGGCACGTGTTCCAGGATGGCGTCGAACATCGGCTTCATGTCGCCGCCGCGCACGTCTTCGGTCAGGCCGGCATAGCCGTTCAGGCCCGAAGCGTAAACGATGGGGAAATCCAGTTGTTCGTCGGTCGCGCCCAGCTTGTCGAACAGTTCGAACGTCTGGTTGATGGCCCAGTCCGGACGTGCGCCTGGACGGTCGATCTTGTTGACGATAACGATAGGCTTCAGACCCAGTGCCAGCGCCTTGCGCGTGACGAAACGGGTTTGCGGCATCGGGCCTTCCTGTGCATCGATCAGCAGCAGAACCGAATCGACCATCGACAGGACACGTTCCACTTCGCCGCCGAAGTCGGCGTGGCCTGGGGTGTCGACGATGTTGATGTGGGTGCCTTCGTACTCAACAGCGCAGTTCTTCGACAGAATCGTAATGCCGCGCTCCTTTTCCAGGTCGTTCGAGTCCATGACTCGGGTGTCGACCGCTTGGTTTTCACGGAAGGTGCCGGACTGGCGCAGCAGCTGATCCACCAGCGTGGTTTTGCCGTGGTCAACGTGGGCGATAATGGCGATATTACGAATTGCGCGTTTTGTATTTGACATGGTCGTAGTAGTTACTGAAAAACTGCGGAGTGCGTACAAGGTGTACGAGATACCCGAATGCTAATCTATTTCCGGAACCGCGTAGTATAGCATGTTGCGTTGCAACGCTATCTAAAAATGCTGGCGGCTCCCACAGTCGGGGACGGTTTGTTTAAAAAAGCGACACTGTTTAACGAGTGTCGCTGGGTAATGTGACGTTGCTGTGACTTATTGATGCGCCGTGGCAATGAGCCGCTCGGGAGCCAGGATGCTGTATTCCTGCAACTGGCCCGTGCCCAGCAATTTGCTGTCGTGATACACGCGCACCCTGCCCGGTTCGGCTGGCACGGCGACGTCTTCCTTGCCCAGCGCGATGCGCTGACCATGCAGGAAACGCTTGGCCAATTCTTCCGTCAGCTGGACGGCGGGGAAACTCGACAATAATGCATCGACGGGGGCCAGCAAGCTCAAGGGCTCAGCATGCGCCGTCAGCGCATCCAGGGTGACGACGCCATCGAGGGTCAGGTTGCCAACCTGCGTACGGCGCAAGGCGTTCAGATGCGCGCCGCAGCCCAAGGCGCGGCCGATATCTTCGCCCAGCACGCGGATATACGTGCCCTTGCTGCACATCACCGACAATGTCAGGAACGGGGCTGCATAGCCGAGGAACTCGAGCTTGTGGATGGTCACCGGACGCGCTTCGCGCTCCAGGGTGATGCCTGCCCTTGCATACTCATATAGGGGCTTGCCGTCTCTTTTCAAGGCCGAGTACATGGGCGGCGTCTGCAGGATGGGCCCGCGGAAGCGCGCCAGCACGGCTTCGATCTGCTCTTGCGTGACGTTGACGTCGCGCGTTTCCAGCACGTCGCCCTCGGTATCGCCCGTATCCGTCGTCTGCCCCAGGTGCACCACGGTTTCGTAGGTCTTGTCGGCTTCCAGCAAATCCTGCGAGAACTTCGTCGCCTCGCCAAAGCACAGCGGCAGCAAGCCCGTGGCGAACGGATCCAGGGTGCCCGTATGCCCCGCTTTTTTCGCGTTCAGCACGCGCTTGGCCTTGATCAGGGCGTCGTTGCTGGACCAGCCGACAGGCTTATCCAACAGCAAGACGCCATCGACCAGGTCGCGCACCCGCTTGATGCCCGGTGGTTTCTTCGGACCCGCCACTGTTATTGCTCGTCCGTCTCGGGTTTCGCGTCCGGCTCGGCGTCGGCCGCGCGCGTGGCGTTGGCCTTGTCGATCAGCAAGGACATTTCCATGCCGCGCGACGTCGAGCTGTCATGCACGAAATGCAGCATCGGCAGGGTGTGGATGTGCAGGCGCTTGCCCAGCAAGCCACGGATGAAGCCGGCCGCGGCCATCAGGCCTTCGGTGGTGTTCTTGATGGCTTCCTTGCTGTCTTTCAACATCGTGAAAAACACCTTGGCATGCGCATAGTCGGGGGTGATCTGCACTTCGGTGATGGTGATCATCGTGCCGACGCGCGGGTCCTTGAGTTCGTAGGCGATGATTTCAGCCAGATCGCGCTGGATCTGGTCGGCCACGCGCAAGCCGCGCGCTGGCATGGTTTTGCTATGTTTAGCCATGATTTTATGCTGTCCTAAGTGCCGCAGGGCGCATGGGTCAAACGGTTGCCCGTTGACCAATGCGCCCCACGTGTTTGCGCGGACATCACTATGTCCGCGCCATTGCTGCTGTGATTACAGGGTACGAGCGATTTCCTGGACTTCGAATACTTCCAGCGTGTCGCCAACCTGAATGTCGTTGTAGTTCTTCAGCGACAGGCCGCACTCCAGACCGGCGCGAACTTCTTTCGCATCGTCCTTGAAGCGTTTCAGGGAGTCGATCTCGCCGCTCCACACCACGATGTTGTTGCGCAACAGGCGGACGGAGGAAGCACGCTTGACCACGCCATCGGTGACCAGGCAACCGGCAATCGCGCCCACTTTCGAGACCAGGATAACCTGGCGGATCTCGACCTGGCCGATGACGGTTTCGCGTTTCTCTGGCGCCAACATGCCCGACAACGCCGATTTGATCTCGTCGATCGCATCGTAAATGATGTTGTAGTAGCGAATGTCCACGCCATTCGACTCGGCCAGCTTGCGTGCCTGGGCGTCAGCACGGGCGTTGAAGCCGATGATGACCGCTTTCGAGGCGACCGCCAGGTTGACGTCCGATTCCGTGATGCCGCCGACGGCGGCGTGTACCACTTGTACGCGCACTTCCGAGGTCGACAGTTTCTGCAGCGAGCCAACCAGCGCTTCCTGCGAACCTTGCACGTCGGTTTTGATGATCAATGGCAAGTTTTTCACTTCGCCTTCGGCCATCTGGTCGAACATGTTTTCCAGTTTCGCGGCTTGCTGTTTCGCCAGTTTCACGTCGCGGAACTTACCTTGACGGAACAGACCGATTTCACGCGCCTTGCGTTCGTCCGCCATGACGACGACTTCTTCACCCGCCACCGGCACTTCCGTCAGACCCTGGATTTCGACCGGAATCGAAGGACCGGCCTCAGCGATCGCCTTGCCGTTCTCATCGAGCATGGCGCGCACGCGGCCATACGAAGAGCCCGCCAAAATCACGTCGCCGCGGCGCAAGGTACCGGACTGCACCAGGATCGTCGCGACAGGACCACGGCCCTTGTCCAGACGCGCCTCGACTACCAGGCCGCGCGCAGGCGCTTCCACCGGTGCCGTCAGTTCCAGCACTTCGGCTTGCAACAGCACTTGTTCCAGCAGGTCGTCGATACCCTGACCCGTTTTGGCCGAGACCGGCACGAATGGCGATTCGCCACCGTATTCTTCCGGCACGACTTGTTCGGCGACCAGTTCCTGCGTCACGCGGTCGACGTTGCCACCTGGTTTGTCGACCTTGTTGATCGCCACCACCAGCGGTACGCCGGCTGCTTTCGCATGGGCAATCGCTTCTTTCGTTTGCGGCATCACGCCATCGTCGGCGGCAACCACCAGAATGACGATGTCGGTTGCCTTGGCGCCACGGGCACGCATCGCGGTAAACGCTTCGTGGCCCGGGGTGTCGAGGAAGGTGATCATGCCGCGTGGCGTATCGACGTGGTAAGCGCCGATATGCTGCGTAATGCCACCGGCTTCGCCGGAGGCAACCTTGGCGCGACGGATGTAATCGAGCAACGAGGTCTTGCCGTGGTCGACGTGACCCATGACGGTGACCACCGGCGCGCGCGGCTTGGTTTCGAAGTGCGCGTGTTCGCCCACGTCGGCCAGCAAGGCTTCCGGATCGTCCAGTTCGGCGGCGAACGCCTTGTGGCCCATTTCTTCCACCAGAATCATGGCGGTTTCCTGGTCCAGCACCTGGTTGATCGTGCACATCTGGCCCAATTTCATCAAATGCTTGATGACTTCGGATGCCTTGACGGACATCTTGTGCGCCAGTTCGGCCACGGTGATCGTTTCAGGTACGTGCACGTCCTTGACGACGGCTTCCGTCGGCGCCTGGAAGTTCGATTCACGGTCGTCCTGGTGCGCCGGGCGACGGCCCTTCGCGCCACCGCGCCAGCTGTCACGGCCGCCTGGACCGCTGTTGCCGCGTGGCTTGGGACCGCCGGTGGTGCCGCGTTTTTTCGCGTCATCGGACCAGGTGGACGACACATTGGCCGACTTGATGGATTTCTTGTCTGCAACAGCAGGCTTCTTGTCGCCCGGCTTGTCGCCAGGTTTCTTGTCAGCAGGCTTGTGCAGGGTGCCTTCCGGCGCCTTCGGCTTGACCGGAACCGGTGCGGGTTCAGGCGCCTTGATGGCGCGGCGTGGCGCGTTCATCATGGCCTTGATCTGGGCGACTTCGTCGGCAACGGCCTTGCGTGCGCGCTCGGTGGCTTCCGCTTTGTCAGCGGCTTCCTTGGCGGCAACAGCGGCGGCGGCGGCTTTCTTCTTCGCTTCTTCAGCGGCGGCAACTTTTTTCGCTTCGGCGGCGGCGTCGTCAACGACAGGCGCGGCGGCGCTGGCGGCAGGCGCGGCGGCAGCCTTGGCGGCCGCTTTCTTCGCTTCCGCTTCCGCTTCTTTCTTCGCAGCCAATTCAGCCTGTTGCGTGGCTTTCGCCTGGGCTTCTTTTTCCGCGTCGAGCTTGGCCAGACGTTCTTGCTTTTCGCGCAGATCGGCTTCCTGGCGGGCGATCAGTTCAGCCTGTTTGCGGGCTTCTTCTTCACGGCGCGCCACGTCGGCGGGATCGATCACCGGTGCGGCAGGCGCGACCGGTTCAGCTGCGACCGGCGCAGCTTCGTCACGCTGGACGAAAGTGCGTTTCTTGCGCACTTCCACCTGGATGGTGCGCGATTTGCCGGTGGCGTCAGCTTGCTTGATTTCAGTCGTTTCCTTGCGGGTCACGGTGATTTTTTTCTTTTCTGTGTCAGCCGCTGCGCCGTGTGTGCGGCGCAGATGATCCAAAAGCTTGTCCTTATCATCTTTCGACAATGGATCTGACGTCGAACTTTTCTCGACGCCGGCAGAACGCAGCTGCGTCAGCAGCAAATCTGCAGGCATCTTCAGTTCGGTGGCAAATTGGGCTACGTTGTTACTCGCCATTCAGTCCTCTTTTCTATGTGTCGCGGAGATGATAAAGATACTCAAATTAAGCCTTTGCGGATTCGGCCAGACTCCATGCCTTGGCTTGCAGCGCCTTGGCACGATCGTCGTATTTCGAGTCAACCAACTTCATCTCATCGTCGGTCACATCTTTAAATTCACTTGTAATCAGTTCACGCGCACGGTCCGCAGACAAGGCCAGGATTGCGCCAAATTCGTCGTATGCCAGTGCTGCAAATGCTTCAACGGTCTTGATACCAGCCAGACCCAGCTTGCCGGCGGTAATGCGGTCCATGCCTTCCAGACCGACCAACGCCTCGTCCATGCCTTCCAGACCCTCTTCCGAAGCAATCGCTTCGGTCACGAGCGCATCACGCGCACGGGTACGGAGTTCATTGACGGTATCTTCGTCAAACGATTCGATTTCCAGCATTTCGGAAATTGGCACGTAAGCGATTTCTTCCAGACTGGCGAAACCTTCTTCCACCAGAATATCGGCCACTTCCTGGTCGACATCGAGCTTTTCCATGAACAGGATGCGCACGGCAGCCGTTTCCTGGGCAGCTTTGTCAGCCGATTCTTCGGCCGTCATGATGTTGATCTTCCAGCCGGTCAGGTCCGAGGCCAGGCGCACGTTCTGGCCGGAACGGCCGATCGCGATTGCCAGGTTTTCTTCGTCCACGACGACATCCATCGCGTGTTTTTCTTCATCGACCATGATCGACGACACGTTCGCCGGCGCCAGGGCGCCGATGACGAACTGCGCCGGATCTTCCGACCACAGCACGATGTCGACGCGTTCGCCACCGAGTTCGCCGGTGACGGCCTGCACGCGCGAACCGCGCATGCCGACGCACGTACCGATCGGGTCGATGCGCTTGTCGGCCGTGTAGACGGCGATCTTGGCGCGCACGCCGGCATCGCGGGCTGCGGATTTGATTTCCAGCATGCCTTGCTCGATTTCCGGCACTTCCAGCTCAAACAGCTTCATGATGAATTCCGGCGCGGTGCGCGACAGAATCACTTGCGGGCCGCGCATATTGCGGTCGATGCGCAAGATGTAGGCACGCACACGGTCGCCGATACGCAGATTCTCTTTCGGGATCATCTGGTCGCGTGGCAGACGCGCTTCGATCTTGCCCGATTCGACGATGGCGTCGCCGCGCTCCATGCGCTTGATGGTGCCGGTGACGAGCGAATCGCCGCGTTCCAGGAAGTCGACCAGGATCTGTTCGCGTTCGGCGTCACGCACGCGCTGCAGGACGACCTGTTTGGTATCCTGGGCGAAACGGCGGCCGAATTCGACGGATTCGATCGGTTCTTCGATGTGGTCATCGACTTCGATATCGGGAATCTGTTCTTTTGCCTCGAAATGCAGGATCTCCTGATCCGGCAATTGCAGGCCTGCTTCATCGGGCACCACGTGCCAGCGGCGGAACGATTCGAATTCGCCCGTTTCGCGGTCGATTGAAACGCGGATGTCTACCTCACCCTCATACCGTTTCTTCGTGGCTTGCGCCAACGCGAATTCGAGGGCGCCGAAGACGACATCTTTATCGACGTTTTTTTCGCGCGCCAGCGCGTCAACCAATAATAAAACTTCGCGGCTCATGCTTTGCGTCCCTTAAAAACCACCTGCGGCACCAAGCGTGCCTTATCCACATCGGCGAGCGTAAACTCCAACATCGCCGGACCATCCTTACCTTCAAATTCCAACGACAATTTATCGCCCACGGGTTCTTGCAAGATCCCCTGGAACGATTTCCGGTTGTTCGTACCCGGCATCGCCACCATCAGCTTGACGATGATTTCCTGGCCTGCGAAACGGACGAAGTCTTCCAGCTTGCGCACCGGACGATCCAGACCCGGGGAAGAAATCTCGAGACGCTCGTAAGGAACGTTCTCTACCGTCAACACATGCGACAACTGGTGACTCACCGTGGCACAGTCTTCGACCGTGATCGGACCTTTTTCAGCGGCATCGGCGGCGCTGAAATCAATAAAGACGCGCAGCAGCCCGCGCTCGGCACGTTCGACATCAACGAGCTCATAGCCCAGACCTGTAACCGTCTTTTCAATTAATCCCAACTGCTGCAAGAAATTCTCCAGAAATAAGGCCCGTTTTCGGCATGCCGGCGCCGCATCGGGCGCCTACAACACGCAAAAACACGCGCAAGTCATATATATGGCCTCTTGTTGGCGCCATTACAAACGGTTCAACAAAAAAAAAATGGGCATCTGCCCATCTTCTTGTATTTCCCCAACCAGATGAAAGCACTCCCCACCAAACAACCCTGCGGAGAACTTTTATTAGGCTGCAGATTATAACCTCTTATTAACTTCGCCGCAATGCCGCACACGAGGAGCAGCACGGCTTACAACAGTTACAAGAGCGCGCGCCCGCGGCGGATTATCGGGCGCGCAAGAAGAAATCCCCTGAAATCAACCTTTGCCGCGGCGGCGCGGCATGCCATCCATGCCGCCACGCGGCTGACCACCCGAGCGCGCCTGACCACCGGCGCCGCCCGCATTGCGGCGCGGCCCCGTGTTGGCGAAGCCGAATGCCGTTTGCAGCGGATCGGGCTGGCGCGGACCGCGCTGCTGCGCGCGGCCTTCGCCGCCCGGACGCCCCTGGCCGGCGCCACGCGCACGCCCCTGACCCTGCGGCGCACCATCAAACGATGCCGACGAACGTGGCTGGCCGCCCTGGAACGGACCTTGCGGCTGGCCACGGCCGGGGCCGCGCGCTTCGCCTGGCCGGCCGGCGCCGCCCGGGCGCCCCTGGCCTTGCGGACGGGCAAGCTGGCCACGGCGCGGCGCGACCGGGAACGGATCGGCGTTGCGGTTGCTCACGTCGATGCGGTTGCCATTCGGCTCGTCATCGCGGTTCGCCTTGCGCGCTTCGCGGCCCTTGGCGGCGCCGGCGGCGCGTGGATCGCCCGATGGCGGCATTTTCTTTTCGATGCCGTAGGCGGCCAGCAGGTCGCGCACGGTGTTTTCATCCATTTCTTCCCAGCGGCCGCGTTTCAGGCCGCTCGGCAGGGTCATGGCGCCGTAGCGGGTACGGATCAGGCGCGAGACGGTCAGGCCGATGGCCTCGAACATGCGGCGCACTTCGCGGTTACGGCCTTCGCCGATGACCACGCGGTACCATTTGTTGATGCCTTCGCCGCCGCCATCGGCGATCTTCGAGAACTGCGCCATGCCGTCCTCCAGCTCGACGCCGGCCAGCAGCTTCTGGCGCATGCCCTCTTCCAGCTCGCCCAGGGTACGCACGGCGTACTCGCGGTCGATGCCGTAGCGCGGGTGCATCAAACGGTTGGCCAGGTCACCGGAGGTGGTAAACAGCAGCAGGCCTTCCGTATTGAAGTCGAGGCGGCCAACGGCCAGCCACTTGCCCGCCTTCATGGTGGGCAGGCGGTCGAACACGGAGGGACGGCCGTCCGGGTCGTTATGGCTGACGATTTCGCCGGCCGGCTTGTGGTAGACCAGGACGCGTGGCGGCTTCTTGCTGACGCGGCGCTGGATCAGCTTGCCATTGATGCGCACGTGGTCGGTCGGCAGGATGCGCTGGCCGATGTGGGCCGGCTCGCCATTCACGGACACGCGGCCCGAAATGATCAGGTCTTCCATGTCGCGGCGCGAACCGAGACCGGCCTCGGCCAGCACCTTGTGCAGCTTCGGCGCATCGTCGTCGGACGTCAGGTCGCGGCGCACGACGGCTTTCTGTACGCGGCCCGTGCCGCCATCTTCGCTGTCGAACGCGTCGGAGGTGACGAACGAGAAGACGGCGTCAGCGTCGCTGACCTTGCCTGGCGCAGCCTGGCGGCCCTTGCCCTTCTTGCGGCTCTTGCCGGCATTCTTGCCGGCGCCCGGCACGTCGTTGCGCGGACCGCGCGGTGCACGCGGGGCGGACACGAGATTGCCTTCGGCATCGAACACGTCGGCGACTGGCTCTGCGGCAACGGTGGCGGATGCGGCTTCAGCAGCCTGCGGCGCTTCGGCGCGCGGCGGCTGGCGCAGCGCGCGTTCCGCCTGCACGCCGCGCATCTGGCGCGGACCGCGGGTAGCACGCGCTTCGGCCGGCTTGTCGGCGGCCGCTTCCGGCGCCGTTTCAGCGACGGCGGCAGCGGCCTTGGCGGCGGCGCGGGCACGCGGCGGACGCGGCGCCGGGGCGGCAACCGCCTCGGCGGCAGCTTCGGCGGCATCGGCGACGGCCTTCAGGGCCGGCTTGGCACGGGTTTTCTTGGCGACAGGCGCCGCCTCAGTTTCAGCAGCGGCGGTGACGGTGGACTCAGCAACTGAGTCGGCGGCCACGTCGGCTTTCGCGCGGCGTTTCGGCTTGGCGGCGACGCTGTCGCCGGCAGCGGCGGCAGCGGCCGCATCGGCTTCGATCTGGGCCTTGGTGCGGCGCTTGGGCTTGGCAACGATGGCTTCGTCGCTGGCGGTTACTGTCTCGGGTGTGTTCGGATTATTCATTCTTCGTTTCTTGGCTGTGCTGACCTGGCGCAGCGTCAACCGTTAGTTCTGGCGCAGGGTCGTGAGTGTAGGCTTCGTCCGTGGGCGAAGCATCGGGGCCGGCATCAAGGCTTGCTGTCACATCTACATCTGTCACAGCCGTATTGCTACCTGCACCAAGCTGGGGGACAAGCTCATTGCTTGCCTTGTCAAAATTTTCTTGCAGGGCCGCTTCCAGGGCTTCGAGCCCGTTGCCCTGCATCTCGCTGATTTGCTGCAAAGGCGGCAGCTGGGACAGCGAATGCAAACCCAGGTCATCCAAAAACTGCTTGGTGGTGGCCAGCAAGGCCGGCCGTCCCACCACGTCGCGGTAGCCGATGGCATCAACCCAGCCACGGTCTTCCAGCATCTTGATCGTCTGCGAATTGACGGCAACGCCGCGAATTTCCTCGATATCGCCGCGCGTCACCGGCTGGCGGTAGGCGATGATGGCCAGCGTTTCCAGGGTCGCCCGCGAATACTTGGGCGGCCGCTCGGGCGTCAAACGGTCCAGATACATCTTCATTTCCGGGCGGCTTTGAAAGCGCCAGCCCGAGGCCAGGCTGACGATCTCGATGCCCCGCCCTTCCCACTCTTGCCGCAACTCTTCCAGCAATTGCTTGATCGTGTCGGCGCCGACGCCGACGCCGCGCACGCGACCGCTCTCGTCCGCATCGACGAACAGCTTTTTCAGGCTGTGGATCGTCAGCGGTTCACGAGCGCACAGCAACGCGGTTTCGAGGACTTTTTTAGCCTCAATTGTATTCATAGCAATTCTGTGCGGATGTGTGTTGCAATTCGTATGCAGAGAAAGAAATCAAAAACGTTCATTTCAACGTAACGGGTGGCAGACATCGATGACGACGCCGTGCTGGGGTTACAAGTTGAGGCTGTTTTCCGACGCCTTGGCCGATGCGCGCAAAGCGGGACTGATGCGGATGCAGTGAAAGTTCTGCGATCCATGGTGCTGGCCTTAAATAACCAGCAATGAAACGATCTCCGGAGCAGCTGCTGTTCCCGTGGCGGCGGACCAGCCAGACAGGTGAGCGACAGTCGTCGTTTCATCCAACGATGCCAATTGTACCTGATAAAAAGCGGAAAAGCGCAAAACCGGGCAAAACACGCGTTTTACCCGGCCCTGGCGCGACATATCGCCCGCTCCCCGCGTCACAGGGAGGCGAGTTTCTCCGAGAGAATGGCCGATGCGCCCAGGAACGCTGGGTACTGCGCCGTGATGACGAAGGTCGGCACTTGCGAGACATAATTGGCGAAGCGGCCCTTGCGCTCGAAGCGGGCGCGGAAACCGGAGCGGTCGAAACGCGCGCCCAGGCGTGGCACGATGCCGCCGCCGATATAGATGCCGCCCAGCGCGCCCAGGGTGACGGCGACGTTGCCCGCCACGGTGCCCAGCATGCAGCAGAACGCTTCGATGACGTCGTCGCACAGTTGGGATTCGCCAGCCAGCGCGCGGCGCGTGATTTCCGCCGCCGGCAAGGCTTCCGCCGGCACGCCGGCGCGGTCGGCCAGCGCGCGGTAGATCAGTTCCAGGCCATCGCCGGAAATCAGGCGTTCGGCCGAGACATGTTCGTATTCGCGCCAGGCAAATTGCAAAATGCTCACTTCCACTTCATTGAACGGCGCAAAACTGACGTGGCCGCCTTCGCTTTGCAGGGCGATCCAGCCGCCGTGCGACGGAATCAGGCCCGACACGCCCAGGCCCGTGCCGGCGCCGATCAGGCCGATGGCCGTGTTCGGACGGGCCGTGCCCGCCCCCACCTGGTGCTTCTGTTCGCTCGACAGCAGCGGCAAGGCGCGCGCCAGGGCCGTGAAGTCGTTGACCACGTCCAGCGTCGTGAAGCCGCACTCTTCGCGCATGGCGCGGATCGAGAACGACCAGTGGTGATTCGTCATGCTGAGGAAATCGCCATCGACGGGATTGGCGATGGCGATCATGGCATGGCGCACGGCTTGCCCGCCGGCGGCGGCGATGTGCGGCAAGGCCAGGTAGGCTTGCAGGGCGGCGGACAGGCTCGGGTAATCGGCACAGGGCAACACTTCCACCAGGGTGATGTGGCCGGCGGCCACTTCCAGGGCGAAACGGGCATTGGTGCCACCCACGTCGGCCAGCAGGCGCGGTCCATCGGCGAAGGCGGAAGTCGGCAGTACGGGAGAAGACGAAGCGCTCATGATTTTAAATGATGAAGTGGGACGCATGGGACGCCAAGCTTAAAGGATGAATGCGCCCGGAGGCAAGCGAAGTTTGTAGTTTAAGTACACCAAAACAAGCCTTTATTGGTAGTTCCACTCCAAATGCAACAGGCGGCGCCAAAATTGCTCAAAAACAATGATTTATAGTAAGCACTCGCACTCATCAGAAGCGGCAAAAGCATGCTGCACAGCAGCAGGAATCACCTTGAAAGCAGAGTATGCCGGAGTTTGCGCAAAGCCGCCCGGTACGCGGCGGCACGGCTGTGGCGCTGCCGTCGCGACAAACCGGCGATGCTGTTTTCGTATTATTACTACCGGTTTTCAAGGCGGTTTTTTACTGCCAGCCTGGCGTGCCGGAGGCGGCGGGATCAGGAGGGCAAGCCTTCGCCCAGCAGGCTGGCGGGCGCCGGCTGGTCCGAGCGGTAGGCGGCATTCCACGCGTCGAGGCCGCCATGCAGGGGCTTGGCCCGGTGAAAGCCGTGCTGGTGCAGCAGCTTGGCCACTTGCGCGGCCGTCACGTCGTTGGGACAGCTGCAATACACGATGATGTGGCGGTCCTTGTCCATGGCGATCATGGCGGGCACCGGTTCCTTGCCATTGAAGAACAAGGCGCCCGGCACGGCCGGGGCCAAAGACTGCGCCGTGGCGCTGCGGGCGTCGACCATCAGCGGCTCTTCGCCCTGCTCTATGAGTTCAAGCAATTCATCGATGCCGATGCGCTCGATCTGCAAGGCCTGGCGGAAACGCCGGCGTTCGAGGAATTTGTACAGCAGGAACAATCCCAGCAAGGTCGCCAGCATCAGCAAGGCCGTGCTGCCCATGGTGCTGAGCAAGTCGAGCACCTGCTGCACGCTGGCATGGAAAATTACGCCGACGACGATGCCCGTGCCGCTCCACAGCAAGGCGCCCAGGCCCGCGTACAGGAAGAACAGGCCCGGCGGCGTGCCCAGCGCGCCCGACATGGGCGCGGCCACGGTATTGAATCCTGGCACGAACTTGGAAACGACGAGGGCTTTCGGGCCCCAGCGCTTGAATTTGTCTTCCGTCTGGCTGACGCAGTAGTCGGGCGACAGCGAGATGCGGCACAACAGCCGCAGGATGCGCTTGCCGAAATGCCGGCCCGCGCGGAACCACGTGAAGTCGCTGATCAGGCAAGCGCCCAGCGCGGCGGCCAGCACCAGCCCTCCATTCATGTCGCCATCGACGGCCAGCGCCCCCGCCACCACGAGGATGGGAAAGGCGGGAATCGGCAAGCCGAGCTGCTCCACCAGCACGATGCCAAAGACAATCAGGACACCGTAATGTTCGAGCAGATAAATGAGGTTGGGCATGTCCGCTATCTTACCGTAAAAGCGTGTTTAGATTTGCACGCCCTTCGGTATGGCGCCAAGCAAGGTGCGCGTGTACGGATGCACGGGATTGCGGTACAGCTCATCCGAATCGGCCAGTTCCACCACTTGCCCCTTGTGCATCACCATCACCTGGTCGGCGATGTATTTCACTACCGACAGATCGTGCGAAATGAAGATGTAGGACAAGCCGAATTCATCCTGCAAGTCCTGCAGCAGATTGAGCACCTGCGCCTGCACCGACACGTCCAGCGCCGACACGGATTCGTCGCAGACGAGGATTTCCGGCTGCATGGTCAGGCAGCGGGCGATCGCGATGCGCTGGCGTTGACCGCCAGAAAACTCGTGCGGATAGCGGTGGAACGCCTGTTCCGGCAGACCCACCTTGTCCAGCAGCCAGTAAGCCTTGGCGATGCGTTCCTGGTCGGTCGCGCCGATCTTGTGGATGCGCATGGGTTCCAGCAAAATCTGCCCCACCGTAAAACGGGGGTTGAGCGAGGCATACGGATTCTGGAAGATGATCTGGATGCGGCGTTTATACGGCAGATACTCCCGGTTCGGCATGGCGATCAAATCCTTGCCGTGGAACATGGCCGTGCCGCCCGTCGCCTGGTGCAGGCGCAGCAGGGTCAAGCCCACCGTCGTCTTGCCGGAGCCGGATTCGCCCACCACACCCAGTGTTTTTCCGCGTGGCAAAGTAAACGACACGTCCTTGACGGCCTGGAATTCGCGCTTGCCGAACAGGCCCTCGCGCGTATAAAAGCTCTTGCTCAGGTTATTCACCACCAGCACCGGCTCGTCGCCCGGCGTATAGCCGCGCGTGCGCTGTCTGACTTCCACGCCGGGGCCGGCCTTGCCGTCCATATAATCAGCGATGACGGGCAGGCGCCATGGACGCTCGTCCAGGGACGGACGGCAATGCAGCAGCGCCTTGGTATAACTGTCTTGCGGCGCCTCGAATACCTGGCGCACCTCGCCCGTCTCGCGCACTTCGCCGTGGCGCATGACGATCACCTGGTCGGCGATCTCGCCCACCAGGCCCAGGTCATGGGTAATGAACAGCACGGACATCTGGTGCTTCTTTTGCAGCGCCGCGATCAAGTCCATGATCTGCTTCTGGATCGTCACGTCCAGCGCCGTCGTCGGCTCGTCGGCGATCAAGAGTTTCGGCTCGCAGGCGATCGCCATGGCGATCATCACGCGCTGCTGCTGGCCGCCCGACATCTGGCTCGGGTAGGCGTCGATCTTGGTGGCCGGGTCGGGGATGCCCACTTCTTCCAGCAGCGCCAGGGTGCGCGCGCGCGCCTGCTTGCGGTTCATGCCCATGTGCTGGCGCAACACCTCGGCGATCTGGAAGCCGACCGTGAAGACGGGATTCAAGGACGACATCGGCTCCTGGAAGATCATCGAGATATCCTTGCCGCACATGGTGCGGCGCTCGGCGATGGACAGTTGCAGCAGGTCGCGCCCGCCGAAGAGGATGCTGGAAGCGGGGGCTATGATGGTGTGATCTGGCGGCAACAAGCCCATCACGGCCAGCGAGCTGACGGACTTGCCGCTGCCCGATTCGCCCACCAGGGCGACGGTGCTGTTGCGCGGCACGTTGAACGAGATGCCCTTGACGGCTTCGAACGTGGTCTTCTTGTCCAGGCGGAAGGTGACGCGCAGGTCGCGCACTTCCAACAGGTTATTCTGGTCCATGAGCAACTCCTATTTCACTTTGGGGTCGAGCGCATCGCGCAAGGCATCGGTAAACAGCGAGAACGCCGTCACCAGCACGGCCATCGCCGTGGCGGCGGCCGTCAACTGCCACCATTTGCCCAGGATCAGTTCATTTTGTGCCTCGTTGAGCATGCTGCCCCACGAGACGGTGCCCACCGGCACGCCAAAGCCGAGGAAACTCAGGATCACTTCCGCCTTGATGAAGCCCACCACCAGAATCGACATTTGCACCAAGGCCACGTGACTGACGTTGGGGAAGATGTGCGAAAACATCTTGCGCCAGTGCGAGGCGCCGATGGCGTCGGCCGCCATCACGTATTCGCGCGCCTTGTGCTTGATGTATTCGGCGCGGATCAAGCGGTACGGCCCCGTCCAGCCCGTCAACCCGAGGATCAGCACGATGGTCAGCACGCCCTTTTGCTGCAAGACCGCCGCCACGGTCAGTATCATCAGGATCGACGGAATCGACGTGAAGATGCTGTAGAACCAGTTGAAGAAATCGTCGACGATGCCGCCGAAGTAGCCGGATACGGCGCCAAAGAGCGTGCCCAGCACGACGGCCAGCAAGGCCGCCACCAGGCCCACGACGATCGACGTCTCGCCACCCTTGATGGTTTTCTGCAAGATGTCGTGGCCCCACTTGTCGGCGCCGAACGGCAAGGTGGCCGCCTTGTGCGCGATCAGCTTTTTCGTCTTGCCCATGCCGGCGCGCAAGGCCGTCAAGTCGTCGGCCAGCGGGTCGGTCACGCCGTACATCTCGACGCCGGCCGATGGATTACTGCCCATCTGCGCGCGCAGTTCGGCGATATCGTCGGCCAGCGGGTCGAGCACGTTGACGGGTGTCGGCGCGCTGCGCTCGTCCGTCAGGGGAATGGCGCCGTCGCCGGCCGCGGCCGCGTCCTTGTCGGCGCCGACGAAGGTGGGCGGGGCGTAGCTGACGGCCACTTCGTCTTCCCAGTTTGCCGCCACCAGGCCGCTGGCGGAGGCCAGCACCAGCAGGAAAAAGGCGCCGACCACGGCCAGCGATACCATTGCAATCTTGTCGCCGCGCAAACGGCGCCACGCCAGGGCCCACAGGCCGGGCGATGTATGAGGTTTCGACATCGTCTCTTTCTACTTCAGTTGTACGCGAGGATCGACCGCCTGGTACAGCAGGTCGGTGAGCAGGTTGAAGAGCATGGTGGCGGCGGCCACATACACGGTGATCGCCTTGATCACCGGAAAGTCGCTGCGCTCGACGGCCAGGATCACTTCACGCCCGATGCCGGGGATGCCAAAGAAGCGCTCGAGCAGGAACGCGCCGATCAGCAGGGCCGGCAAGTTCGACATCACATAGGTGATGATGGGGATGGCGGCGTTGCGCAGCACGTGGACCCACATGATGCGGCCTTCCTTCAAGCCCTTGGCGCGCGCCGTGCGCACGTAATCCTGGTTCGCCTCGTCCAGCACGAAGGTACGGAACAGGCGCAGGGTCGGCGCGATCGACACGGCCAGGCCGATCAGGATCGGCAAGGTGGAATAGCGCAGCAGGTTTTCCCAGAAACTGTCGCCCCAGCCCTGCACGGGGAACAGGCCCAGCTTGTAGGCGAAGCCGTACTGGAAGACGATGATGTAGACGAGGATGGAAATCGACATGCCCACCGTGCAGGCGATCATGACGGCGCGGTCCGTCAGCGAACCGCGCACGAAGGCGATGGCCAGCGCCAGCGCCACGCCAAAAAACGTTTCCAGCACCGTCAATGGGATCAGCACCATCATGGACGGGCCCAGGCGCGAAGTGATGATGTGCGACACGGTTTCGCCGGTCGCCCAGCTCTGGCCGAAGTCGAACGTGACGATCTGCTTGATGAAGATCCACAGCTGCACGTAGTACGGCTGGTCGACGCCCAGCTGGCGGCGGATGTTGGCGATGCTTTCCGCACTGGACATCTTGCCGGCCAGAATGTAGGCGGGATCGCCGCCCACCCAATTGAACAGGATGAAGACCAGCAGGACGACGCCCAGCATGGTGGGCAGCATCTGCCACAAGCGGCGCAGGATATAAGCAAACATAATGATTCCTTGTTGTTATAAGCCGCGCTTATTTGCTGGCGGGAGCCGGAGCAACAACCGGTACGCCCGTGCTGTCGATATCCATGTACGCCCATTCCTGGAACAGGATCGGGTGCTTCTTGTAGCCTTGCACCGTCTTTTGCGCCAGCATGTTGCGGTAGCGCGCATAGCCGATCAGGGCGCCCGCGTTCACTTCCAGGCGGCGCGCCATCTTGTGGAACAGTTCGTCGCGCTCGGGGCTGGCCGGCATGGCCTGGCTAGCCGCGTACCACTTGTCGTACTCGGGGTCCTGGTAGCAGCCGTTGTTGTTCTGGTGCGTGTTCGGGCCGTAGAACAGCTGCATGAAGTTGTCGCCGTCCGGATAGTCGGCCAGCCACGGCGCCGTGCGCGTCTGCATCTTGCACTGCTTTTCCGTCTTGAGAATGTCGGAAAAGATCATGCGGTCGTTTTCCATGCGGATGCCCAGCGAGTTGTAGGTCTTGCGCCACATTTCCGCCTGCAGCACGCCATTGGCTTCGTTGCGCGAAGCGTAGCGGATCAAGAGCGGCTTGCCGTCCGGCAAAGTGCGCCAGCCGTCGGCACCCTTCTTGTAGCCGAATTTGTCCAGCAATTTGTTCGCCAGCACGGGATCGTATTGCAGCAGGCTCTTGTAGTGCGGGTCGTAGCCGACCACGCCCGGCGGGATCGGATAGTCGAGGCGCTTGGCCTGGCCATTCCAGATGATGCGGATTTCCTCATCGATATTGTGCGCCATGGCAATGGCGCGGCGCAGGGCGATCTTTTCCTTGCTGAAGCCGCCCAGGGTCGGGTCTTCCATGTTCCAGTAGTAATAGCTGATTTCCGGGTCCAGCAGACGCGACAGTTGCACGCCCTTCTCCGCCAGTTCGGGACGCAGCTTGCCGTTGAGCAGTGCTTTCGGCGCCAGCGGGCCGTCGAGCCAGAACACGTCCGTGCCGCCGCTCTGGAACGACAGCCAGCGCGACTGGTCTTCGATCATGACGGAAATTTCGATGCGGTCGATGGCGGGAATGCGCTTGCCCTGCATCTGGCGCACGATGCGCTGGTCTTCGGGATCGTCGCCGGCCATGAAATTCCACGTTTCCGGCAAGTGCTGCGGATTGCGGTTCAGGACGATGCGGTTGCCGCGCGTCCATTCACCGAGCGTGTAATAGCCGGTGCCGACGGGATTCGAGCCCACTTCGCCCTTCACGTCGCCATATTTGTCCACCACTTCGCGCGCCACGGCGGCCGTCGGCACGTAGGCGAGGATCATGGGGAAATTGAAATCGGTCTTGGTCAGCGTGATGCGCAGGGTGTACGGGTCGAGGATTTCCAGGCCGGCCACCTTCTTGTTGAAGTCGAGCTTGTTCGACTTGGCCGCTTCCTTGGCCAGCTCGTCCAGCCCCACCACCTTGCCTTCGAACAGCCAGCTGTGCGGCGAAGCGAGGCGCGGGTCGAACAGGCGCTTCCACGAATACACATAGTCGGCCATCGTCAGTTCGCGGCGCTTGCCGCCGAACGCGGCGTCGGGCGTGAACAGGATGCCTTTCTTCAGGCGGATGGTGTAGGTCTTGCCGTCGGCCGACACTTCCGGCATGGCCGCCGCCGCGCCGGGCACCACCTTCACGGGACGGGCCAGGTAATCATAGGTGTACAGGGTGTCAAAGACAGCCTGCGTGATGTGGTTCGAATACAGGTCGCGCGCGGTGGCCGGATCGAAGCCCGTCTCGGCGGCCGGCAGGATATAGCGCAAGGTTTTGACCGGCGCGGCCGCAGGGGCGGCGTCAACGGCAACGGCCGCCAGCGGCAGGGTGGCCAGACAGGCGAGCAGCGCCACGCGCCGCATCCATGGTGACTTCATGTAATACCCTTCATCTCGATTATCCGTCGCACCGTATTGGTGCGCTTGTACTGGCTTCCCCCTGGGATACAGGATTCCACCGCCAAAACCAGTCCATCCTCGCAAGATCTATGCCTTGTTCGTCGCCAGCCTGCCCGCATGCAGGCGAGCTGGAAAAAGGCGTAACGATAACGCATATTTTGTTCGCCGGGCGAAAAGCCGCAGCATGCGTACAACGCGCGGCAAGGGCCGCTCGTGGCATCGCAAGTATTTGCCGCAACGCAACATAGCCTGATCGGCACCGCAAAAAAGCGTATTGGTAGAAACCCTTACATCCACGAATGAGCGTCATTTCAATCCGCTGGCAGAAAGCATATATCGCAGCGCAGCATTATAGAAATTATCATCTTGAAAACACTGCAATATTGGAAAAAACACTGTTGTTTCCGTGCTGAAAGATCACATTCCAGCGTTGACAAGGTTTCTCGGCAAATGGTCTTATCAATCACGGCAACGCACCGTATGCCGTTTGACCCACAGCGATTGCCGACGCAGCAATCTTTTTTAGCCTAGCGAGGTTGTGCCGCAAACCGGCCAGCCGAACTTACTTTCGGAGTTTTGAGAATGATGATGGAAACAGTGATGTCCCGCTCCGTACGCCTGATTTTTTCGGGTAGCGTAGCAGCGCTCAGCCTTGGCATGATGGCTGCGCCGGCAATGGCGCAAGACGCCAATGTACAACGTGTGGAAATTACAGGATCGAGCATCAAACGGGCCACGGCCGAGACCGCATCGCCGGTACAGCTGATCACCCGCGACGACTTGATGAAATCGGGCAAGGCCACCGTCGCCGAATACCTGCAAACGCTGACGGCCGATGGCGCCGGCTCCCTGCCAACGGGCTTCGGCAACGGCTTTGCCGCCGGTTCCACGGCCATCTCGCTGCGCGGCCTGGGCGCCACCTCGACCCTGGTCTTGCTCAATGGCCGACGCATGGCGCCGTTCGCGCGCGCCGATGACGGCCAGAAAAGCTTTACCGACCTGTCCACCGTGCCGATGCAGATCGTCGAGCGCATCGAAATCCTCAAGGATGGCGCTTCGTCCACGTATGGCGCGGACGCCATCGCCGGCGTCGTCAACATCATCCTGCGCAAGGACTTCGAAGGCCTGACCCTGAAAGGCGACACGGGCATCTCCGGCGACAGCGACGCCAAGCAGCACCGCGCCTCGCTGACCTTCGGCAAGGGCAACCTGGACACGGATAAATTCAATGTCGTCCTCAATGCCGAGTACAGCAAATCGGACATGCTGATGAACAGCGACCGCGCCGGCCGCAAATGGATAGGCAAGGCCGACCTGCGTCCGTATGGCTATGCGATCAACACCCAGTTCGCCGGCGGCTACATCAATGGCAACAACGATGCGAATGCCGCGCCGACGGGCCTGATCCGCGACCCCGTCACCAACAACTATGTATCGCTGCCCGGCTGCTCCACCTTGTCCGTGTCGTCACCACAAGATCCGAAGGGCGGCTGCCTGTGGCACCACGACCAGTTCCGCTCGATGCAGCCGAAGATCGAATCGATCAACCTGTACACGCGCGGCACGTGGCAAGTCAATGCCGACACCCAGGTGTATGCGGAAGCGGGCTACTCGAAGCGCGACACGGCCTTCACCCTGATACCGCCATCGATCACGCCGACCATCGCCTTCCCGCCGAACGCCACCAGTCCGACCGGCGTCGTCAACTACGGTTCCGGCGCTGGCACCACCATCGTGCTGGCCGCCAACCACCCGCAAAATCCGTACGGCGTGCCGGTGCGCGTGCGCTACCAGGCCTTCGACGTGGGCGCCAGCACGCGCCAGGCCAACAACGAGTTCAACCGCATCGTGCTCGGCGTCAAGGGCAACGCCATGGGCTGGGACTACGATGCCGGCTATACGCATTCGGAATCGAAGCTGCACCTCGATTACAGCAATATGCTGAACATGGCCGTCGTCAAGGATGCGCTGGGCAATCCGAACAGCAAATATTTCCCGTACTACATCGGTGCGCAGGCGGGCAAGAATCCGGCCTCGCTGTATGCGGCCATGGTGACCAACGCCACCTCCGATTCCACCACCAAGCTCGACATCATCGACTTCAAGGCCACGCGCGAGCTGATGCAACTGCCGGGCGGCGCGCTGGGCCTGGCCGTGGGCGCCGAACATCGCCGCGACAAGCTCGACAATCCATCGCTGTCGGGCACGGAAAACGGTTCCATCAACTCCAGCTACGTGGCAGCCAAGGGCGACAGCAAGGTCTCGGCCGTGTTCCTCGAAGTGCTGGCGCCCGTCATCAAGACGGTGGAACTGTCGGGTGCCTTGCGTTACGACAAATATGACCGTTTCTCGTCAACCACGCCGAAACTGGGCGCCAAATGGACGCCGCTGAAAACCTTCGCCGTGCGCGGCACGTATTCGGAAGGCTTCCGCGCTCCGGGCCCCGCCGAAAGCAACGCCAATTCGCAATCGACGGGTACCTCGACCGTCAGCGATCCCGTGCGCTGCCCGGGCGGCACCCGCTTGCCGGGCGCCAATGCCAGCGACTGCGAACTGCAAGTGGCGGCCGTCAAGATCGGCGACCCCAGCCTGAAGCCGGAAAAATCCAAGGGCTACACCCTGGGCATCGTATGGGATCCGTTCAACGACACCAGCCTGTCGCTGGACGGCTGGAAGATCAAGCGTGAAAACGAGATCAACCCGCTGCCGTACAACGAGGCGGCCGCCCTGCCGACGGCCATCCGCGCCGACAACAACCTGACCATCAATGGCGTCGTCACGCCGAACACGGGTACCTTGCTGATCACCAAGGCGCCGTACCGCAACTCCAGCTTCACCGAGATCAAGGGTATCGACCTGGACGTCAAGCAGCGCGTGCGCCTGGGCGACTACGGCCGCGCCACGTTCGGCCTGACCTGGACCCACATCGCCTCGTGGGTACGGGCCGAGTCGTCCACCGTGCGCTACCAGTTCGCCGGCACGCATGGCAATTGCGATACGTCCAACTGCGCCGGCACGCCGAAGGACAAGATCAATCTCACCGGCTCGTGGGACCTGGGCAACTGGAACGTCAGCGGCGTGCTGAACTACCGTTCGGACATGAAGAACATCCTGTTCGAAGGCAAGCCTTGCGCTTCCAAGCTGGCCAACGGCACGCCGGCGCCGAACGGTTGCAAGATCGCCTCGTTCACCACGCTCGACCTGTCCTCGCGCTGGAACGTCAACAAACAGTTGCAATTGTTTGCCTCGATCAACAACGTGACCGACAAGATCGCACCGCTCGACCCGCTGACCTATGGCGGCATGAGCTACAACCCGATGGACGCCAGCGGCGCCATCGGCCGCTACTTCAAACTGGGCGCCAGCTATAAATTCTTCTAAGCTGACGGCCGTATCCTGACGCAAGGCGGTGAGCAATCACCGCCTTTTTTTTCGTCCGCGACTGTGGCGCAACGACACACATCCACACGCCTATTGCGCTAGCGCAAACCTTACCTCCTGTGCGCCTGTAAAACTCCCTTGCTAGCCACTTGGCCAAACCCATGCCACAGGAGTGTCAGATGACGCAAACCCGCAGTCCCTCCCCTACCTTGCGCCTGTTGTGCGCCGCCTTGCTCGGCGCGTACGGCCATGCGGCCATGGCGCAGGAAACCGACGCAGCGGGCCCGCCAGCCATACAGCGGGTCGAAGTCACCGGTTCCTCCATCAAGCGCCTCGTCTCGGAAACGGCGACGCCCCTCTCCATCTTCAAGGCCGAGGATTTCGCCAAACAGGGCTTGACGACGGCCCAGGAAGTACTGGGCAAGATCCCCTCGAATGCGTCGAGCATGGGCAGCGGCAATGCCGTCGGCGGCAATACCAGCGGCTTGCCCACGGGCGGCCAGGCCAGCGCCGACTTGCGCGGCCTGGGCGGCGACAAGACCCTGGTGCTGCTCAATGGCCGGCGCATCGCCAACCACCCCTATGACGGCGCCAGCGTCGACCTGAACATCATCCCGATTGCCGCCCTGGAACGCGTCGAAGTGCTGCGCGACGGCGCCTCGGCCATCTACGGCACGGACGCCATCGGCGGCGTCATCAACTTCATCACCAAGCGCTCCGTCAACGTCACGAATATCACGGCCGAGGTCGTCGCGCCAGAACACAAGGGCGGCGGCGAGCACCGCCTCAACCTGTCGACGGGTTTCGGTAAGCTCGACAGTGACGGCTACAATATCTTCGGCGTGGTCGACTACCACAAGCAAAATGTGCTCACGTCGCAGGACCGCGATTTTTCCAGGACCGGCATCATTCCCGAGCGGGGATTGTCGCTCACCAGCGGCACCACCTTCCCCGGCAACTACTTCGATGCGGCGGCCAACGGCGGCAAGGGCCTGGCCGGCAATCCCTACGCAGCCAGCGGCTGTTTGCCGCCGCTGTCGGTGCCGGCCGTGCCGGCGAATGGCACTTGCCGCCAGGATTACACGCGGCAGATCGACGACCTGCCCGCGCAAGAGCAGGTAGCCTTCTTCGGCAAGGGCGCCTTCAAGCTCGGCGGCGGCCACCTGGCCACCGTGGAATATCTGCATTCGGAAAACAAGGTCAAGGCACGCACGGCGCCGCCGCCGCAAACGGGCTTGATCTTGCCCATTAGCAGCAAATATTATCCGGGCAATGCGGGCGGCGTGCCGGCCCAGCCGGGCCTGTCGGGCCAGCCGCTGAGCGTCAACTGGCGCCCCGTGGAAGCGGGCCAGCGGCAGATCGATTCGGACGGCAAGGCGGACCGCCTGGTGCTGGCGCTGGAGGGGGAACTGGCCGGCTGGGACTACAAGACGGGGCTGAGCCACGCCATCAGCAAATCGTCAGAAAAATTCACGAACGGCTACGTGCAGGATGCGAGCTTTGCCGCCGGCGTGCTCAATGGCATCCTGAACCCGTTCGGCGAGCAGGATGCGGCCGGCAAGACTTACCTGGCCAGCACGGCCCTGCGCGGTGAAGTACAGAACGCCAAGGTCACCACCACGGGCTTCGACATCAAGGGCAGCCGCGATCTGATGCAGCTGGCCGGCGGCCCGCTGGCCATCGCGCTCGGTGGCGAAGTACGGCGCGAAAAGGCCGACTTCAACGTCAACCGCGACATCGCCGGCCAGGCCGCCAGTTCCGGCCTGTCCGGTTCGCTGTCGAAGAGCGGCTCGCGCACGATCCAGGCCGTCTTCGGCGAAATTAACTTGCCGCTGATCAAGGATCTGGAAGTGCAGCTGGCGGCCCGCTTCGACCATTACAGCGACGTGGGCAGCACCACCAATCCGAAGCTGGCCCTGCGCTACCAGGCCAGCAGCGCGCTGGTGCTGCGCGGCTCGGCCAGCACGGGTTTCCGCGCCCCCACCCTGTTTGAAAAGAATGCGCCGCCGTCGAAGAACGATACCAACGATTCCTACGACGACCCGATTTTGTGTCCCGGCGGCGTGCCGCAGCCGGGCGCCAATCCCCTGCGCGATTGCGACTTGCAGCAATTCAAGCTGCAAGGCGGCAATGAGAAGCTGAAACCGGAAAAATCCACCACCTTCGCCGTCGGCCTCGTGCTCGAACCGGTCAAGGAAGTGACGCTTGCCATCGATTACTGGAACATCCACCTGAAGGACAAGATTTCGTCGCTGCCCGAACAATCCATCTACGGCAACTACGAAAAATACAAGGCCTTGTTCCTGCGCAATCCCGACGGTTCGCCCTACGCCATCCTGGACTTGAACGACAACCTCGGCGAAGTGAAGACCGACGGCATCGACGTCAGCCTGAATGCCCGCCTGGGACGCGGCGCGTATGGCGATTTCAGCGTGTCGGTGGATGGCACCTGGACCCACAAGTATGACTACCAGAACGAGCGCGCCGGCGCCTTCATCGCCAACGTGGGCCGCTACGCGGACAACAATCCCGTATTTCGCTGGAAACATACGGCGGCGCTGAACTGGCGCAAGGGCAACTGGGGCGCCACCGTGTCGCAATCGTTCAAGTCCGGCTACACGGACCAGAACCAGGTGGATCCGCAGTTCCGCCACGATGTGCCGTCGTACAGCCTGCTGAACGTGTCGGGCAGCTATGTGTGGAAAGGCTTGCTGCTGACGGCCGGCGTGAAAAACCTGTTCGACAAGGAACCACCGTTCTCGAACCAGGGCACCTTGTTCCAGAAAGGCTACGACCCGCGCTACACGGACCCGATCGGGCGCGCCTGGTACTTGCGCGGCAGCTATACGTTTTAAGGGAAACTTCAGGTCAACAGATAAAACAGGCAGCGCTGGCAACAGCTTGCCAGCAACAGAAAAGCGGCGCCATCAGCGATGATGTGCGCCGTTTTATTTTTACGCATCTGAACAGGACTGACAAGGGTTCACGATACTTTATTACTGAAGGATTATAAAAAAAACAGGAAAATGTTGCGTTTCGTCCAAAAAGTCCGCACGAAATTGACAATCTGAATCGTGAATGTTTTGATGAGGGCCCGGAAAATTTACAGAATTTTCATTGGTGGATTTTCAAAAAGGCAAATAAATTGTTGGCAAGCAACAAGTTATTTCAAAATAATTGCCGCCTTTATCACAATAACAAGGAATTTCAGATGATGATAGAAAATGTAATGTCTCGGTCGCTGCGCCTGATGTTTGCTGGCAGTTTGGCCCTGGGCATGCACGCCGCATATGCGCAAGAAACAACAGATGGCGCCATGCAACGCGTGGAAGTGACGGGTTCGAGCATCAAGCGCCTGGCATCGGAGACGGCGCTGCCGATCACCTCGATCAAGGCTGACGATTTCGCCAAGCAAGGCTTGACGACGGCACAAGAAGTCCTGTCCACCATTTCCATGAATCAAAGCTCGCAAAGCAGCTCGCAATCCGTGGGCTCCGGCACGGGCGGCCAATCCGTCGCCGACCTGCGCGGCATCGGCGGCGACAAGACCCTGGTCCTGCTGAACGGCCGCCGTATCGCCAGCCACCCGTTCAACGGCTCGTCCGTCGATCTGAACATCATCCCTATTTCTGCCTTGGAGCGTGTCGAAGTGCTGCGTGACGGCGCTTCCGCCATCTACGGCACGGACGCCATCGGCGGCGTGATCAACTTCATCACCAAGCGTTCCGTCAAAGGCGGCTCCGTCACGGTCGAACATTACGAGCCACAGAAAGCGGGCGGCGGCGACGAGTCGCGCCTGAACCTGTCCGGCGGCTATGGCGACTTGAACAAAGACGGTTTCAACGTCTTCGGCGTCGTCGACGTGCATCGCCAGGCGGCGCTGAGCACGGCAGACCGTTCCTTCTCGAAGAGCGGCTATATCCCGAGCAAGGGCGTGGATAACCTGAGCGGCACCACCTTCCCGGCCAACTTCTACGATACGGGCAATGGCCTGATCGGCAACCCGGCCTTCGCCGGCGGTTGCGTGGGTGAGAACCTGTACAAGAATACCTCGGGCAAGAGCACCTGCGCCATGGATGTCACGCCATTCATCCAGGCCATCCCGAAAACCCAGCAGGAATCCTTCCTGGGCAAGGCCAGCTTCAAGCTGAACCAGGATCACCTGGCCACCATCGAATACCTGCACTCGCGCAGCACCAACGAAGCGCGCATCTCGCCGCCGCCGATGTCGAACATCGGCATCCTCATGTCGTCGAGCTCGCCTTACTATCCAGGCGGCAGCGGCGGTGTGCCAGCCGTGGCAGGCCTGTCGGGCGAACCGCTGGACATCAGCTGGCGTCCAGTGGCGTCGGGCCAGCGCAGCGGCTTCGACACCAGCACCTCGGATCGCCTGGTACTGGCTTCCGAAGGCGTCCTGGGCGCATGGGACTACAACGTCGGCCTGAGCTACTCCGTCAGCAAGGCCACCAGCGCCTTCACGGGCGGCTACCTGAATGACCAGCGCATCATCGACGGCATTGGCAATGGCATCCTGAACCCATTCGGCGAGCAGAGCGCCGCCGGTGCCGCATACCTGAAGGATTCCGTCCTGAAGGGCGAATACCTGAGCGCGAAGATGACCAGCACCGCGGTCGACGCGAAGATCAGCCGCGAGCTGTTCAACCTGCCGGCGGGCGCCGTCGGTTTCGCCGTCGGCACGGAATTCCGCAACGACAAGGCGGAATACAATGTGAACCGCGACCTGGCTGGCCAGGCATCGAGCTCCGGCTACGCCGAAGCGCAGAACCAGTCGGGCAGCCGCAACATCTCCGCCATCTTTTCGGAACTGAGCATTCCTGTCGTGAAAGACCTGGAACTGTCGCTGGCAGCCCGTTATGACCACTACAACGACGTCGGCGGCAGCTTCAACCCGAAAGTCGGCGTACGCTGGCAGCCAACGAGCCAGGTGCTGCTGCGCAGCTCCTACAACACAGGCTTCCGCGCGCCAACGCTGTATGACCTGCATGGCCCGCAAACCAAGACCTTCACGGCCAACAAGTACGACGATCCACGCCTGTGCCCAGGCGGCGTACCGATCCCTGGCGCCAACAGCAACGTCGCCTGCGGCGCGCAGCAATACATCCGTTCGGGCGGCAATCCGGACGTCGGCCCGGAAAAATCGAAAACCTTCAGCGCCGGTATCGTCATCGAGCCGACCAAGTCGCTGACCGTCTCGCTCGATTACTTCCAGATCAAGCTGCGCGACAAGATCGGCACTGTGGCCGAACAGACCCTGTTCGACAACTACGCCAAGTATCAGAGCAACTTCATCTATACCGCTGACGGCAAGCTCGATTACGTGCTGGCCACCCTGGGCAACCTGGGCGAAATGCACACCTCGGGCATCGACCTGGGCCTGAACTGGAAATTGCCACGCAGCCAGTATGGCAACTTCACGTTCGCCTTTGACGGCACCTGGGTACAGAAGTATGAGTACCAGAACGAACGCGGCGGCGAATTCGTGCAGAACGTCGGCGTGTATGGCGACAATGCACCGGTATTCCGCTGGAGACACAATGCCTCCCTGCAATGGAATCTGGACAAGTGGAATGCCACGCTGTCGAACAAGTACATGAGCGGCTACCGCGACCAGAACTATGTCGATCCGCAATTCGAGCAAAGCGTCAAGGCTTACTCGGTATGGTCGCTGTCGGGCGCGTACTCGGGCTTCAAGAACACCGAAGTCACCGTGGGCGTGAAAAACCTGCTGAACGAAGATCCACCGTTCAGTAACCAGATCGGCACCTTCCAATCCGGCTACGATCCGCGTTACGCCGATCCGCTGGGCCGCACTTTCTACGTGCGCGCCACCTACAAGTTCTAAGCTCGCCGCGAGCTGAAAACTGAAAAGCCCGGAAAGCTTAGCTTTCCGGGCTTTTTTTCATGCTGCGCGCCACGTTATTCCGCGTCGCCCTGCAAGCGGCGCTGCTTGACGGCTTGCGCCAGGTTTTCCAGCACGGCCACGCTGGCGCTCCAGTCGATGCAGCCGTCCGTGACGGACTGGCCATACACCAATTCCTTGCCCGGGATCAGATCCTGGCGCCCCGCCACCAGGTGCGACTCCACCATCACGCCGACGATGCGGCCGTCGCCGCCTGCCACCTGACTGGCGATGTCGGCGCACACGGGAATCTGGTTTTCCGGTTTTTTCGAACTGTTCGCATGCGAGGCGTCGATCATCAGGCGCGCCGCCAGGCCTTGCGCGGCGATGGCCTTGCACGCCTCGTCCACGCTGGCCGCGTCATAGTTCGGGGTTTTCCCGCCGCGCAAGATGATATGGCAATCCTCGTTGCCGTTGGTCGAGACGATGGCCGAGTGCCCTCCCTTCGTGACGGACAGGAAATGGTGCGGCTGCGAGGCGGCCTTGATGGCTTCCACGGCGATTTTCACGTTGCCGTCCGTGCCATTCTTGAAACCGACCGGACAGGACAGTCCCGACGCCAGCTCGCGGTGCACCTGCGACTCCGTCGTGCGCGCGCCGATGGCGCCCCAGCTGATCAGGTCGGCGATGTATTGCGGGCTGATGACGTCGAGGAACTCGGTACCGGCCGGCAAGCCCAGCTCATTGATATCGCGCAACAGTTCGCGCGCCATGCGCAAGCCGTCGTTGATGCGGAAGCTGTTATCCATGTACGGGTCGTTGATCAGCCCCTTCCAGCCCACCGTCGTGCGCGGCTTCTCGAAGTAGACGCGCATGACGATTTCCAGTTCGCCCGCGAAACGCGCGCGCTCCTTGACCAGCAGGCGCGCATATTCCATCGCCGCCTTGGTGTCGTGGATGGAGCAAGGGCCGATCACCACCATCAGGCGGTCGTCCTGGCCATGCAGGATACGGTGCAGGGCAATGCGAGCGCTGGCGGCAGTCTGTTCGGCTTGCTCCGAGCAGGCGAATTCGCGGATCAGGTGGGACGGCGGAGTCAGTTCCTTCATTTCGCGAATGCGCAAATCATCGGTGCGGGGCATCATTTTCTCCAAAATTTAAGGATGGGTAAAACATCTGGGTAAAAAAAAACCGCCATCAGTGGCGGTTTTTTAGAATTTGCTGGGATCTCGTTTTGCTGCTACGTGAACCGACCGCTACTCCACCGCCTTTGGGTTGGAATTGCTAAAGTAAAAATAAGCGGTAAAAAAGTGGCGAGCGAACATGCGAGTCATCCGTAAGTGATGAACGACTATAAACCTAAATTGCAAGGGTTGGCAAGCATATTTGTCGGCAAAGCCGCATGTCGCCGCCGTTTTACACTGCATAACCCGCAAAAAAGCATAAAAAGTTGCGCGCTGTGAATCTCGCTGCGACTCTGCACACCCGGCACCACCGCTGTGCCCGTCGTGGCAACCACGCCACGCCGGCCATTCTATCGACGAGAAGCAGGGCACTCCTTGATCCAGGTCTAGTCCCGGTGTCGCCGCACGGACAAAACTCAAGGACGTATCGATGACCTTTGACTGCCTGACCTTTCCGGAGAACCGCATGATCCCTACACCATCCTTGCATTCCGCTACCTTTCCCCCCCCCAGGCTGGGCCTGGCACTGGCCAGTGCACTGCTGAGTCTACCCGTCCTGGCGCAGGACACCGCACCCATTGCCCGCGTGGAAATCACCGGCTCGAACATCCGCCGCGCGCAGGCGGAAACGGCATCGGCCGTGCAAACCCTGAATGCGGCCGACATCGAAAAGTCGGGCAAGTCCAGCGTGGCCGAACTGCTGCAGACCCTGGCCGTCGACAACCAGGGCTCCGTGCCCACCTCCTTCGGCAACGGCTTTGCCGCCGGCGCCTCCGGCGTGTCGCTGCGCGGCCTGGGCACGGCCTCGACCCTGGTGCTGCTGAATGGCCGCCGCGTGGCGCCGTATGGCTTGGCCGACGATGGCCAGAAAGTGTTTGCCGACCTGAACATCATTCCCCTGGAAGCGGTGGAACGGGTGGAAATCCTCAAGGATGGCGCCTCGGCCATCTACGGCTCGGACGCCATCGCCGGCGTGGTCAACGTGATCCTGCGGCGCGACTACCAGGGCACGGCCATCAAGGGCAATTACGGCAAGACGAAGGACTGGGACGGGCGCGACGCGCGCGCCGCCATCACGCACGGCTTCGGCGACATCGACAGCGACCGCTACAACGTGCTGCTGAACCTCGAATACAGCGAAAAGGCCGCCATCTGGAACCGCGACCGTGCCGGGCGGGGCGCCGTCGGGCGCAGCGACTTGCGCGACCTGGGCTTCAGCGCGCAGGAAACCCTCAGCGGCGCGGGCGCCATCACCACCAACAATGCGGCCGGCAGCGCCGTCAACGGCAATGTGCGCAATCCCGACACGCTCGACTACTACAACCGCGGCAACCTGGCCGGCGCGGGCTTTACGCGCACCTTCCCCGGCGCCGCCTGCGGCAACTTCACCACGCATCCGCAGGGCGACCCGGGCGGCGGCTGCCTGACCGATGCCGCGCAGCAGTACGGCCAGATCCAGCCCAGGCAAAAAAACATCAATTTCTTCGGCCGTGGCGCCTGGCAACTGACGCCGGCCCTGCAGACGTATGCCGAGCTGAATCTGTATCACAGCGAATCGCACTCGGCCACCACGCCCTCGACGGTCAGCGGCTCGGTGGGCTACCCGGGCGGCCCCGTCAGCAATGCGGGCGTGTCGCTGGGCGCAGCCCACCCGGACAATCCGTATTTCGGCACGGCGGCGCGGCTGCGCTACCTGGCGGCCGACGTGGGGCCGCGCCTGTCGGAAGTCGATTCCACGTTCATGCGCTTCGTCGCCGGCATCAAGGGCGCCGTGGCGGGTTGGGATATCGACAGCGCCCTGCTGTACTCGCAGAACAAGGTGTCGAACAAGCTCGATGGCTACCTGCAGCGCGACGTCGCCTTCGCCCTGCTCAACCCCACCGCCACCAATGTGGAGCGGGCCAGCCTGAACCCCGCATATGCGGCCCTGCCGGCCGGCAGCCTGTGGCGCATCGCGGAAAACGCGGGCCTCAATTCGCCCGCGCTGTACGCGGCCCTGTCGCCGCGCATCTCGAACGACGCCAAGACGCATATCGCGCAGATCGACTTCAAGGCCAGCCGCGAGGTGGCCAAGCTTGACGGCGGCGGCCTGGGCGTGGCCGTGGGCGCGGAATTCCGCCACGAATCGACGGAACTCAAACCGACCACGGGCACGGAACGGGGCAATATCATCGGCCTCGGCTATTCCGCCTACAAGGGCAGCCGCAACGCCTCGGCCATCTATGCGGAAGTGCTGGCGCCCGTGCTGAAGACGGTGGAACTGTCGGGCGCCCTGCGCGCCGACCATTTCACCGACGTGGGCAATTCCTACACGCCAAAAGTGGGCGTGAAATGGACGCCCGTGCGCGAACTGGCCCTGCGCGGCACCTTCGCCAAGGGTTTCCGCGCCCCCAGCGCGGCGGAAAACGGCGTCGGCGGCCTGGCCGCGTTCTCCACCGCCAGCGATCCGCTGCGCTGCGCTCTGGGCGTGGAAGCCGCTTGCGATCCGGCTTCCATCGCCGTCATCACCTCGCCCAATCCCAAGCTGTCGCCCGAACGTTCGCGCAGCTATTCGGTGGGCGCCGTATGGGACCCGCTGCCGCGCACCAGCATTTCCGTCGACCTGTGGCAAATCCGCCGCAAGAATGAAATCAACCAGGAGCAAACGGACACCGCCATCGCCGAAGGCCACGTGGCGCGCGACCCGTCGACGGCCACCGGCATCGCCGGCGATCCGGGCGCCATCACCGCCGTGCTGGCCAATTATGTGAATTCGGCGCAAACAACGGTGCGCGGCATCGACGTCGACGCGCGCCAGCGCTTCAACCTCGACAGCGGCTACGGCAGCCTGACCTTCGACCTGAAATGGACGCATCTGTACAAATGGCTGCGCACGGAACAGGACGGCACGCGGCGCGATTTTGCCGGCACACATGGCAATTGCGATATCTCAAACTGCATGGGTACGCCGGACGACCGCATCAACCTGGGCGCCACCTGGGAACGCCAGAGCTGGCGCGTCACCGCCAACGTCAACTACCGCGCGCAGCTCGACAACGTGCTGTTCAAGAATGACCCGGACGGCTGCGCCACGCATTTCGCCGATGGCACGGACGCACCGCGCGGCTGCCGCATCGCTTCGTTCACCACGGTGGACCTGACGGCCCGCTGGCTCGCCACGCCCAAGCTGGAAGTGTTTGCAACGATACAAAACCTGTTCGACAAGATCGCCCCGCTCGACCCGCTCACGTATGGCGCCACGGGCTACAACCCGCTCGACTACGCGGGCGCGGCAGGACGCTTCATCAGTGCGGGGGTGAAGTACAAGTTCTGAATTTCGTCATATTTTCAACGTATCAGGCGTTTCAGGAACCGTAGCGAGCAAGCCCAATATTGGGTTGAGTAGCGCAGCTGTACTTCAGGTACAGCGAGCAACGCAAACTCAAGAGTGGGCTGCGCAGTAGGTTCCTGAAATGGCGATCTAAGCCGTGCCGCCGACGGTAATACCGTCCAGGCGCAAGGTGGGCTGCCCCACGCCCACGGGCACGCTCTGCCCCTCCTTGCCGCAGATGCCCACGCCCGAGTCGAGGCGCATGTCGTTGCCGATCATGGAAACGCGGTTGAGCACGTCCGGGCCATTGCCGATCAGGGTCGCGCCCTTCACCGGGTAGCTGAGCTTGCCGTTTTCAATCACGTACGCTTCGCTGGCCGAGAAGACGAACTTGCCGTTCGTGATGTCGACCTGGCCGCCGCCGAAGTTGACGGCATACAGGCCGTTCTTGACGGAGGCGAGGATCTCCCCCGGGTCCTTGTCGCCGCCCAGCATATATGTATTCGTCATGCGCGGCATGGGCAGGTGGGCGAACGATTCACGGCGCGCATTGCCCGTCACGGGCATCTTCATCAGGCGCGCGTTCATCGTGTCCTGGATGTACCCCTTCAGGATGCCGTCCTCGATCAGGGTGGTGCACTGCGTCGGGTTGCCCTCGTCATCGATATTCAGGGAGCCGCGCCGGCCAGCCAGGGTGCCGTCGTCGACCACGGTGACGCCCTTGGCGGCCACGCGCTCGCCGATACGCCCGGAAAACGCGGACGAGCCCTTGCGGTTGAAATCGCCTTCCAGGCCGTGGCCGATCGCTTCGTGCAGCAGGATGCCGGGCCAGCCCGGTCCCAGCACGATGGTCATGGGGCCGGCCGGCGCCGGGCGCGCATCCAGGTTCACCAGGGCCGAATTGACGGCGTCCGTCGCGTATTGGTCCAGCACGGCATCGCTGAAATAGTCATAGCTGTAGCGTCCGCCGCCTCCGGCCGAGCCCGTTTCGCGGCGGCCATGCTGTTCCGCGATCACGGTCAGCGACACGCGCACCAGCGGACGGATGTCGGCCGCCAGCACGCCGTCGCTGCGCAGCACCAGCACCACGTCGTACTCGCCGGCCAGGCCCGCCATCACTTGCACCACTCTGGGATCTTTCGCGCGCGCCATCTTTTCCACGCGTTCCAGCAATTGCACCTTGGCCGTGGCGTCCAGCGAGGCGAGCGGATCGTCGGGCAGGTACAGCGAGCGCCCGCCCTGCACCAGCGTGTGTCCCGCAATCTTGATCTTGCCCGAACCGGCGCGCGCGATGGTGCGCGTGGCCGCCGCCGCTTCCAGCAGGGCCCGCTCGGAAATGTCGTCGGAATAGGCAAAGGCCGTCTTGTCGCCGGACACGGCGCGCACGCCCACGCCCTGGTCGATGGAAAAACTGCCCGTCTTGACGATGCCCTCTTCCAGGCTCCAGCCTTCGCTCCTGGTCGACTGGAAATACAGGTCGGCATAGTCGACCTTGTGCGTAAACATCGTGCCCAGGGCTTTGAGCAGCTTGTCTTCATCCAGGCCGAACGGCGTGAGCAGGATATCGCGCGCCACGGCCAGGCTGGACAGATTGGGTTCAAATGGCTTCATAGCTTTGCACTCGCTAATTATATTCAACTCATTCTCAGTACCTGACAGCAACTTATGTCAAGTCCTCCTCACATAGTGCGGTGCGCCAGGGCCGGCAGCGACTCGCGCACGCCGGCCAGGAACACCAGGTCGATCTCGCCGCTGACCACGCCCTCGCCTTCGGGCAGCACGGCTTTGACTTCGCCCCACGGGTCGATCAGCATGCTGTGCCCCCACGTGCGGCGGCCGTTCGGATGCAAGCCGCCCTGCGCCGAGGCCAGCACGTAGCACTGGTTTTCGATGGCGCGCGCGCGCAGCAGCACCTCCCAATGGGCGCTGCCCGTCGTATGGGTAAACGCGGCCGGCACGACGATCAGCGCGCAATCGCCCATGGCCCGGTACAGTTCGGGAAAGCGCAAGTCATAGCAGATGGACAGGCCGACCCGGCCGAACGGCGTCTCGATCGAGCGCACCTGCGCGCCTGGCACGATGGTACGCGATTCGTTGTACGACTCGGTGCCGCGCGTAAAACCGAACAGGTGGATCTTGTCGTAGCGGCCGGCAGGCGCGCCTTGCGGGTCGTACACCAGCGTCGTATTGAGGACCTTGCCCTCCTCGCCCGAAATCAGGGGCAAGGTGCCGCCGATCAGCCAGATGCCGTGCTGGCGCGCCATCTGCGCCATGCCATCCTGGATCGGTCCGCTGCCGGGCTGTTCCGCATGGGCCAGCTTGTCCGTTTCCTGCTGGCCCATGATGGCCCAGTATTCGGGCAACACCACCAGCTGCGCGCCGCCGGCGGCGGCCTGCGCCACCAGGCGCCGCGCCGTGGCCAGGTTGTCTTCCACGGACGGCGAGGAAATCATTTGTACTGCTGCCACTGTATGCATCATTGCCACCTCATCTCCATTCGAACGCCTCGCCTATTTCGCCACGGCCTCCACCGCAGCGGCGGCAGGCACGGCGACGGCTTCCAATTTACCACCATCGAGCTTGGTCACGACGGGCGACTTCCACGGGCCGGCGATCTGCATGTGGTAAGTAAGCGCCTTCATCACGGGCGCACGCAGGAACAATTGCGCCAGGAAACTGCCCAGGCCAATGACGGGATTGACGGCCAGCGCATACACGAGCGGCCCCGTGCCCAGGTTGAATTCCGGGATCACCACCACATGCAAATTCGTCGTTTCATTGGCGATATCGGCCGTGCCATCCATCAGCACGGTGGCCGCCACGCCGTGCATCTTGAGGTTGTCGGTGGTCACCACGCCATGCTTGATGCTGGCGTTGGCCGTGATGCCGTCGAAGGCCAGGCCTTCGGAAAACACGTCGTGGAAATCGAGTTTCAGCAAGCGGGGCAAGGCTTGCAGGCTGAGCACGCCCAACAGCTTGGCGGCGCCCGGATCCTGCTTGAGGAACTGGCCCGATTCCACGTTCATCTCGATCTGCCCCGACAGGGTGGGAATGTCCAGCGAATACGGCAAGCCATTCCAGGCGATGTCGCCGCTCAATCGGCCCTTGCCGCGGCGCAGCGTGTCGGCAAAGCCGAAGCGGTCGAGCAACTTGCCCGCATCGACGATATCGAGGCCGAAACGCAGGCTGGTCGTGCTTTGCCCATCCTTGATGACCCACTTGCCATTGCCGCTCAGGGCGCCATCGGGATTCGACAGTTGCAGCTTGCCCACGCGCCATTCGCGGCCGCCCGCCGCCATGGTGTTATAGGCCTGTAACTCCAGCCGGCCGATCTTCTTGTTGAACAATTCAAATTGCTCGGCGACGATATCGAGCGAAGGGATGGACTGGGCGCCGCTTTTTCCTTCCAACAAATTCTTCACGTCGTTGGCGGCCGACTCCGGAATGATCAGGGACGACAGGCGCGCCGTCATCTTGCCCAGGCCGGACGGCGTTTCCAGCCAGGTCACGTAGCCGGACACTTGTTTCGCGTCAATATTGGCTTGCCACACATCTTTCTGGTGCGTGGCGCCGACCACCACGTTTTCCAGCTTGCGTTCGCCCAGCATCAGTTCGCTGGCACGGGCCGCCATCATGTCCGGCACCACGTATTGCGCGATATCGGGCGCATCGTCGGCGGCGGCGCTGTCGGCCGGCGCCGTGGCGCTGCCGGCGATTTCGCTGCCGGCATCGATCCAGCTGTCCACGTCCAGCGTTTTCATATTCACGTTGAGCATCATGCCGCTGTCCGGCTCAGGCGCCGGCACGTTCACGCCGATGCCGCCGCGCACCAGACGCCAGGCGTCCTTGCCCTGCTTCTGGCGCTGGTAACGGGCGGCGATGCCGGATCCCAGCGCGATGCGGATATCGTCCGTGCGCAGGCCGGCGGCATTGGCCGCATTGCCCGTCAGGGTGAATTTCACGGGCAGGCTGTCGCCGGCCGGCTTTTTCAGGGGGGCGGGGAAATCCAGGCCCAGGCCAGTCAGCGGCGACTCGACATTGACCACCACCTGGTGGTCGCGCGCCGTGATCAAGCCGCTGTAACGGGCGCCGCCATTCAAATGCTTCGCCAGGCGCTGCAGCACGGGCGCCGGATAGGTCTTGCGCAAACCGTCGACGGTCATGTTGCCGGCGAGTTTCACCTGGATGGAATTGTCCGGCTGCGTGCCGCCCGAGATGACCAGCGGCCCGCCCAGCAGGTTGCCGTTCAAGCCGTTCAGGTTGACGCCCTTTTCGTTGAATTCGATCTTGCCCTGCGCGCCCAGCACGGGCGGCATGTCGTGGAACAGCACCACGTCGTTGCCCGCCAACTGCAAGCTGCCCTGCACGGTCGACTCCAGCATGCGCTCGATCGGCAAGTGCAATTTGAGGGCCAGTTTGGCATTGCCCGTCGCCGTCGTTTCATCCGTGAAATGCTCGATCCAGCCCAGCACGGGGCTGGCCGTCACGTACTTGAGGAACTCCTGCATCGGGCCGGCCGCATTGCCTTCGATGTCGAGCAAGGTGTCGAACACGGTCAGGTCCGGGATCACGGCTTTCACATTCGTCAAGGCCACGCCGCCCGTGGTGGCCGTGTCGCCGCGAATTTCCATGCGCGCCCGTTCAAACACGAAACTGCCCTTGATCTTGTCCGCCTGCGGCCACAGGGGCGCCTTGCCGGCCAGCGGACCGCTTTCGGCAAATTCGCCGGGCGCGTAATTCAGGGTGCCATTCTCGATCTTGCCGGCCACGCGGAAATCGCCGCGATTGCGTTGGGCGGGCGTGTCGGCCTTGAACGGGAAGTGTTCGAGTTCGCCGCGCAGGCGCAGGCTGACATCGCGCGCCACGCCGCCTTCCAGCGCCCCCGTCAGCCAATGACGCAGGTGCTCGGGCGTTTGCAGCGGCAGGTAGCGGCCGATGCTGTTGATCTGGAAATTGTCGATCGTGCCCGCCAGGTCGACCTGGCCCAGGTTCTTGCCGTCAAGCGGCAGGCGGTGCGTGCCTTGCAAGGCGACGCGCAAGCCTTGCTGATTAAAGTCCAGCTTGTCCAGCCCGACTTGCAGCATATTCTCCGCCTCAAACGTCCAGCGCGCCTGCATGGCGAATTGTTCGAACGGCATGGCCGGTTCGCTCAGGTACGATGGAAACTGCAGCACCAGGTCGTGCGCATCGATAGCGATGCTGCCGCCCTTGTCGTTGGCGTCGATGCTGCCAGTCAGGTGGTCGAAGCCGGGAATGGCCGGTGCGGCGGCCTGCGCGGGGCTGCTCGCCGTCTTCGCCACGGCCAGGCGCGCCGGCTGCGCATTCAGGCCCAGGTCGATGAGCTTGCCGCGCAGGCGGTAGCTGGCGGGCGCGGCCATCTCCCCTTCCCATTGCGCCGAGAAATCCTGCAAACGCCCGCGCGGCGCCAGGGCGTCGAGGCGCTGGCGCTGCTGCTCGCCCAGCGGCAGCTTGTCGGCCAGCGCGGCCAGCGTTTGCAAATCGAGCGACTTGGCCGTGATTTCCGTGCGCGCCAGCTTGCGCCTGGTGGCGGCAATATAGCGCTCGGACAGGGTCGTGGGCGGCAGGCTGAGGCCATCTCGAGTTTCCACCGCGAAATTCGTCAGCTCGACCTGGTGGCCGTTCGCGCCAAAGGTTGGCTTGCCGTCCGGCGCCTGCGCCGACAGCTCTTCTTTTGCCGAGATGCGCCCGCTGACCGACAGCAAGTCGAGCGGCGCGATACGCTCGCCCAGCTGCGCCTGCACGTCCGTCAAGCCCACGTCGGCCGTGAAGCCGGCCAGGCGCGCGTGATCCAGGCTCAACCAGGCGCGCAGCGCGCCCTTGCCCTGGCTCAGTTCGAACGGGTAATCGAGATAGCGGCGCCAGGCGGCCAGGTCGGCGTTTTTCAGGTCCGCGTACAGCTCGCCTTTCCACATCGACACATCCGAGATGCGCTTGCTGAAGGGCGGATGCGTGAAGTGAGCGCGCACATCGATGGGCGCGGCCAGGCTGGCTGGCGGCGTGGCCTGCAAGCCCAGCCGGTGGCTACGCCAGCGGTTGCGCAGCAGCAAGTTGACCTGGGACAAAGCCAACTCGGGCGTGCCGCGCGCTTCGTCCGTCCAGCGCACCTTGCCGTCGCGAATGATGATGTCATGCTGCGACAGCAGCCAGTCGGCGCCCTTGCCATCGCTGCCTTGCGTGCTGTCGACGAGCACGCCTGCCACATACAGCTTGCCATCCGTGCTGCGTCGCACATCCAGGTCGGGCCGCGTGATTTCCAGGGTCGTGAAGCGCACGGAACCGAGCACGCTCCACCACGATACGGTGGCCGAGACGCTCGGCAGGCTCAGCGCCTGGCGGCCCGCCTGGTCGCGCAGGGCCACGTCACCGAGGAAGAGATTGGGCCGCACGCCATGCCAGGAGGCATAAATGCGCGCGATACTGACAGGATTGCCCAGCGCGCGGCTGGCCGCCCGTTCGATATCGCCCTTGTAATAATCGATATTCGGCAAGATCGCGTAGCGCAGGAATAAAAACAGCACGGAGAAGGCGAAATACGCCAGCAGCACCAGTTTGATGGTAAAACCTAATACATGATGGGTGGCCAGGTTGGCCATGCGATAGGCGGCACGCAGCCGCTGCCAGCGCAGGGCCAATGGCACATGTTCTGTCACGCTTGCTTCTGGCGGTTTTTGCATCAATAAGCTAATAAACTGGCCCGGCGTCAAATAATGGCAAAAATCGTCTGCATTCGTGGTGCGCGCCTGCACCCTTGCGCTTGCGTCTGAGCAAAGCCTCCCTTACCATCGTCCGGAGGGGCACGCATTGCCGGCGGTGAAGCCAGCGGCACAATTTTACCGCATCCCCCGCCGTTCGCAGCCAAGTTAAACAAGAACCTGCACGCCGCATCCACGAGACACTTAACGATACCATGAGCACACAGCCTTTGATTTCCGCCTCCCGTTTCTACCAGCGCTGGCTGGACGCCGCCCCAGAGCGCGCCGCGCAGGTAGCGCAACTGGTGCGCGCGCCGCTCGACGGGCTCGATTTTGCCGCCGCGCTGGCCGGGCAATCGCACGCCGCCACGCCGCCGCTGCCGCCCGAGCGGGCCATGCGCCGCCTGCGCAACCTGCTCGTCTGCGGCCTGATCGCACGCGATCTTGGCGGCCAAGCCGACTTGAACGAAGTCGTCACGGCCATGACGGACTTCGCCGATTTCGCCATCCGCACGCACGTGGACGCCATCATGGCCGAGATGGTGGCCCTGCACGGCATGCCCATCGGCGAGGAGTCGGGCGAGGAGCAGGCCTTGATGGTGCTGGCGATGGGCAAGCAGGGCGGCGGCGAACTCAACGTTTCGTCGGACATCGACCTGATCTTTGTCTACCCGGAAGATGGCGACACGCAAGTCACCGCAGCGGGCCAGCGCAGCCTGTCCAACCACGAGTTTTTCATTCGCATGGGCAAGAAACTGATCGCCGCCCTGGCCGAGATCACGCAAGACGGTTTTACTTTCCGCGTCGACATGGCACTGCGACCGAACGGCAACTCGGGCCCCCTGGCCGCCAGCCTGGGCATGGTGGAACAATACCTGATCGTGCAGGGACGCGAATGGGAGCGCTACGCCTGGGTCAAGGCGCGCGCCGTGACGGGCAAGGCCGAGGATATTGCCTCGCTCGACGCCATCGTGCGCCCCTTCGTCTTCCGCCGCTACCTCGATTTCGGCGTCATCGATGCCATCCGCACCATGCACGGCCAGATCCGCGCCGAGGTCAACCGCCAGGAGCGGCTGCACCCGGACCGCAGCAACAACGTCAAGCTGGGCCGCGGCGGCATCCGCGAAATCGAATTCCTCGCGCAAGTGTTTCAATTGATACGGGGCGGGCGCGACGCCGAGCTGCGCGAGCGTTCCACGCGCGCCACCCTGCGCACGGTGGCCGACAAAGGCTTGCTGGAGCCGGCCATCGTGGAACAGTTGCTGGAATCCTATACATTCCTGCGCAACCTGGAACACCGGCTGCAATACCTCGATGATGCGCAAACCCATACCCTGCCCGCCAACGACGCCGACCGTCTCATCGTGGCGCAGATGATGGGCTTGCCCGACACGCCCACCCTGCTGGCCCGGCTGGAAGCGCACCGCGTGTTCGTCGCCGGCCAGTTCGACGAGATGTTCAGCGACAAGAGCAGCGGCGCGCCGCCCGCCGACACGGGCATCGACCCGCAGACGTCGAACGACTGCGCCGCCTCCGACCAGCAGGAAGCCATCGAGGCGCGCTTCGCCGCCCTGGGTTTCCACGAGCCGGCCGCCTGCGCGCGCCGCCTGCTGGCCACGTGGCAAGCGCCCCGCTTGCAATCCTTGCCCGAGGCGAGCCGCACGCGTTTGGTGGCCCTCGTCAATTCGGCCCTGCCGCTGATCACCGATTGTTCCGTGTCCAACGGTAACGCCAGCCAGCTGGCCACCCTGGGCCGCCTGCTCGATTTCCTCGAAGCGATCGCGCGCCGCTCGGCCTATCTGTCGCTGCTGACGGAGTATCCGCATACGCTCGAGCGTGTCGTGCGCATGGTGTGCGCCAGCGGCTGGGCCGCCACCTTCCTCACCCAGCATCCGATCCTGCTCGATGAACTGTTAGACGAGCGCATCCGCAACAGCGTGCCGGACCCGGCCGCGCTGGCGCTGGACTTGCAGCGCCAGCTCGACGACGCGCCCGGCGACACGGAGCGGCAGATGGATATCCTGCGCGAAACACACCATGCGCAGCTGTTCCAGTGCCTGGCGCAAGACCTGGCGGGCGACCTCAGCGTGGAAAAGCTGGCCGACTATTTGTCGCAGCTGGCCGACATCATCGTCGCCGCCACCGTGCAAGCCGTCTGGCAAACCTTACCCACGCGCCACCGCGACGTGCCGAAATTCGCCGTCATCGCGTATGGCAAGCTGGGCGGCAAGGAACTGGGCTATGTCTCGGACCTGGACGTCATCTTCCTGTTCGACGACGATGACCAGGACGCGCCCGGCCTGTACGCCAAGCTGGCGCAGCGTTTCATTACCTGGATGACCTCGCACACCTCGGCCGGCATCCTGTTCGACATCGATATCGCCCTGCGCCCCGATGGCGCCTCGGGCATGCTGGTTTCCAGCGTGCAGGCCTTCGAGCGCTACCAGGGCAGCGCGGCCTGGGTATGGGAACACCAGGCCCTGACGCGCGCACGCTTCTGTGCCGGCGACGTCAGCATCGGCAAGCATTTCGAGCGCATCCGCGACACGATCTTGCGCAAGGAAAGGCCGGAAAACGGCCCGCTCAAGGGTGAAGTGGTGTCCATGCGCAAGAAGATGCTCGATGCGCATCCACCCCGTCCGGGCAGCTTCGATTTGAAGCAGGATCCGGGCGGCATGATCGATATCGAATTCATGGTGCAATACCTGGTGCTGCAGCATGCGGCGCAGTACCCGCAACTGACGGCCAACTCGGGCAATATCGCCCTGCTGCGCCTGTGCGGCGAGCTGGGACTGATCGATGCCCAGCTGGCCGCCCTGGTCGCCGACGCCTACCGCGCGCTGCGCAAACTGCAGCACCAGCTGCGCCTGCAGGGGCAAGACCTGGCCCGCGTGGAACCGGAGCGCGTGCGCGTGCATGCGGAGCATGTCATGCGCCTGTGGCAAGCCATCTTCGGCGCCTCAGCCTGAGGCCGGCCCGGACATGCCGCTCCATTACCTGTCGCGCCTGAGCGGATCGGCGCGCGACACGCAAGCCAACCTGCAGCTGGGCTGCGTGCTGGCGCTGGTGGCCGGCGCCGTGAATGCGGGCGGCTTCCTGGCCATCGGCGGCTATACCTCGCACATGACGGGCATCGTCTCGGGCATGGCGGACGACCTGGCGCTGGGCAATATCACCATGGCCCTGGCCGCGCTGGGCGCCTGGCTGGCCTTCGTCAGCGGCGCGGCCGTGACGGCCATTATGGTGAACTGGGGCAAGCGGCGCCGGCTGCACAGCCAGTTTGCCGCCAGCCTGCTGCTGGAAGCGGCCTTGTTACTGTTGTTCGGCTTGACGGGCAATTACCTGGCCGCCATGCCCGACGTGCTGGGCCCCGTCACCATCTTGCTGCTGTGCTTTGTGATGGGTTTGCAGAACGCCATCATCACCAAGATTTCGGGCGCCGTCATCCGCACCACGCACGTGACGGGCCTGTCCACCGATATCGGCATCGAACTGGGCAAGATGGCGTATTACAACCGGCGCCACTTGCCGGACCGGATGGTCAAGGTCAACCGCGGCAAGCTGCGAACGCACAGCCTGCTGATCGCCAGCTTCTTCATCGGCGGCGTCAGCGGCGCCCTGGCCTTCAAGCACATCGGCTTTCCCGCCGCCACCATCCTGCTCGCCGGCGTGCTGACCCTGCTGTCGGGCGTGCCCGTCTGGCACGACTTGCGTCTGCTGTGGCGCTTCTACCGGCGCCGCTTCTGAATGCAAAAATGCCGTCCAGACCAGGTCTGGACGGCATCACCTTGCTACGCAGAATTACTGCTGCACGGTCTTGTCGCCGGCAGCCGGACCAATATAGCGGTTAATGAAGCTGTAGACGGCTTCGCCCCACTTGATGTTGTTGCTTTCCTTGGACCAGCCATGGCCCTCGCCCGTCATCACCATCCATTCGACCGTATTACCCTGCTTGAGCAGCTGGTCGCGCATTTTCTCGCCGTGGATCAGGGGCACGCGGCGGTCTTCGCTACCGTAGGCCATCAGCACGGGTGCCTTGATCTTGTCCGCATGATCGATCGCCGATACTTTACGGAAATATGCGTCGTCCGTCTTCGGATCGCCGTGCATTTTCGTGCCGATGTTATCCATCACCGGGCCCGATACATCGGACCAGTTGACGGTAAACAGCATTTTCACGTCCGTCACGCCCACCCAGTTGATGCCGCATTTGTACAGGTCGGGATTTTTCACCAGGCCGTACATGGTCGCATAGCCGCCGTAGCTGGCGCCGATGATGCAGACGCGGTTGCGGTCGACCACGCCCTGCTTGACCAGTTCCTCGATACCGTCCGTGATGTCATCCTGCATGGTCAGGCCCCATTGCTTCCAGCCCGCCGTATGGTGTTTCCAGCCAAAGCCGGTCGACATGCGGAATTGCGGCTGCATCACGGCAAAGCCGCGCGACGCCAGCATCTGCGTGATCGGGTCAAAGCCGAAGCCGTCGCGCGCATGCGGGCCGCCGTGGATATACGCCACCAGCGGCAGGGCCTTGGGCGTACGGCCTTCCGGCAAGGTCAGGTAGGCCGGGATGGTCAGGCCATCGCGCGCCTTGTAGTGGATGACGGTCTGCTCGGAAAGCTTCTTGCCGTCCAGCGAGGGCTTGACGCTGTACAGCGGTTCCAGCGTCTTCATCTGCGTATCGAAGTAATACAGCTTGCCCACGTTGTTGACGCCGGTGGTGACGACGACGGCGCGGTTGCCGCGCCACTGGAATTCCACGTGCTCGCCAGGCAGGCTGGCGTCGAGCGAAGCCTGCAGGCGCGCATAGTCTTCGTCAAAGTAATACATTTCCGGCTTCATGCCGTTGACGGCCACGCCCACCACTTTCTTGCGCGCTTCGTCAAACACCAGGCCGCCCGCGATGTCGGCTTCCGCATGCTCGGCGATCAGCTCGCCCGCCGTGTTGTTGGCGCTGTTCCAGATATGCACGCCAGCCTTGTCGCGGCCATTGAAACGTCCCGCCACGAACAGGGTCTTGTTGTCGAAATCAAACCCCAGCGGATTCATTTCCTTGCCCTCATCCAGATACGCCTTGTAGATCGCTTTCCAGGGCGCCTTCTCGTCATCGCGCAGGTACACGGTTTGCACGATGCGCTTGCTGCCCTCTTCCACCGTCATGGCCGACGCCACGCGGATCACATTATTGTGGTCGAGCACCCAGCCGCTGACGGCACCCGGGTTATTAAAAGTCAACAAAACCATGCGGCCATTCGTCGTATCGAGACGGAACACATCGCTGGCGCCCAGGTCGGCATCGCGGCCCCGTTCATTGTTGACGACGATCAAGTCGTTGCTGTCGCCGCCCACGCGCTGCAGCACGGATACGGGCTTGTACGGCATGCCCGTGCTCATCGATTCCTTCACGCTGATGACCAGCTTGCGGAAACCGCTGCCGTCGCTATTGACGGCGAACAAACCACCACCGGTCTGTTTTTCCAGCACTTCTTCGCTGCCCTTGCTGATGCTGAACACCAGACGTTTGTTGTTGACCCAGATGGGATTGGCAACGTTCCAGTCCGGATCGGAAGCCACCACGGTCGAGGCCCGCGTATCGAGATTGATGACCGCCAGCACAAAGCGGCCATTGCGCGGCGTCAACACCGCCATGCTTTGGCCGTCCGGCGACAGGATGGGGCGGCCGCTGAATTCCGCTTTCTTGAAGAATTCGGCGATGGGAATGGATTCGTCGGCGCGCACGCTGGCGCTGTACAGGCCGCTACTCAGTAACAGGGTACTAAGCACGACAGGAATGATGCGTCGGTTCATGACAGTCTCCTCGATAAAAACAATGACATTAACTTCCTTAAGGCAAACATGCGCCGCTTGCCCAGCAGGATAAAAAAAGGCGCCGTCACCTCACGGTTACGGCGCCTTTTTCATCACGCGCGATTACTTGAAGCTGTAATCAGCCGTGATTTGGAAATAACGGCCCATCGCGCTATGCAGCGACGAGTAGTAGTTCGCCGTGCCGTTCGGATGGAAAGGCGGTTTGCGGTCGAAGGCATTCTGGATGGCAAAGCTCAGCTTGGTATTCTTGAAGCCGCTGTAGCTGCCGCCCAGGTTAACCACCGTGAACGAAGGAATGCCCTTGCACAGCTCCGGGAAGCCTTCGGTTGCCAATACGCAATCTTGCGTACGATCAGCAACCGACGCCATCTTGCTGATGAAGACCGTATCTGCCGACAAGGCGTAGGCCGCTTTCTTCCATGCCAGGCCCAGGGTAGCTTGCACCGACGGCGTGCCGCGGGTGCCAGCGTACTCGATCAGGCCGTCGGTTGGCGACGGCGCGTTCTTGAACGACTGCATGTGGCTGACGTTCAGGGTTGGCTGCAAACTGCCGTACTCGCCCATGTTGACACGGCCCGTCAGCTTCAAGTCCACGCCACGGATCTGCGTCACGGCCACGTTGGTCAGCAACATCTTGATGTTGGTGATTTCACCGGCGGTGGCACCGGCGAGTTTGTCGGCGGCGGTCAGCGGATCACGCGTGATGGCAACGGCCGGGTCGCCAGCGTAGCGGCTAGGATCGGACAGGACCTTGTCCAGGTCATAGGTGCTGATTTCGTTGATGCGCTTGATCTGCCACAGATCGATCGTTGCCAGGAACGACGAGCTTGGTTCCCAGGCCAGGCCCAGGGTGTAGCTCTTCGCCGTTTCCGGTTTCAGCTCCGGATTCGCGCCGCTTTGATACGGGCTGGAAGTGGAGCAGCCCAGCGTGTATTGGGCGTTGCAACGGTATGGATCGCGAATCGACACGAAGGCATTGCGCACATCGGTGGAGTTTTCCACCAGGGTCGGTGCACGGAAACCTTCCGCATAGGTGCCGCGCACCATGAACGCTGGCGTCACGCTCCACTTCAAGCCCACTTTCGGCGTAGTCGAATTGCCGTAGTCGGAGTAGTGATCGTGACGCACCGCCACCTGAGCTTCCAGCGATTTCAGCAGGGGAATCGTCGATTCCGCATAGATCGAGGAAATGTTGCGGTCATTCGAAAATCCCGGCGGCAATTGCGCCTGGTGATAGAACTCGCCTTCCACGGCGAGCGGATCGGGCGACGTGCTCAGGCTCTCACGGCGGAACTCGGTACCGACCGCCAGGCCGACGGCGCCAGCAGGCAAGTTGAACAGTTCACCGGAAATCTTGCCATCGATTTGCGTCAGACTGGACTTGAACGTGTTTTTCGAATTGGCCGTGATCGAGTCATACAGGGCCTGGTTGGCTGCGCCGCCGCCAAAGATGAAAGTGCCGTTCTTGTAGGCATTGACGAAAGGCGTCAGCATGATCGCGCTGGTATTGCGCGAAGTCACTTGGCTATCCGTACGCAACAGGGCGGTTTCCCAATCCCAGTTCTTGAAGTCACCTTTAACACCGACCAGGTAGCGGCCGAAATCGGTGGTGTTGTCCTGGCCCTGGCCCGGGAAGTCGCGCAGCGAAGCGCGCACGCGCACGGTGCCGTTACCGCCTGCCAGGGTCTTGCCGTCAGGACCGATCAGATCTTTCGGATATTGCGGATGCGTGATCGGCAAGGCTGGCGTCACTTGGCCAGTCTGGCCGGCCACCCAATGCAGCAGGCCGGTGACGGTAGCCTTGTTGCGGTTGAACATCAGTTCGCTGAACACCGTGGTGCTGGCGGTCGGCTGCCAGGTCAGGCGGCTGGTGATGCCGAAACGGTCGGTCTTGCCGGCGGAATTGATGGAGCTGTCCTGGAAGTCATCGAATACGCAAGCATTGCCGACGGCGCCAACGGCCAGCACGGGCGAGGCGGGGACCAGGCGGTCCGCCGGGCAGTTGTTGTCCAGTGTGCGCGAGACCAGCTTGTTGGTCGCCTTGTCGGTCCAGTAGATATTGCCTGGGTAGGTGTACAGCGAGCGGCGGTCCTTGTAGCCATACGCGCGCAGATCCTGCGTGCTCAGGTAGCCGTCGCGCTTGCGCAGGTACATCGGATCGCGCTGGCGCACGTCCAGGGTGGCGTAGGCGTTGAAATGGTCCTTGACCAGGCTGCCGGCACCAAAGCTGATGGTTGCACGCTTCTGTTCGCCATCGCTGCGGCTGGACTGGCCCAGCGAGCCGCCCACTTCCAGGCCTTCGAAGCTGTCGCGCAGGATGATGTTGACCACGCCGGCCATGGCTTCCGAGCCGTAAATGGCCGATGCGCCGTCTTTCAGGATTTCAATACGCTCCACCGCGCCGACCGGAATCGAGTTCAAGTCGACAAACGTCGTCTGGAATTCAGGCTGTGCGTAAGGCGCCAGGCGGCGGCCGTTGATCAGGGTCAGGGTTGCCTGGCTGCCGAAACCGCGCAAGTTCAAGCCGGCGGCGCCAGCGCTAAAACCGTTGGTGCGGTTTTCGTCGATACCGCCGACGTTCGACGAAATCGTGCGCAGCACTTCATTGAGCGACGTCGCGCCACCGCGCGTCAGTTCATCACGCGTGATGATCTGCACCGGCGAAGCCGATTCCAGCGTAATGCGGCGCACGTTCGAGCCGGTCACGTACACTTTTTGCACCGGGCTGCCATCGGCCTCGACTGCAGCCTTCGCTGGCACCGTCGCCTGCGGTCCCATGCTGGCGTCCTGCGCATGAGCTACTTGAGTCAACAAACTGGTACCGGCAATTACGCCAAGCGCCAAGCGAACCAGGACCACACTAGTTTTTTCTCTGATCAACATTACTCTTCCCTTTGTGCTTTTTTATATAGTCAATTTTGTTATTGCAACTCAGATTCAGGCAGCCAGCAGCGTTACATATTCCAAGCAGGCAATACGTCTCCCAAACGCGGGAATGCGTCGTCTGCATGAAACTTTATTATGCATGCAAGTTTTTTCATTTTGTTACAAATGTTAGTTTATGTTGTTATAAAACGACTTAACGGAATATTAAATATTAAATATAAAATTTATCGATACGAAATTCGAAAAATACAAAAAAATAAGAATTAAATTTAACCGTATAAATAGTTTCCAGTTTACTGTTTACGTTCCTGTCAGAATCATGTAAGGCTCAGGAGAACTGGTTTTTATTGCAACTGATAATAATAATGGCGGTCTACGAGGCAGCGGAACGGGACACGGCAGCAGGATGCCGCGGCAGAGTGAGGCAAGGTTTTTTGTCCGGCACAGCCGGCGAAGGAATGTAACTAACGGTAGTCATGCATGATGCGCCGCCGGGACTGCGAAACACCGGCGAGGCGCGCACGGAACGTGCGCGCATAAAAAAACCGCCCTGTCAGACAGGGCGGCCCGGCACCCCTGAGGGTGCGTTTACTGCTGCGTTTGATGAATTACTTGGCCGACATCAGCGCAACGGTGGTGTCGAGCATGCGGTTCGAGAAACCCCACTCGTTGTCGTACCACGACGATACTTTCACCAGGCGGCCCGACACTTTGGTCAGGGTCGAATCGAAATTCGACGAGGCCGGGTTGTGGTTGAAGTCGATCGATACCAGCGGTTCGGTCTGGTACGTCAGGATGCCTTCCAAGGCGCCTTCCGAAGCGGCCTTCATCAGGGCATTGACTTCTTCCACCGTGGTGTCGCGCTTGGCGATGAAGGACAGGTCGACCAGCGAGACGTTGATGGTCGGCACGCGGATGGCGAAGCCATCCAGCTTGCCATTCAGCTCAGGCAGCACCAGGCCCACGGCGGCGGCAGCGCCCGTCTTGGTCGGGATCATGCTCATGGTGGCGGAACGGGCGCGGCGCAGGTCTTCATGCATCACGTCGGACAGCACCTGGTCGTTGGTGTAGGCGTGCACGGTGGTCATCAGGCCCGTTTCGATGCCGATGGCGTCGTTCAATGGCTTGACCAGCGGCGCCAGGCAGTTGGTGGTGCACGAAGCGTTCGAGATGACGGTGTCGGTTGCTTTCAGTACCGAGTGGTTCACGCCGAACACGACGGTCGCATCGACGTCCTTGCCGCCTGGTGCCGAGATGATGACTTTTTTCGCGCCGCCCTTCAAGTGCGCCGACGCTTTCTCTTTGGTGGTGAAGAAGCCCGTGCATTCCAGCACGACGTCCACGCCCAGCTCGCCCCATGGGATTTCAGCAGGGTTGCGCTGTGCGAATACGCGGATCGGATCGCCATTGACGATCATGTTGTCGCCTTCGACAGTGACCGTGCCCGGGAACTTGCCGTGCGCGGTGTCGTAGCGGGTCAGGTGGGCGTTCGATTTGGCATCGCCCAGGTCGTTGATGGCAACGATCTGGATATCCTGTTTCTTGCCGCCTTCGTAGAAAGCGCGCAACACATTACGGCCGATGCGGCCGTAGCCATTGATTGCAACTTTGATCGTCATACTCTGCTCCTGATTAAAAAAGAAGGTACATGCACGGCCCCGGCGAGTACCTCGCCAGGACCGTTAAAAATCAATATTAGCCGGCGATAACGGCTTTCACCTTGGCGACGACGTTCTCGACCGTAAAGCCGAAGTGCTTGAACAGCACGCCAGCCGGGGCCGATTCGCCAAACGTGTCGATACCGACCACGGCGCCTTCCAGCCCCACGTATTTGTACCAGAAGCTGGTCACGCCGGCCTCGATGGCCACGCGCGGCACGCCCTTCGTCAGCACGCCGGCCTTGTAGGCGGCGTCCTGGCGGTCGTACACGTCAGTCGACGGCATCGACACCACGCGCACGGCGATGCCTTCAGCAGCCAGCGCGCTGGCGGCGGCGACGGCCAGTTCCACTTCGGAACCGGTGGCGATCAGGATCGCCTTGGCGTCGGCCACGTCGTTCAGCACATAGCCGCCGCGGAAGATGTTCTCGATCTGTTCGGCGCTACGCTCCTGGTACGGCAGGTTCTGGCGCGAGAAGATCAGGGTCGACGGGCCATCCTTGCGGCGCACGGCGGCGCCCCAGGCAGCTGCCGACTCGACGGTGTCGCATGGACGCCAGTTGTCCAGGTTCGGGATCAAGCGCATCGACGAGACGTGCTCGACCGATTGGTGCGTCGGGCCGTCTTCGCCCAGGCCGATCGAATCGTGGGTGAACACGAAGATCGAACGCAGTTTCATCAAGGCGGCCATGCGCAGCGCATTGCGGCTGTAGTCGGAGAACGTCAGGAACGTGGCGCCGAACGGGATGTAGCCACCGTGCAAGGTGATGCCGTTCATGATGGCGCTCATGCCGAATTCGCGCACACCGTAGTTGATGTGGTTGCCAGGCTGGCCCGAACGCACGGCCACGCACTCTTTCCAGTTGGTCAGGTTCGAACCGGTCAGGTCGGCCGAGCCGCCGAGGAATTCCGGCAAGGACGACGCCAGCGCCTGGATGGCGTTCTGGCTGGCCTTGCGGGTGGCAATGTTTTCTTTCTTTTCCACGCAGGAAGCGATGGCGGCGCTCAGGGCCGCTTCGAATGCCTGTGGCAGCTCGCCCTGCATGCGGCGGTTCAGTTCAGCGGCTTGCTGCGGGAATTCGCGGCTGTAAGCGGCAAAGCGCTCGTTCCAGTCCGCTTCCAGCAGGGCGCCTTGTTGCTTGGCATCCCAGGCAGCGTACACGTCGGCCGGCATCTCGAACGGTGCGGCATCCCAGCCGATGTATTCGCGCACGGCGGCGATTTCCTTGTCGCCCAGCGCGGCGCCGTGGACCTTGTCGCCGCCTTGCAGGTTCGGCGAACCCTTGCCGATGATGGTCTTGCAGCAAATCAAGGTTGGCTTCGATGCAGCCTTGGCGGCGGTGATGGCGGCGGACACGGCGGCAACATCGTGGCCGTCGACGGCGCGGATGACGTTCCAGCCGTACGCTTCGAAGCGCGCCGGGGTGTCGTCCGTGAACCAGCCTTCCACTTTACCGTCGATGGAAATGCCGTTGTCGTCGTACAGGGCGATCAGTTTATTCAGGCCCAGGGTGCCGGCCAGCGCGCACACTTCGTGCGAAATGCCTTCCATCAGGCAACCATCGCCGACGAAAGCGTAGGTGTAGTGGTTGACGATGTCGTGGCCAGGCTTGTTGAATTCAGCGGCCAGCAGTTGCTCCGACAGGGCCATGCCGACGGCGTTGGCGATACCCTGGCCCAGCGGGCCGGTGGTCGTTTCCACGCCTGGCGTGACATCGACTTCCGGGTGGCCCGGGGTTTTCGAATGCATCTGGCGGAAAGCCTTGATGTCATCCATCGACAGGTCGTAGCCCGTCAGGTGCAGCAGCGCGTAGTGCAGCATCGAGCCGTGGCCGTTCGACAACAGGAAACGGTCGCGGTTTTGCCATTTTGGATTGGCGGGATTGTGGCGATAGTGACCACTCCACAAGGCAACTGCGATCTCGGCCATGCCCATCGGCATGCCTGGATGGCCGGAGTTGGCCTTTTGTACAGCGTCCATTGCCAGTGCGCGGATCGCATTGGCCATTTTGGTAGTCGGGAGCGTAGTTGTCATGATGGTGTGGGTGAGTCGCGAGTTTGGGATTCGTGTGCAACAGCGCGGACAGGGAAGCCGGCTGCTTTCTGTAGTCAACTATTTTACCAGACTGGGGGGCCGCAAATTAGAATTGCGGCGTACTGGCCCGCCAAATGGCTATACTTTGACGTCTTTCCCACCCATGTTTCGCCCAATCTAGGATTTGCATGCCGCGTTTCTTCTGTCCCCAGCCGCTCGTTGCCGGCACCACCATCGCCCTGCCGGAGGCTGTCGCCCACCATATCCAGGTCGTGCGCCTGGCGCCGGGCGACCTCATCACCCTGTTCAATGGCGAAGGCGGCGAAGTGCAAGCCAGCCTGGTGGCGGTCGCCAAGCGCAGCGTGACGGCGGAAATCCAGGCGCACGTGGCGCGCGAAGCGGAGCTGCCCTACGCCGTGACCCTGGCGCAGGCCTTGCCGGAAGCGTCCAAAATGGACTGGATCATCGAAAAAGCCATCGAACTGGGCGCGGCCGGCATCGTGCCGCTGGCGGCGCAGCGCTGCGTCGTGCGCCTGTCCGCCGAGCGGGCCGAGAAAAAACTCGCGCATTGGCAAGGCATTATCGTTTCCGCCTCGGAACAATGCGGACGCAACCGCCTGGCCCAGCTGGCGCCCTTGCAGGATTTCAATCACTGGAGCGGCCAGCAAGACTTACACAAACGCATCATTTTGACGCCGCGCGCGGAACAATCGCTGACCGACTGGGCGCGCCACCAGCCGCCGCAGGCGATCACCGTGATGGTGGGACCGGAAGGCGGGTTTTCGGAAGCGGAAGAAAAGGCCGCGCTGGCCGCCGGCGCCATCGGCCTGTCGATGGGGCCGCGCATCCTGCGCACGGAAACGGCGGGCTTGACGGCACTGGCCACCCTGGGCGCCTTGTGGGGCGGTATGTAAAAGCAGCGCACCGCGCCCGCGGCATCTGCGATGCCCATCCGTTGTAAATAAGGCAGGCAGACGGCCCGAGGACTGGCTGCCGCCAGCAAGGCCCGCCATGGATATTACGCGGCGTCACACTGCCCGGCCAATGCACTGAGAATTACCGTGCGCCTCAATTCCGCGCCGATAATGCCAGCCGTGCCGCAATGCAGAATCTCAATGCACCATCTTTATCGCGCAGGCATCGCGAATAATACAATAAAAAAACAAAGAAAATCCGCGCATTCATGAAATGGCGGACCCGCTATTATCTTTTAAAATATAGAAATAAATAAAACACCAAAGCAATCGGTGATTAAGCACCAATATGGCACAGCGCTGCACATCTTTGATGCAGAAACCCAATATTGCACCATGATGGCGCTTACGTCTATCGTTCTCCGACTTAGTACAAAAAAACAACGCTTTTGCCGCCACACCGCCCGCATGCATCTGCCTTGCAAACACGCAGGCATGCGGCTTGCGCCCCAAGAACGGAACTACCAGTGCGGCAGAGAGGAAATACCGAACTGGACCTTGTGTTGTTTTTTCATATGCACTTCCACTATAAAAATTGACAGCCAAGTCGTTGCGATGGTTTCATTAACGTCTTGAAATTTTGAATACTCAAACGTTTCAAAGACACCGTCCATGAGACGATCGATAAAATAATAGATACATATGACGGCTAGCGTTTCCAATACAAGGAGATGTCGTGCCGCATATTCATAAAGTGAGGAGTTTTGCAATGATGGTGGAAACAGGATTATCGCGGTCTATCCGTTTGATGTTTATTGGCAGCCTTGCGTTTGGCATGCAAGTGGCAAACGCACAGACAAGCGGCGAAAGCATTCAAAAGGTCGAAGTGACCGGTTCGAGCATCAAACGCGCGGAAGCCGAAACCATTTCGGTCATTCAAACGCTGACCCGCAAGGATATCGAACAAACCGGTAAGGCTTCGATCGCCGACGTCGTGCGCAGCATCTCCGCCGACAACAACGGCAGTATCAGCGGCTCCTTCACCAACGGTTTCGCCGGTAGCGCCTCGGGCGTGTCGCTGCGCGGTTTGAGCGTCAGCTCGACCCTCGTGCTGATCAATGGCCGCCGCACGGCGCCATACGGCTTCGGCGATGACGGCCAGCGCAGCTTCGTCGACTTGAACTCGATTCCCCTCGACGCCGTGGACCGCATCGACATCCTGAAAGACGGCGCTTCCGCCATTTACGGTTCCGACGCGATCGCCGGCGTGGTCAACATCATCTTGCGCCAAAACTATGTCGGCAAGACCATCTCCGCCAACGTCGGCCAGAGCGGCCACGGCGACGGTACCGTCACCAGCATCTCCGGCGCCATCGGCTTCGGCGACATGGACACCGACAAATTCAACGTCTTCGCCACCATCGATGCGAAAAAATCGGGCGAAATCAAGCAAACCAACCGCGACAAGTGGATCGGCCAGGCCGATGCCCGTCCGTGGGGTGGCCGCGACCAGCGCGCCGGCTTTACTACTGCCGGCAATGCGGGCGGCAGCTCCTTTCTGGGCACCCTGCGTCCAGTCAACGCCGCTGGCGCTCCTGCCGGCAACGTGACCAACTTGCCTGGTTCGTGCGACCCGATCAACCTCGATCCGACAGGCGGCAATTCGAACGACAACTCGCGCGGCGGCTGCATGTGGGATCCGATCCAGTTCGCGACCATCCAGCCAAAGACCGAAAACGTCAACCTGTTCATGCGCGGCACCCTGGCGCTGGGCGCGAATGCGCAGGGCTACACGGAAGTGGGCATCTTCAAGTCGAAAGCCGACACCTACACCACCCCGTCCGGCCTGACCGGCGCCGGCTTTGACCTGGTCAATGCCCGTGTCAACAACACCAGCACCGGTCCGGATCAGCTGCTGATGCCGGCAAACCACCCGGACAACATCCTGGGCGTCGCTGCCCGTCCGCGCTGGGTCGATGCATCGCGTCCACGCGTGTCGAACCTCGAAACGACCGTCACCCGTGTCCTGGCCGGCGTCAAGGGTACGTATGCCAACTGGGATTACGATACCGGCCTGATGTACGCAGAAAGCAAAACCGACCGCACGCAAACGGGCTACTACCGTTCCAGCGCCCTGCGCACGGCGCTGAACAACGGCACCTTCCGCATCGGCAAGGGCGTGATCAACAGCCCTGAAGTACTGGCGCTGGTATCGCCTACGCTGAACAACTCGGGCACGACGAAGAGCACCTCGCTGGACTTCAAGGCTTCGCGCGAACTGTTCCAATTGCCAGGCGGCATGATGGGCCTCGCTCTGGGCGCCGAATACCGCAAGGAAGAAACCAACAGCCAATCGACGCCATACACCGACATCAACGATATCGTTGGCCTGGGCTATTCCGCTTCGCAAGGTTCGCGCAACGTCAAGGCCCTGTACGCCGAGCTCGCCGCACCAGTCATGAAAGAGCTGGAACTGCAATTCGCGCTGCGCAGCGATGATTACTCGGACTATGGCCGTTCGACCACGCCAAAAGTCGGCTTCAAGTTCACGCCAGCATCGGCCGTGGCTTTCCGCGGTACGTATGCGGAAGGTTTCCGCGCACCTAGCGCCGCGGAAAACGGCAACAGCGCCGTGGCAGCGTTCACCAGTATCGCCAGCGATCCAGTGCGTTGCGCCGTGACGAAATTGCCTATCGATTGCTCTTCGCAACAAGTTGGCGCTATCACCATCGGCAACAAGAACATCAAGCCGGAAACGTCGAAGAGCTACAGCCTGGGCATGGTGCTTGAGCCGATCAAGAACATCAGCCTGTCGATCGACTGGTGGAAAATCGTCCGCGATGGCGAGATCAACGGCTCCGATCCTGGCGCAGTGGTCGCCAACCCGGCTGGCTACCCAGATGCGGAAATCGTTCGTGGCGAACCGACGAGCAACTTCCCAGGCCTGGCTGGTCCTATCCTGATGGTCAAGGCGCCTTACCTGAACGCAGGCAAGACCAAGACCTCGGGTATCGACCTGGATCTGCGCGGCAAGTACAACGCCGGCGAATACGGCCGCTTCAACTCGGGCGTAACGGTCACGTACATGAAGGAATTCACCCGTACCAACGCCGATGGCACGGTACTGGAATTTGCCGGCACCCACGGTGACGTCAACCTGTCCGGCAACGGCGGTACGCCGAAGACCAAAGTCCGCTTGACCCTGGGCTGGGATCAAGGTCCGGTCAACATCACGGCCAACATGAACTACGTCAGCAGCATCAGCAACAAGAACGATGTCAAGGGCGATTGCCTGGACGTCGATGCCAACGACGTGCCGTACAAAAACTGCCGTATCGCTTCGTTCACCACTACGGATCTGTTTGCCAAGTGGAATGTCACGAAACAATGGGAACTCACCGCGTCGATCACCAACCTGTTCGACAAGATGGCACCACTGGACGTGCAAACCTACGGCCGCATCAACTACAATCCATCGCTGCACCAAGCAGGCGCAGTGGGCCGTTACTTCACGCTGGGCGGCCGCTACACGTTCTAATCGCCAGGCAAGATATAACAGCTAGTTAGCAAGACAAATCCGGCGGCCATGCAATGGCCGCCGGATTTTTTCTTTTGGCAACGGCATTCTTTCCTGCCGCGCCAAGGCGCCGCCGCCCGCGCGGATGCCCGCCAGATGGCCCGCAACCGGACATGCGGGTAAAATAGCGCCTTGGTACCCTCACGCGGCACCGCACACTCTCCGCTAGATACGGAGCCCGGCAATTTTTAAACATACACACCATGTTGCGACTCAACGAAGTAAAACTCCCCCTCGAACACGACGAAGCGGCCCTGCCGGCCGCCATCCTGGCACGCCTCGGCATCGCCGCCGATGAGCTTCTCGGCTTTACCGTCTTCAAGCGCAGCTATGACGCGCGCAAACGCAGCGCCGTGGTGTTGATTTACTCCCTGCATGTTGAAGTCAAGAACGAAGCGGCCGTGCTGGCGCGCCTGGGTCACGATATCCACCTGATGCCTGCGCCCGACACCGACTATAAATTCGTCGCCGGCGGCCAACAGCTGGCCGGCCACACCAATGAGCCGCGTCCCATCGTCATCGGCACGGGCCCGTGCGGCCTGTTCGTGGCGCTGATCCTGGCGCAGATGGGCTTGCGCCCCCTCATCCTGGAACGGGGCAAGCAGGTGCGCGAGCGCACGGTCGACACCTTCGGCTTCTGGCGCAAGCGCGAGCTCAATCCCGAGTCGAACGTGCAGTTCGGCGAAGGTGGCGCCGGCACCTTCTCGGACGGCAAGCTGTACAGCCAGATCAAGGATCCCAAGCATTACGGCCGCAAGGTGTTGACGGAATTCGTCAAGGCGGGTGCGCCTGAGGAAATCATGTATGTGAGCAAGCCGCACATCGGTACCTTCCGCCTGGTCAAGATGGTGGAAGAAATGCGCGCGAACATCGAACGGCTGGGCGGCGAATACCGCTTCAGCAGCAAAGTGGTCGATCTCGACATCGAGCCAGGTGCCGACGGCGGCCAGGTGCGCGGCGTGGTGCTGGACAACGGTGAAACCATCGCCAGCAACCACGTCGTGCTGGCCATCGGCCACAGCGCGCGCGACACCTTCGAGATGCTGCACCGCCGCGGCGTATACATCGAAGCGAAACCGTTCTCGATCGGCTTCCGCGTGGAGCACCCGCAATCGCTGATCGACAGCTGCCGCTTCGGCCCCAGCGCCGGCCACCCGATCCTGGGCGCGGCCGACTACAAGCTGGTGCACCACGCCAGCAATGGCCGCTCCGTCTACAGTTTCTGCATGTGCCCGGGCGGCACGGTGGTGGCGGCCGCCTCGGAACCGGGCCGTCTGGTGACGAACGGCATGAGCCAGTACTCGCGCAACGAACGCAACGCCAACAGCGCCATCGTCGTCGGCATCACGCCGGCCGACTACCCGGGCGACCCGCTGGCCGGCGTCGCCCTGCAGCGCGAGTTGGAAGAGCGCGCGTTTGCCCTGGGCGGCGGCAACTACGATGCTCCAGGGCAATTGGTCGGCGACTTCGTCGCGGGCCGCGCCTCGACGGAATTTGGCAGCGTGGTGCCATCGTACAAGCCGGCCGTGCACCTGACGGACCTGGCGCCGTCCCTGCCCGAATACGCGATCACGGCGCTGCGCGAAGCGTTCCCGGCATTCAACAAGCAGATCAAGGGTTACTACAAGGCCGACGCCGTGCTGACGGGCGTGGAAACGCGCACCTCGTCGCCGATCCGCATCAAGCGCCGCGACGACGACCTGCAAAGCCTGAACACGCGCGGCCTGTTCCCCGCCGGCGAAGGCGCCGGCTATGCGGGCGGCATCCTGTCGGCGGCCGTCGACGGCATCAAGGTGGCCGAGGCGGTGGCGCTGTCGATGGCCGCGCGCTAAGCCAGCGTTCAAGCTGCCAGCGGCAGCCTGATCTGTATATGACAGCCGGGCGTGCTGTCGATGGCGCACACCTGGCCGCCCAGTTGCTGCACGATCGTATAGACGATGTGCATGCCCAGGCCGGAGCCGCCCTGGCCCCGCTTGGTGGTGAAAAACGGTTCAAACATGTGTTCGCGCACGGCCGGCGCCAGGCCGATGCCGTCGTCGGAAAAATCGAGCAGCAGCCAGCGCGCGGCCGCGTCGGTGTCGTCCGCCTCGATGCGCGCGCGTATCGTGATGCGCCCCGGCCCGCCCTGCGGATAGCCGTGGCGGGCGCTGTTCATCAGCAAGTTCGAGAGGATTTGCGACAGCTTGCCGGCCGCCAGGCGCACCTGGCAATCGGGGGCGATGTCGAGTTCCACGCCCAGCGCCGCCTTGCGCAGTTCCGGGCTGTGCGCCGACACCAGGCCGTGCACATAGTCGTGCAGCGCCAGGTCGGCCACGTATTCGCTGACCTGGTCCACGGCCAGTTGCTTGAAATTGCCGATCAGGTCGGCGGCGCGCGCCAGGTTGCGCTCGATCAGGGCGGCCGCGCCTTTGAGCGATTCGGCAATGTCGACCAGTTCGGCACGGCTGACCTTGGCGCCGCCCAGCAGCTGCACCAGCTGGTCGGCATAGCTGCCCATGCTCGATGCGGCCGTCAGCGCCACGCCGATGGGCGTGTTGACTTCATGCGAGACACCGGCCACCAGCGAACCGAGGGCCGCCATCTGTTCCTGCTCGATCAGGTTGGCCTGCGCCGCCAGCAGCGATTCGGTGCGCACGCGCACGATCTCTTCCAGCTGCTGCGTGCGCTCCTGGTGCTGCAGCTCGGCCGCGCCGCGGGCCGAGAAGATCGACAGCAGCAGCAAGGCCAGCAAGCGCTTGTTTTCATCGATGGGACGCGTGTCGATGGCCGACAGGATGCCCAGGGTCTTGCCATCGGTATCGATCAGCGGCATGCCGACATAGCTTTCCGCCTGCATGTCGACGAGGAGACTATCGTATGGAAAGCGACGCTGGATATCGCTGCCATGAAAACACATGCTTTGGCACGTCACGTCCTGGCAGGGCGTGTGTTGCAGGCTGTATTCGATATTCGGCTGGTAGCCATTGCCGCCCCACAGGGCCAGGGTGCGGATGCCTTCGCTGCCATCGTCCAGGCGCACCAGGCGCCCGGCGATCACATAGTGCACGTCGAGCGCTTCGGCCAGGTCCTTGACGAGGATGCGCAGGAAGTCGTCGCCGCGGGCGTGCGCCGTCGAAGCGGTAATCGAGCGCAGGGCCGCTTCCGCCAAGGTGCGCCGCTGCTCGGCATCGAACAGGGGTTCTTGCGAATTCACATCAAACAACGGAATACTCATGAATGCTCCTGCACGGCACCGGAAGCGCAGACACACCTGCCGGCGCGGCGACTCTCAGCCATGGCCCGCCCCAGCGGACCTGCCGCGATTGTACCCCTGGCTATTGTTTAATAATACAGATACACAGGAATTTTTTACAGCCAGCCGGAACGTTTGAACAAGTAATACATATAACCGCAGACACAACTCATCACTGCCACGGCGGCCGGATAGCCATAATGCCAGTCCAGCTCCGGCATGAACTTGAAGTTCATGCCCCAGATGCCGGCAAACGCGGTAAACACGGCGAAGATGGCGGCCCAGGCCGCCAATTGCTTGTTCACTTCGCTCTCGTCGATGGCCACCATCGACAGATTCACCTGGATGGCCGTGCTGATGGTGTCGCGGATGGTGTCGAGCGTGCCATTGATGCGCGCCAAATGGTCGTGCACGTCGCGGAAATACTCCTGGGTATCGTGGCACAGCGGCGGCACGCGCCCGCCGTGCAGCTTGCCCACCGCTTCCATCAGGGGCGCCACCACGTGGCGCAAGACCATGACCTTGCGTTTTAATTGATACAGCCGTTCGATATTGTCGCGCTCGGTGCCGCGGTCGAAGATGCGGTCCTCGATCAGTTCCAGCTCCGATTCGAGCGCGTCGAGTACGGGAAAGTAGCGGTCGACGACGGCGTCCATCAGCGCGTACAGCACGAAGGCCGAGCCCTGGCGCAGCAGGTGCGGTTCGCGCTCGGCGCGCGCGCGCACGCCCAGAAAACCTTGCGAGCTGTTGCTGCGCGACGAGAGCACATAATTGGCGCCGACAAAGATGTCGACCTCGCCCAGCACCAGTTCGTTCTCGACCATTTCCACGGTCTTCACGACGGCGAACAGGGAGTCGCCATATTCCTCGATCTTCGGACGCTGATGGCCCCGCTGCGCGTCTTCCACCGCCAGTTCGTGCAGGCAAAACTCGTGCTGCATCTGTTTCAGCTCGGCCGGCGTGGCGTCGAGCAGGGCCACCCAGACGAAACAGTCGGGGCGCTCGACGTAATCGCTGATATCGTCAATCGGCAAGTCGGCCAGTTTTTTGCCATCCTGGTAGGCCACGCAGTTAATCAGCATACAGTTCCACAATGAAAGTTAACACCGGACGAAACAGTCCGACAGGCGCCAGCTTACCTTATCGCCTGCTGTGGGTGTTGTGGCGTGCGAGGAACACCGCTAGAAAAAGCGGACGGGGGAGCCCCCGTCCGTCAAGGCGTCAATCGTCCTTGGCGCCGTCGATGCCCAGTTCGGATATCTTGCGGGTGATGGTGTTGCGGCCGATGCCCAGGCGCACGGCGGCATCGTTCTTGCGCCCGTGCGTATGCTTGAGCGCAGTCTTGATCAGGGCCGACTCGAATTGCCGTCCCAGCACGGCCATGACTTCCTGCTGCCCCGCGCCCAGCATGCCGGCCGCCTGCAATTCCAGTAAACCGATCCAGCCCGGCGGCGCGCCGTTGGCGGGCGCGGCCGCTTCGAACACCTGGCCGCCGTGCGCATGGGCAACGGCCGCCGGTGCAGCCTCGCTCGCCGCCGTGCTGGCCGCGCCATCGCCCTGCCCCTGCGTCAATTCAAGCGGCAAGTCCTTGATTTCCACCGTCTGGCCCGGCGCCATGACGGTGATCCAGTTGCACAGGTTTTCCAGCTGGCGCACGTTGCCAGGCAAATCGAGGCTGCTGAGGAACTGCATCGTCGGCTCGCTCATGCGCTTGGCTTCCACACCCAACTGGCGCGCGCTTTGCACCAGGAAGTGGCGCACCAGGATGGGGATATCCTCGCGCCGCTCCCGCAAACTGGGCAGGCGCAAGCGGATCACGTTCAGGCGGTGATACAAGTCTTCGCGGAACAGGCCGTCGCGCACGCGCTGTTCCAGGTTCTGGTGCGTGGCCGTAATGACGCGCACGTTCGCCTTCATGGGCTGATGCCCGCCGACGCGATAGAAATGGCCGTCGGACAGCACGCGCAGCAAACGCGTCTGCAGGTCGAACGGCATGTCGCCGATCTCGTCGAGGAACAAAGTGCCGTTCTCGGCCTGTTCGAAGCGGCCCCGGCGCGTCGTCTGGGCGCCCGTAAACGCCCCCCGTTCATGGCCGAACAGTTCCGATTCCAGCAGATCCTTGGGGATCGCCGCCGTGTTGAGGGCGATGAAGGGCTGCGCCGCGCGCGGGCTGTGCTTGTGCAGCGCGCGCGCCACCAATTCCTTGCCGGAACCGGATTCGCCCGTGATGAGCACCGTCACGTTCGATTGCGACAGGCGGCCGATGGCGCGGAAGACTTCCTGCATGGCCGGCGCCTGGCCGAGGATTTCCGGCGTTTCCGACGGCCCCGATTCGACGCTGGTCTCGCGCAGGCTCTCTTCCAGGGCGCGGCGGATCAGCTCGACAGCCTTGTCGATGTCGAACGGCTTGGCCAGGTATTCGAAGGCGCCGCCCTGGAAGGCCGCGACGGCCGAGTCGAGGTCGGAAAAGGCCGTGATGATGATGACCGGCAAGCCGGGAAAGCGCGACTTGACCGTCTGCAGCAATTCCAGGCCGGACGCGCCCGGCATGCGGATATCGGACACGAGCACTTGCGGCGTGTCAAATTCCAGTGCGGCGATGGCGTCGCGCGCATTGGCAAAACTCTTGGTGGCGAGATTTTCCCGCGCCAGGGCTTTTTCCAGCACCCAGCGGATTGATTCGTCGTCGTCAACTATCCAGATTGGCTTCATTAGTGTGTGCGTCCCGCAATGGATTTCATGGGTGGGATACTTCCTCGCTTATGGCAAGGGGAGAACGATCCTGAAATCGGTGTATCCAGGCCGGCTTTCGCATTCGATCACGCCCAGGTGCTGTTGCACGAAGGTTTGCGCCAAGGTCAGTCCCAGACCGCTGCCGCCTTCCCTGCCCGACACCAGCGGGTAGAAAATCCGGTCGCGGATCTGGGGTGCGATGCCCGGTCCATTGTCGATGATATGCAAGTCTAATGCCAGGTTGTAGCGGACCTTGGCCAGAGTCACCTGGCGCGCCACGCGCGTCTTGAAAATCAGCTCCGCATCGCCCGCCTCGATGCGCTCGGCCAGCGCCTGCGCCGCGTTGTGCGCGATGTTGAGCACGGTCTGTATCAATTGTTCCTTGTCGCCGCGAAACTCGGGGATCGAGGCGTCGTAATCGCGCGAAATGGTCAGACCGCTGGGAAATTCGGCCAGGATCAGGCTGCGCACCCGTTCGCACACTTCGTGGATATTCACGTCGCCCACGATGTGCGGGCGGCGGTGCGGCGCCAGCAGGCGATCGACCAGGGTCTGCAGGCGGTCCGCTTCCTTGATGATGACTTGCGTGTATTCGCGCAGCTCGCTCAGGTGCAGGGCCGGCAATTCCAGCTCCAGCAGCTGGGCCGCGCCGCGGATGCCGCCCAGCGGGTTCTTGATTTCATGCGCCAGGTTGCGGATCAGCTCCTTGTTGACCTGGCTCTGGTCGAGGATGCGCTCTTCTCGGTCGAGCTTTAACTGCTGCACGTTTTCGCGCAGCTCGATCAGCACGCCATCGCGCGGCGCGTCGAGCGCGCTGATGATGCTGTGCACGCGCAGCGGCTCGCGCCCCAGGCGCTCCAGCGTCAGGTCCTGGCGCAGGTCGGAAAATTTATGTTCGAGCGCCTGCGCGCAGATGCCGGCCAGTTCGTCGGGATTGAGGAACAACGCCGTCAGCTTTTGCCGCGACAGAGCTTTCAAGGAGCTTTCCAGCAGGTTTTCCGCCGCCGCGTTGGCATAGCCGATGCGGCCGTCGCCATCGAGCAGGATCACGGCCGAGGCCAGCAAATCAAGGCCGGCCAGGTGGGCGGGACGGCTGGAATGGTTATCTATTGTCATGTGCTTTACCGAATATTCGCGATCTCGCGTTTCAGGGCCTCGACGTTCTGCTGGGTCCGGTTGATATTCTCTTTCAACTGCGCCACTCTTTCCTGGTATTTCGCATAGTTGCGCTCATTGCCCAGGCGCTCAGGCTGGCCGCCATTCCATTCCAGGCGCTGCGCCGCCAGTTTCTGCTCTTCGCTGCGCAATTCATCCTGCAGGATCTGGCGCCGGTCCAGGTCGCGCGCGCGTTGCTCGGCGCCATCGACCTTGGGAAACGCGCCGGCGGCCGGCGCCGCCGTGGCCACCGCCTGCGTGGCGGGCCGGGCAGGCGCGCCGGCCAGCGGCGCCGTCCTGCGCGGCGGCTCCGTCATGGCCCCCGGCAAATCGAGCAGCTGGCAATGCGCGCCGGCGCGCTTGTCCGTGTAGGTCTTGTGTCCCTGCGCATCGGCGCAGACATACAGCTGTCCGTGCGCCTGCGCCGCCGCGCCCAGCAATCCTGCCATCAGCGCCATTCTGTAATGCTTGGTCAATCTTCACTCCTGTCGGCTCGTGCCGCATCGTTCCTGGGCCGACTATACAACACCGCACTCTCCCGGCCTTGGCGTGCTACATAAAAAAAACGCGGGCGAGACCATCGCCTCACCCGCGTTCTTTATTCACTACCGGCACATTGCCGGCGTGGCGCCATTACAGCGAGTAGTACATGTCGAACTCGGCAGGATGCGTGGTCATGCGCATACGCTGCACGTCCTGCATTTTCAGTTCCAGATAAGCGTCGATCATGGAATCGCTGAACACGCCGCCACGGGTCAGGAACTCGCGGTCCTTGTCCAGGGCTTCCAGTGCTTCTTCCAGCGAAGCGCACACGGTCGGGATCAGCGCGTCTTCTTCCGGCGGCAGATGGTACAGATCTTTCGAGGCGGCTTCGCCCGGATGGATCTTGTTGGCAACGCCGTCCAGGCCGGCCATCAGCAGTGCGGCGAAGCACAGGTACGGGTTCGCCAGTGGATCCGGGAAGCGCGCTTCGACGCGGCGGCCTTTTGGATTGGCCACGTGCGGGATACGGATCGAGGCGGAACGGTTCTTCGCCGAGTACGCCAGTTTCACCGGGGCTTCGTAGCCTGGTACCAGGCGCTTGTACGAGTTGGTGCCCGGGTTGGTGATCGCGTTCAGTGCCTTGGCGTGCTTGATGATGCCGCCGATGTAGTACAGGGCGAAATCGGACAGGCCGGCATAGCCGTCGCCGGCGAACAGGTTCTTGCCATCTTTCCATACGGATTGATGCACGTGCATGCCCGAACCGTTGTCGCCAACGATAGGTTTCGGCATGAAGGTGGCGGTCTTGCCATAGCTGTGCGCCACGTTCCACACCACGTATTTCAGGTTTTGCGTCCAGTCGGCGCGCTCGACCAGGGTCGAGAACTTGGTGCCGATTTCATTCTGGCCGGCGCCGGCGACTTCGTGATGATGCACCTCAACCGGAATGCCCAGAGACTCGAGGATCAGGCACATTTCCGAACGCATGTCCTGGAAGCTGTCCACGGGCGGCACGGGGAAGTAGCCGCCCTTGACGGTCGGACGGTGGCCGCTGTTGCCGCCTTCGATGTCCTTGCCGGTCGACCACGAACCTTCGTCGGAACCGATCTTGACGAAGCAGCCCGACATGTCGATCTTCCAGCGCACGCTGTCGAAGATGAAGAATTCCGGCTCAGGGCCGAAGTAGGCGGTGTCGCCCATGCCCGACGATTTCAGGTAGGCTTCGGCGCGTTTCGCGATCGAGCGCGGGTCGCGGTCGTAGCCCTTGCCGTCCGACGGTTCGATCACGTCGCACTGCATGAACAGGGTCGTTTCTTCCATGAACGGGTCGATATTGGCCGTGTTTGGATCCGGCAGCAAGATCATGTCGGACGCTTCGATGCCTTTCCAGCCAGCGATCGAAGAACCGTCAAAGGCGTGGCCCGATTCGAATTTGTCCATGTCGAAGTGCGACACGGGAACCGTTACGTGCTGCTCTTTACCACGGGTATCAGCAAAGCGGAAATCAACGAATTTGACTTCGTTTTCTTCTACCATCTTCAAGACTTCTGCGGCTGTCATTGCCATGCGTATCTCCTAAATGAATGTGGGGTGAGCCGACCTTAGTGCGTCTGGGCTGATGAAGCGAAGCAAACATTGCGTGCCACCAAAACTCATAAGGATCATAGCAGATTCCATGCCAGCTTCTGGACGGACGTGGCCGCCAAGGTCAAAACCCGGCCATCCCAGCGAAAGTTTTCCAGCCCGCGATTTTCACGCGCGTTTGCGTCAAATCAAGAATGCACCATGCAAGTGCAAAAAACGAATAATGCACCATTATCGTGCATTTTGTGCCGATTCCTGAAAAATGCCTCGTTGTGGTGCGTGCACCGTGCACCGTGGATTCCCGTTTGCGGGGCGCGGACGGCGCACTATAATCGTACACACCTGCCCACTTTCATCGAGGACGCCATGACCACCGCCGCCGACATCCTGACCACCGCCCGCAGCCGGGCCAATGAAGGTACGCCGTATGCCGGCGCCGTCACGCCGCAGGAAGCGTATGAGCTGCTGCAAGGCGATGCCGGCGTCAAGCTCATCGACGTGCGCACGAATGCCGAGCGCGACTGGGTGGGCCGGGTCGACATCGCCGATACCCAGCATGGCGCGGTGCAGTGGGCCACGTACCCGGGCGGCGTGCCGAATCCCGATTTCCTCGCGCAGCTGGCCGCCCAGGCCGGCAAGGACGAGGTGCTGCTGTTCCTGTGCCGTTCCGGCGTGCGTTCGCGCCATGCCGCCAAGCTGGCCACCGAGCACGGCTACATCAACTGCTTCGACATCCTCGAAGGCTTCGAAGGCGACAAGGACGCCGACGGCCACCGCAAGCAGATCGGCGGCTGGTGCAAGGCGGGCCTGCCCTGGCTGGGCGCCTGACGCTGGCCGCCTGACTATCTGAACCATGTTTGATCTGGCGGGCCATGCTGCGGCCCGCCATCGGCTACAACCATCCATGCGCGCGCGATTTTCTCCAGAGCGGCGCAGATTTACCTTGCGAACATGTACCTTATATAGTACAACGTAGAGGTGCGTCATGGATGCTTCCGGCTTGCGGCAAATTACCTTGCTGTTCTATGCGAACGACCATGGCGGCGAACCCGTGCGCGACTGGCTCAAGTCTTTACCCATCGAAGAGCGCCATGTGATCGGGCAAGACTTGATGCATGCGCAATGGCGCTGGCCCGTGGGCATGCCCCTGTGCCGTCACCTGGGGCAAGGCTTGTCAGAAGTGCGCAGCAGCTTGCCCGGCAACCGCATTGCACGCGTGCTGATCTGCCATCACGGCGATTGCCTGGTGGCACTGCACGGCTTTATCAAGAAAACCCGCGCCACGCCCTACGATGACCTGGCCATCGCCCGCAAACGCTTGAAGGAACTGACATGAACGCCACCGCTCCCCACCTCGGCAGCAGCCTCGACGACTTTTTAAAAGAAGAAGGTATCCTTGAGCAAACGCAAACCCGTGCCATCAAGGAAGTGATCGCCTGGCAACTGACGCAGGCGATGCAGGAACAATCGCTGTCGAAGACGCGCATGGCGGCCCTGCTGCAGACGAGCCGCTCGCAGCTCGACCGCCTGCTCGACCCTGACAGCGACGTCACGCTCTCCACCCTGGAGCGGGCCGCCGCGCTGGTGGGCCGCAAGCTGTCCGTCACCCTCGTCTAAGTCATCAGGCCGGCTCGCCCGCCTCGGCGGCAGGGTGCTCGCCCATCAGCGTCAGAATGCGCTTGCGCACGAAATTGATGTGGCTGCGCAAGCCATACAAGCCATCGGCAAACGACAGCGGTATCGAGATCTGGTTGACCATTTCCTCGATCTGGTCCAGCCGTTGCAATTGCGCCGCATACACTTGCGCGCGCTGCTCCTCCGGCACGTCTTCCAGGGCCTGCTCCACCGTGCGCAGCTGGCCATACCAGCGGTACACGCGCGAACGGATGCGCCATACGTACAGGGGCGGCACCACGCGCGACAGGGGCAGAATCAGGGCGCCGAGCGCCACCACCAGCACCCACATGCGGTCGAAGAAATTGGCCAGCCAGAAACTCATGTAGCGCTGCAGCACGGGTGCGCCATCCTTGTAGAATTTCAGCGCTTCCGGCGCGACGGGAATTTCCGTGTAGCGCGCGGACGGGAATTGTCCCTGCTGCTGGAACCAGCCCGTGCCGCCATGGATGCCGGCCGCCGCCTGCACGAACAGATCGACCAGGGCCGGATGCAAGTCTTCGCGCGCGACCAGGGTGGCCGTCGGCGCGATCAGGTGGTAATCCTGCGCGGGAATGTTTTTTCCCAGGTCGACGATGCCGCGCGGCAGCACCACGTGCGTGAGAAAGGGCAGGCGCCGCGTGTACGCTTCCGCCTGCGAAAAATCAAACAGCTTGATGCCCGGCGTTTGCAGCAGCATCTGGATCAGCGGCGCTTCCGGCGCCGAGCTGAACACGAGACCGTCGATGCGCCCTTCCAGCAGCTCCACCGTGGCGGGCGTGTTCTGCAAGTCGCTCACCGTCAGTTCGCTCGCTTCCACGCCATTTACGGACAGCAACTGCCGGAACAAGCTGGGCACGCCCGTGCCTTCCGGTCCCAGGTTGATCTTCATGCCCTTCAATTGCGTCAACTCCGTCACCGCCTTGTCTTCGCGCAGGAACAGCCAGACGGGTTCCGTAAATAAACTCCCCAGGGAAATCAGGCCATGGCGCTCGGCATCGGCGTGCTCCGTCGAGCCGCTTTGCACGAAAGCGATATCGGTCTTGCCGCTGTTTAATCGCTGCAGGTTTTCCTGCGAGCCCAGCGATGGCTGCAAGGTCACCTTGATGCCGTGCCTGGCCAGGGTGGCCGCGTATTTCTTGCCGAACTCTTCATACGCGCTATTGTCCTGTCCCGTCGACAAGCTCACCTGGCGCGGCGGCGCCGGGTCGACCAGCCAGTAGGCGAGCGCGCAGAACGCGCCCACCAGCAGCAGGGTGGGACCGGCGGTGGCGAGAAAATCGCGCACGGAAAAGCGGCTGAACGCGAGGATTTTGGACATGTGGTGGCGCATAGGTTTCATGGGGGGCTACGATGCCAAGAAAACCCCAATTATGCAAGGCATCTCACATGCGCGGCGCGGCCAAATCCGTTACAGTGGCAGATCGATCACCTGCCCTATGGAGCCCCGCATGCTGAAAATTCTTGGAAAAGCCGCCTCGATCAATGTCCGCAAAGTCCTGTGGACGTGCGAAGAACTCGACCTGCCCTACGAACGCGAAGACTGGGGCAGCGGCTTTCGCAGCACGGACGACCCGGCATTCCTGGCCCTGAACCCGAACGCCATGGTGCCCGTGCTGGTCGATGGCGACCTAGTGCTGTGGGAATCGAACACGATTTGCCGCTACCTGTGCGCCCAGGCCGGCCGCGACGACTTGCTGCCGAGTAATCCCCGCGCTCGCGCGGAGGTGGAAAAATGGATGGACTGGCAAATGGGCGACCTCAACAACAGCTGGCGCTACGCCTTCATGTCGCTGGTGCGCCACAGCCCCGCGCACCAGGATGCGGCGCAGCTGGCGGCCGGCATTGCCGGATGGAACAAGATGATGGGCGTGCTGGAACAGCAGTTGCAGCGCACGGGCGCCTTCGTCTGCGGCGAACAGTTTACCCTGGCCGATATCGTGCTGGGCCTGTCCGTCAAGCGCTGGCTGATGGCGCCCATGCAGCGTCCCGCGTATCCCGCCATCGCCGCGTATCACGCGCGCCTGGCGGACAAGACGGCCGTATTTGCCGGCTAGCAATAAAAAACGCCGGCTGGAAGGCCGGCGTTTTTCTGACAAAGGCTAATGCGTGCACTGCTGCGCCACGCCGTCCGCCGGCGCGGGCGGCTCGATCAGCGGCATCAGGCTCGGCGCCAGCGAGACCAGCAATTGCACCGGCAAGGCGCTGGTGAAATCGTAGTTCTTCGATTCCGGTCCGCGCACATACGCCGTCATGCTGCCATAGAAGCGCTCGCCGATATTGAAGACGAACGTGGCCGAACGGTTCACATAGCGCGACTCGATCAGGCGGCCGCCGGCGCCATACACGTCGAAGCGCTGGTCGCCCGTACCCGTCTTGCCGCCCATCGGGATCGGCACGCCGTCGGCGCCGACGAACGCCGTCTTCGCCCGTTTCGCCGTACCGTCCGACACCACTTCGCGGATGGCCTTGGCGACGGCCTTGGCCACGTCCGGCGACAACACTTGCTCCGCCTCCACCTTGCTGCCCCGCTTGACCATGGTGTCGTACGGCGTGTTGGCGGCGAAATGCATGGAATCGATGCGCACGCTCGGCTTGCGCACGCCATCGTTGATGATGATGCCCATCAACTCGGCCAGCGCGGCGGGACGGTCGGCCGAGGCGCCCAGAGTCGTCGCGTAGGACGGCACGAGCGAGTCGAACGGATAGCCCATCTTCTTCCACTGACGGTGGATTTCCAGGAAACCTTCCACTTCCAGCAAGTTGGCGATGCGGCGGTCCTGCGCATGCTTGCGGTGCGTATTGAACAGCCATTTATACACTTCCTGGCGTTCTTTCTCGCTGGCCGCCACCATCTGCGACAGGGTGGAACCTTCGTGCTGGCGCAGATAAGCCACCATCCACAATTCCAGCGGATGCACGTTGGCAAGATAACCGCGGTCGGCCAGCGACCAGTTTTCCATCGCGTACTGCTGGTACAGCTTGGCCACGCGCTCGGGCGGCACTTCGTTTTGCGACGGCAAGTTGGCGTTGAGGAAGTCGCCGAATTCGGCCACCGTGCCCTTCGGATTGACGGTGCGGAAGATATTCGCCAGACGCACGGGGGTCGGGCGGATGCTGGCCAATAAAATCTTTTCCTGCTCGTCGACGCTCTTGCCACGATACTTCTGATAGAAGCGGTGCAGGAACTCGCGCCCTTCCTTGTCGGCAAAACGGCTCAGATATTGCGCGCGGCGGGGATCGTCCGCATCGGCCAGCAGCGAAGCCGAGGAATCGGGACGCGAGAACATGTAGTAGCGGGCCACGTCGCGCATCAGGCGCACGAACACCAGGTTGGTCGACTGGCGCAGCGCCTGCTGCACCGTCATGATGCGGCTGTCGTCAAGCTTGGAGAAGTTGCCGAAATGGTGCAAGCCGCCGCCCGTGAAGAAGCCTTCGCCCGGGTTGCCCGAGTATTTGCGTTCCATGGCGGCCGCCAGCATGGCGGGCAGATTCCTCGCCTCGCCGAGCGGCAAAGGTTTCAAGTAGGCAATCGCCCACTGCGACAGCATGTCCTTCGGGTCGACGGCGATTTTACCCAGTTCGGCGGCGCCCATGCCGCCGTAGCGCTGGTGCAGCTGGTCGATGATGTCCAGGTAGGTGACCAGGGTGCGCAGCTTGGCAGTGGAACCGAGGTCCAGCTTGGCGCCCTCGTTGATGTCGAGCGGCTGGTCGAAATTGTCCGTCTGCACGCGCAGCAAGTTGGCCTGGTCGCCCTTTTGCAGCAAGGTAAAGCTGTAGACCACGTTGGCGGGGTCGCCATTGCCCAGCATGCCCTTGCCCGTCAGGCCGGCCGCTTTCGCCACTTCCGGGTCGCGCAGCTCGCGCAAGACCTTGGTGACGGCGTTTTGCGCCTGCGCGTCGAGCGTGCTGACCACTTTCAAGTCCAGGCGGTCGAGGTTGTACAAGCGCGGATCGCCCAGCATGCTGGCCAGGTGGTTGCGCACGGCGTTCGAGGCCTTGCGCGTGACGAACGAGGTCGACGCTTCCGACTGCACGCCCGAGGCCGTCGATGGGCGCAGCTTCTCGGCGATGGCCGCATCGCGCAGCTGCGGCGAGATCACGCCCGCCTGCGCCAGCAGGCGCAGATGGCTGTTGGTCAGCACTTCCAGGTCGGCGCCGCCGGCCACCAGGTAGTGCGAGGGACGGCGCTGCGCGATCAAGAGGCTCAGCGCCTGCTTGTAGGCCAGGGCGCTGCCCGGCTGGTCCATATTACCCTTGAGCAAAGTCTTCACGTCGGCGAACGGACGGCCATACCAGACCCACATGCCGTCGCCGATGCCGTTGACCTCGCCAAAGCCGCTCTTGGCCGACAGCGGCACGGTATTGAGGTAATTGACGACGATCTTGCGCCGCGCTTCCATGGTGTTTTCGCCATCCTGGTACGCGCGCAGGCTGGCCGACAGCATTTGCAGCAGCTTGTCCTGCATGGAACTGGTGCGGCCATCTTCCGAATGGCGGTATTTTTCAATTTGCGTGGCCAGGGTGCTGCCGCCGCCGCCGCGGTGGCCGCCGAACAGGTTCAGCGCCTTGTCCAGGATCGCCTTGCTCAGCCGGTCCCATTCCACGGCCGGGTTGCGCATGGGCGTGCCCGGGTCGAGCAATTCGCGGTTTTCGATGAACAGCAGGCTTTGCACGAGCGCCGGCGGCGCTTCGGCGAAGCCGTCGAACATGCGCTCGGGATAGCTGGCCGCGAACAGGGGCGCGGCGCGGCAATCGAGGATGCTCAGTCCGGCGCGGTTTTTTTCGTGATACGTGGCAAAGATGCCGCGGTCGACCAGTTGCACCATTTTCGGCGACATGCGCGCCTGCGCCGTCACTTCATAGTCGCGCGCATTCAGCTTGCTAATAAAATCCGGCAGGCTGGCATAGCCGAGCCGCTCGTCATAGGGCCCGTGCTGCGGATAGCGGATGGCGCCCGCCGGTGCAGGGCCGGGCTCGACCTTGAAAGTCAGCTGGCGGTCCAGGCGCGTGAAAAATTCCGCCTGCAGGGCCGAGGTGCGCACTTCGCGCATGACGAACCACGCCACGCCGGCGATCAGCGCCAGCACGATGATGGCAAAGATCGGCCAGACGCGCGAACGACGCTTCTTCGGCGGGCTCGCCGGCGGCGGCGCCTCGGCGCCCGCGTCGGAGAGTGGATCAGAGGGGGGCCGCTCTTGCGCGGCCAGATTGACGCCTGTGTCTTTCATGGGATGCTGGGGTAAGGTTGGGTTTGGACGGCGCGGGAAATGCGGCAGCGATACCGCTCCGCGCGGGATAAGACGAGGGCCGGCCAGGGCCGGTCACAACAAAGCTTGCTTAACATGATGTCCATACCGGTGAATCAAAAAAACACGCTGCTGCACAGGCAGGCAACCTCGCGTTTGACACGCCAGGCTCCTGTTCACCATTCCACCACATCGGCATGAGAACGACTGACGAGCGCGCACAAAAATCTTGCTTCATTGAAGATTTTCGCAAAAAAACAACGTCCTGGAACGTACGCTGGCGTACTAAGAGCCTATCCCAGTAGATGAATACATCCCCTGCTGGCGCCCCTCAGAAGCGGGGACTGCGTTGATCGTCGTTGCGTGGCTCGCCACGCGTCCTCCTCACGCCTTGTCCGCGCTCCTGATGCGCTGCCAGCAGAAGACGCTCCCTACTGGGATAGGCTCTAAGATGCAAGGCGGGCGGCACGCCAGCGGAAAAGCCGCCGGCGCCGCACCGGTTGCACGTCAGATGGTGGTGTATTCCGCCTGCAAGGTATCGAGTGCGGCGCACATCTGCGCGAAGGCGGCTGCCGCTTGCGCCGGCTCGCCCTTGACGCCCAGTTCGATATGCCGGCGCGTCTGCGCGTCGCCCACGCTGGGCAGGCTGAATACCTTAATCAGCGGAAACTCCGCTTCCAGGCGCACCATCAGCGGCGTCAACAGGGATTCGGCCGTTTCATACACGAGCAAGGCGTGTTCCGCATGCGGCACCTGGTTGAACAAATGGGGATAATGCGTGTCCAGCACCCATTCGATCATGGGCCAGGACATGACGGGAAAACCGGGCACGAAATAATGTTCGCGCACGGCAAAGCCGGCAATCTTGTTATACGGATTCGGAATCAGCTCGGCGCCTTCGACAAATTCCGCCATTTTCAAGCGGTGCAGGTTTTCCGGCGAGTTCAGGTCCGCCGGCACGCCCGCCTCCTCGCCCATTTCCGTGATGCGTTGCTGGATATTCGCCTTGCCCTGCGGATGCAGCACCAGCGGCAAGCCCAGCGCATCGGCGGCCGCCTGGCGCGTATGGTCGTCCGGCGTGGCGCCGATGCCGCCAAAGCTGAAGACGATGTCGCCGCTGGCAAAGCTGCGCTTGAGCAAGGCGACCAGGCGGGCCGGTTCGTCGCCCACGTATTCCGCCCAGCTCAGCTGCAAGCCGCGCTGCTTGAGCATGTGCACCACTTTCGGGAAATGCTGGTCCGTGCGCTTGCCCGACAGGATTTCGTCGCCGATGATGATCAATCCGATAGCCATGGAACTTCCTCGTAGAATTCGATAAAAATGGTCAGGCGTCCGCCGGCGCCACATCCGTCATGCCGCGCTGGCCGCGCAGGCGCGCCAGGGCTTCCAGGCAGTAATACTGGAACCACAAGCCCGTAAAGATAAAGATCAGCACATACAGCCAGATGGCGAACGCCGCCAGGAAGGGGAAGAACACCACCGCCATCACGCCGCCCATCCACAGCAGGCCCGGCACGGCGCCGGCCGCGCCGGACACCATACCGATGGCCAGCAAGGGCCAGCGCTGCGTGCGCATGATGGCGTGGCGCTCTTCCACGCTGGCGTAGTCGGCCATGGCGTCGTACGCCATCACGCGGTAGGTCAGCCAGCCCCACAGCACGGCTTGCCCCACCAGCGCGGCCGGCGGAAACGCGTACAGGGGCAGCAGGATGACCCAGGCGACGATGAACAGCAAGAACGTGGCCAGCGACGTGCCGACGCTGCCGAGCAGGCTGCCGCCATGCTTCTTTTCCAGCTGCGGAAAGTGCCGCCCGCCCACATGGCGGCCGATGGCCGGCATGGCGAACAGGCCCATGAAAATGAGCGCCGTCAGTATCATCAGCGGCAGCAGCATGAACATGGCGATCAGCGGCACGATCACCGCCTTCAGCGCGCCCAGGCCGAAGGTGGCCAGCATCTGGCCGCTGGTGCGGAAGAAGTCGTACTGCGTGAACAGCGCATGCAGGCTGTCGATCAGCGGCTGCAGGCCCACATACAGCAAGCCCCCCCATAGCACCAGCGACAGGATGAAGGGCGCGATGCTCAGCAGCAGTATCCTGCCATGCAATTGCGACAGGAAAGCACGGCCATACGAATTCAACACTTTACGCATCAACGGCGTCCTTTTCGTTTAACTCTTGCAAATTCCACCATGCGGCGCAGGCCCAGCCATTGCTGTTGCCAGAAGCCGCGGCCATAGTTGCGCCCCGGCCGGCCCACGCCATCGCTGTCGATGCGGGCCAGCTGGTCGCGCACGCCCGTGCGCGCATAGCCCGCCGAGAAATTCGCGGTGCCCAGCAGCATATCCCAAATCGGCAGGACCACGCCGAAGTTGCAACCGCCCATGCTGCCCTTGCCTTTCGACTCGTGCCCCACGCCGATCGCGTGGTGCGTGCGATGGAAACGGGGCGAGATCAACAGCCGTTCGCCGATGCGGCCGAAGTGTATCCTCACATTCGCGTGCTGCAAGCTTTGCAGGATGCGCGAAATCGACACCAGCAGCACGTACTGGCCCGGCGGCACGCCGATGCCGAGCGCCACCAGGGCCATCACCACGTCGCGCAGGAAGTCATCGAGCAAGTGGTTGCGGTCATCGCTCCACAAGTTCATGTTTTGCTGGCTGTGATGCAGGCTGTGCAAGCCCCACCACCAGCCGAAATGGTGCGAGGCCCGATGGTAGCCATAGTCGACGAAATCCAGTATCACAAAATAAATGATAAAACTGAGCAAGGGGCTGATGCCGGGCAACAGCGATTCCAGATTCAAGGGATGGATATTGTCGAAACGCAAGGCGCCCGCCAAGGCATCCATCAGCGGATCGAGCGTAAAGAAGACCACGACGGAAAACAGGCCGACGCGGTGCAGCACCGTGTAGATAAAATCGTTCCAACGGGCGCGCGGGTCCGTCATCTTTTGCGCGGGAATCCAGGCTTCGAGCGGGCGCAGCACGAGAAACAGCAGCACCAGCTCGCACAGGCCGATCAGCAGCCACTCCGTGCCCTCGAACGCTTCTTCCGTGAATTCGCCAAAGCCCAGGTGATACACGAGGGGATTGACGATGGTCTGGAACAGCCAGCCTTGCGCCGCGCCAAAGGCGTCCACCACGGCGTCGATGACGGGCGTGACGTGGCTGAGGATGTCGGCGGCGATCATGGCTGGCCCTTCGGCGCGTAGGCGGGATGCGCGCGCAGGGTGGCAAAGCAGAAACCTTTGTCTTGCAAGCCAGAAATCAAGGCGTCCAGGTTGGCCGGTGCCCACGGCTCCTTGCGCGACCAGATGCCCATGTGGGCAATGAAAATATCGCCGCTGCGCAGGTTCGCCAGCGCCTTTTTCAGCAGCATGGCGTTCGGATACTTGTCGCTGGGCAGCTCATCGCCCGAGTAGCCCGCCGGCGCCCAGCCCGCATGCTGGTAGCCGCAGGCGCTGCCGGCGGCCAGGGTGCGCGGCGACGTGTAGCCGCCCGGCGCGCGCCAGAACGGGTCGAGCTTGTGGCCGGTCAGTTCCTGGAAGCGCGTATCGACGCGGCGCAGTTCCTCGCAGAACTGTTGATCGGTGATGGAGGCCAGCTTGCCGCCATCCTTGCCGAACTGGGGCTTGACCTGGATCAAGCCGTTGGCCAGATCCTTCTTCCAGTACACGTGGTCGAACGTATGCGTGCCGAACGCATGGCCTTCGGCCACGCGGGCTTTCCAGTACGGCGCCCACGCGGCATCGAGCGAATAGTCGCCGCGCGTCGTCTTCTCGTTGGCCAGGAAAAACGTCGCCTTCACATGGCGCTTGTTCAGCACGTCGGCGATCAGTTGCGCCTGCGACTGGCTACCCGTGTCGAACGTCATGTAGATCGTGCCCTTGCAGGCGGCCGGAGGCGCAGAGGCGGCTGGGGCAACAGGTGCGGCGGCCTGCGCGGGCGACAGCATGGCGCTGGCGCACAGCAGCATGGCAGGCACGCCGCCCGTCAAAATCAAACGCGTCCTCATCACATGCGCGGCGAGTGGGTGGCGAAATACACGCCGTGGGGCGAGCGGCCCACCGGTATGGTCTTGATGACCTTGCGCGTAGTCAGGTCGATCACGGCCACCTTCTTGATCCAGCGCAGGGTCACCCACATGGTCTTGCCATCGGGCGTGATTTCCATGCAGTCCGGGCCGCCCGGCACGTTGATGGTGCCCACGTTTTCCAGGGTTTGCTGGTCGATGATGTTGATCGTGTTCGAGACGCGGTTCGAGACGAACGTCATGCGCTTATCCCCCAGCGCGCGGAAATTATGCGTGCCGGCGCCCGCCTTGATGCGCTTGACGGTCTTTTGCGTGCGCCAGTCGATCACTTCCACGTAATCGCTGCCCATGATGCCCACCAGCAAATGCTTGCCATCGGGCGTCATCGTGATGCCGGCCGGCGCCGGGCCGACGGGCATGGTCCATTTCACCGTTTGCGTGGCCAGGTCGATGGCGCTGACCTGGTTGCTGCCCTGCTGCGTAATGAAGGCCATGGTGCTGTCGGCCGTGAACGCCATGTGGCTGGGCAGTTTCGGCAGCGGGATGCGCTTGGCCAGGGTCAGGTTCTTGCCGTCGTAGCGGTACAGGTCGATGCGGTCCAGGCGCAGCGAGTTCGAAATGAACCACTTCTGGTCCGGCGAAAAGCCGATCTGGTAGGGGTCGAGGATGTTGCTGATGCGGCGCTGGATCTGGCCCGACACGGGGTCGAGGAAGATCAATTCATTGCCGACGGAGCTGGCGACGATCAGCGACTTGCCATCCGGCGTTTCCATCAGATGGTGCGGTTCCTTGCCGACGGCAAAGGTGGACAGGGGAGCATAGGTTTTCTGGTCCAGCAGTTGCACCGTAGCATCACGGGAATTGAGCACCACCACCACTTCGGCTTGCGCCGGCGATATTGCGGAAACCAGGCACAGCGAGGAAATAACAAGGCGGCGTAGACTGCGGAACATGGCAAAAATCACTGTTAAATACAAAACATGCATTTTACGTGGAACACTGTATTTATTGTGTGAAATCCCCCCTTAAATGCGACCGGCGGCCACACATCGCCGTAATTTTCGGTTTTTACTTGCTCCGGGCCTGGAATGGCGCTTTGCAACTCATTGCTCTACAATCTGAAGCTTTCATCGCCTACACAAGGATAATCATGACCACCACCACTACCGCTTCCGGCCTGCAATACATCGATACCGTCGTTGGCGAAGGCGCTGAAGCGCAAGCCGGCAACAATGTTGTCGTGCATTACACGGGCTGGCTGCAAAACGACGACGGCAGCGCCGGTTCGAAATTTGACTCGAGCAAGGACCGCAACGATCCATTCGAATTCCCGCTGGGCGCCGGCCGCGTCATTCAAGGCTGGGACGAAGGCGTGCAAGGCATGAAAGTGGGCGGCAAGCGCCAGCTGATCATCCCGGCAGCACTGGGCTATGGCGCACGCGGCGCCGGCGGCGTGATTCCACCGAACGCCACCCTGATCTTCGACGTCGAACTGCTGGGCGTATAAGCACCGACTCCGCAGCGCTCCAGCGACTGTAGCGACGCCGCCCCTGTTCACGCAGCGGCGGCGTTTTTGTTTTGAGTGTGTCCTCTAATGCACGGCGCGCTTTTTTCACTATGATGTCAGGCACTGCAGCACGCACGGTGGCCACTCCGCCGGGCCTGCCGCACTTTTCCAGCGATTCCATCAGCACACAGGAGCCATCATGAGTTTACAAGAGCAATTCGAACAAGCGCAGCTCGATTCCAAGACCCTGTCCGAGCGTCCGGACAATATGACCTTGTTGAAAATCTACGCCTTGTTCAAGCAAGCGTCGAGCGGCGACGCCACGGGCGAGCGTCCTGGCATGACCGATTTCGTCAACCGCGCCAAGTTCGACGCCTGGGCGGCCCTGGCCGGCACCTCGAAGGAAGAGGCGCAGCAGCAATACATCGACCTGATCGAAGACTTGAAGGATTAAACGCCGAAAACGCCTGTTTTACGCAGAAATAGGCCGAAATCGGCTGAAAAACTCACCAAAAACCACAAAAACAGGCCGTTAACGTCAAAGTGGCTACCACATCGGTAGCCACTTTTTTTTACGCCGTTATCCGCCGCAAACTTACTTTTTCGCCGCCGCCAGCGCTTGCGCGATCCAGCCGTCGAACGTTTTCTGGTGGTACTTGATCCAGCCGGCCGTATGGCGGGCGATATCGGCTTGCGTGTTTTCGCCGCGGCGCATGCGCTCGTTCTGTGCATTGATATCAGCCACCGGCAATTGCATCACTTCGAACAGCTTGGCCGCGGCCGGGTTCTTCTCCGCCCAGGCTTTATTCGACACGATGCGCGCCGTGTTGACGGCAAAACCGTAATCGCTGCCATCGTCGAGCCGGGTATTCACCTTGTCCGGATTAGCCGAGAACGGCACTTTCAGCCAGACCACGTCCTTGCCCGGCACCAGCACGCCGCTGACCCAGTATGGCGTCCACGTGTAGTACAGGATCGGTTCGCCACGCTTGTAGCGGCCCAGGGTATCGGCGATCAGGGCCGCATAGCTGCCCTGCACGTGCGTCACCGTCTCGCGCAATTTGTACGCATCCATGTGGTGCTCGATCAGCGCTTCGCAGCCCCAGCCGGGGTTGCAGCCCGTCAAGTCGGCCTTGCCGTCGCCATCGTGGTCGAACAGCTTGGCCAGGGTGGGATCGCGCAACTGGTCGATATTCGTGATGTTGTATTTTTCCGCAGTCGCCTTATCGATCAGATAACCTTGTGCGGCAGGACCGGCGTACTGGCCCGTGCGCGACAGCTTGGCGTCGCCGCCTGCATTGTTATAGAAATCCTTGTGCATGGGGTCCCAGTGCACGGCCATGAAGGTGGCGTCGCCGTTGGCGATGGCGATATGCGCGGTCGGATATTCCACTTCCTTGATCGGCTGCACTTCGTAGCCCAGCTTCTCCAGGGCCTTGTCGACCAGCATGGTCTGGAAGGTTTCTTCCGCGATCGAGCTTTGCAGCGCTTGCACCTTGACGCCCTTGCCGGGCAGCGCATCGGCGGCCGGCGTCTGCGCCATGGCCAGGCTGGTGGTCAGGGCCATGGCGGCGATCGCCAGGGCGGAAAACAGCTGGAACTTGCGTTGCGATTTTTGCGTCTCTTTAAAATGTGCGATGTGATGCATGTAAATCCTTTCTTATTGTGCGTTGGCCAGCGTAGCTTGCTGTTCAACCTTGTTTTTCTCCGTGTTGCCGCGCACCAGGCGCAGCACGCAGCCGACGGGACCCGTCTGGTACCAGTGGCGCACGCCACGGCGTGGCTGGCCCATCGCTTGCGTCAAGCGGTCCAGGGTGATGGCCAGCAGCACGATGCCCAGGCCGCCCACGGTGGCCAGGCCCATGTCCAGGCGGCCGATACCGCGCAATACCATCTGGCCCAGGCCACCGACGGCGATCATCGAGGCGATCACGACCATCGACAGCGACAGCATCAGCGACTGGTTGATACCGGCCATGATGGACGGCATGGCCAGCGGAAACTGCACGCGGGTCAGCAACTGCCACGGCGAGGCGCCATACGCGCGGGCCGCTTCGATCAGGTCCGGACGCACCTGGCGGATACCGAGGTTGGTCAGGCGCACCAGCGGCGGCAGGGCAAAGATGATCGTCACGATCACGCCTGGCGCATTACCGATACCAAACAGCATCACCACCGGCACCAGATAGACGAAGGCGGGCGTCGTCTGCATGGCGTCGAGCAGGGGGCGCAGGATATTCTGCGCACGGTCGCTGCTGGCAAGGAAAATACCCAACGGCAAACCGATGGCCAGGCAGAACGCCAGGGAAGTGAGCACCAGCGACAGGGTCGTCATGGCTTCCGGCCAGATGCCCAGCATAGCCACCACCAGCAGCGCCAGCACGGTGCCGACGGCCAGGGTGCGGCTGGTCAATTGCCATGCCAGCAAGCCGATGATGGCGATCACCGTCAGCGACGGCGCCGCCAGCAGCACGCCTTCCACGCCGGACAGCACGCTGTCGATCGGCGCGCGCACGGCCTGGAAAAACGGACGGAAATGCGCGACGACCCAGCCCAGGCCCTGGTTGATCCAGCTTTCCAGCGGCAGCGAGCCGTCGAAAATCTGCGTCAGGTGAAAGCCGGCCGCGTGTTCCGGCTGCACGGCAGGCGCGGCGGCGTCCAGCCACGCGGTGCTGGCGTCGGTGGGCGGCGTCAGCGCCCAGGGATTGATCTGCGCGGACTGTTCAACAACAGCTTCTACTGTGGAAACGGTGCTTGGGTTCATGCTTGTCCTTTCTGTTGTTGTTCGGCAATGGCTGGCGTGTCGCGGTCGAGGAACTTCAGCAAGGTCGTCTTGCTGATGGCGCCGCGGAAGCTGCCGTCATTGGCTACCACGGGGACGGCGTAAGGCAGTTGCGCCACCTGGCCGAACAGGCCGGCGACTGGCTCATCTGCATTGATGGTCTGCACGTCGGGCAGATAGGCATGCGCCAGGCCCAGGGGTCCCACATGGCCGTCGAGCGCACTGCGCAGCGAATCGGCCGAGACGACACCGAGGAACTTGCGCTGCGGATTGACGACATACGCGAAAGCGCGATCCTGCTCTTCCAGCATCGACAGCGCGGCGCGCGAGCCGCGGCTCGGCGACTCGGAGACGACGATCTGGCTCTTGCGGGCGATATCGCTGGCCTTGAAGACGGCGGCCGCATCGACGCCGCGCACGAAGTTGCGCACATAATCGTTGGCAGGTTTGCGCAGGATTTCTTCCGGCGTGCCCACTTGCACCACGTGGCCGTCTTTCATGATGGCAACGCGGTCGCCGATGCGCATGGCTTCGTCGAGGTCATGCGAAATGAAGACGATGGTGCGGCGCTTGATTTGCTGCAAGCGCAGCAGTTCCGATTGCATTTCTGTACGGATAATCGGATCGAGCGCGGAGAACGCTTCGTCCATCAGCAAGATCGAGGGATCGCAGGCCAGCGCACGGGCCAGGCCCACGCGCTGCTGCATGCCGCCCGACAATTCGTCGGGATAGCTGGCGCCGTAGCCATCCAGGCCTACCTGCTCCAAAGCTTGCTGGGCCAGCGCATGGCGCTCGGCCTTGGGCATGCCGGCCAGCTCCATGCCGAAGGCAGTGTTGTCGAGCACGGTAATTTGCGGCAGCAGCGCGAACGACTGGAACACCATGCTGATGTCCTTGCGGCGCAGGGCGCGCAGCTGGGCGTCCGGCAAGGTATTGACGTCGTTGCCGTCGATCAGGATGCGGCCGGCGGTCGGTTCGATCAGGCGGTTCAGCATGCGCACCAGGGTCGACTTGCCCGAACCGGACAGGCCCATGATGACGAAGATCTCGCCAGCTTCAATGGTAAAGGTGGCGTCGAAAACGCCGATGGTGCAGTCGGTCTTGGCCAGGATGTCCTGCTTGCTGGCGCCCTGACGGACGAGTTCAAGTGCTTCTTCTGGCTTGTCGCCGAACACTTTGAACACATGGTCGATAATGATTTGTTTTGCCACGATGTGGTTCTCCCTCGATTTGACGAATGGAATGAAACCCAGCAAGCTAGCCAGCTTGCGGCGGGAATCAGCAAACCCTGTTGCGTCGGCTACGCCACGGCGCAAAAAGCGCACGGGAGCGACAGGAAACAGGGGGTGACACGCGTGTGACCAGCGGATGGCCAAAGCCGGTGCCGGGGTGCCGTGTGCGTGCTAAAAGAGGCTGTGGTTCAGGACTTTTAACAACGCTAGCGCCATGCAAATACATGGCACCAAATGTATTTGACCGAAAAAAAATCGACCAAGCTACTTTTAACTGGATGCGGGTGTAAAACCCGAAGAATTATTCACCACTCAGCGAGCGGAGAGTACTGCGAAGCAGAAGGTGAAACGCGGTGTAGCTGTTGTAAATATGACTCAAGTATAACGCAAAAAGCCACCAAAGTCCAATGGCTTTCCAAATAGAAATGTGCTAGCAATGTTCGCCAACGCACAGTCAGACGTGAAAAAGGCGAAAAGCGACGTGTTTTCATCGTCTTTCCGCCCATCGCTACAACACGTTTTCTAGCACCAAACATGGCGCCAGACAAGCGGATCAAACTGGCTCGGCAAACACCTTGCGCATCTTCTCGGCAATCTTGCCTTCGATGGTGGAAGCGAAGGCGCTGAGCATGAAGCCCAGCTTGATTTGCAGTTGCGCCTGCTCTTTTTCCAGGGTCAGCGAACCATCGACGCCGCTGCGCTCGAAGCGCAGCACATCGCCATCCCAGGCGCACGCCAGGTCATATTCCTGGGCCAGCTTGTCGGCCACTTGCTGCGCCGCTTCGCGCGCCTTTGCTGCTGTCAGCTTATGTTGCTGAACTATATTTATATCCGCCATCAAACGATCCTTTTATTATAAAAACGGGGCAAACCGGCCAGCATCATACCAGCCGCCATGCGGCGGGCAAGGCGGCAGCCGGCGCCGGACGGCTAAAAAAGCCCGTCCTTCCTGTGCATCGTTTGCGCCGGATCAAACCGGACGCACCGAAGCAGGACGACTATTCCAGTTCCAGTTGCGCGTGTCTCGGAGAGCTATCATGGATCAGAAAGTCATCGTGCCGGTCGAAGCCGTGCTGACCAAATGCGTGTCCTTGCCCGTCGGCTATGTCCCTACCCCATCGGCGCCATACCGCCAGCACCGCAAGAATGCGCAACTGACCCTGCAGCCGGGTCCGCCCCGCCTGACCGAGGCAACGGTGCGCAACCTGGCCGCCGTGCCCGTCGGTTCGCGCGTGCTGATCTGGAAGCAAGACCCGTCCGTCACCGAACTGGGTACGCGCAAGACCTTCCTGCCCGGCCTGATCCTGCAAGGCCCGCGCGACGCGCGCATCACCTTTGGCGAACCTGGCATCGCCCAGGTCAGCCCGAACGCCTTTGGCGACTTCATCGTCTCGCCCAACACCGACCAGTTCGATGCCGTGCACACCTTTGCCATCGTGCGCATGACGCTCACCATGTACCAGCGCGCGCTGGCCAGCAATGAGACGGCGCCGCCTCTGCCCTGGCAATGGAATAGCGCCAGCAACACGGCCCCGCTGCGCGTGTTCCCGCACGGCTTGCCCAATGTCATGAATGCCTATTACAGCCGCAGCGACAAGGCCCTCAAATTCGGCGACTTCATCCCCAGCGGCGCCACCGACCGCGTCTACACCTGCCGTTCGCTCGACATCGTCTCGCACGAAACAGGGCACGCCATCCTCGACGGCCTGAAGCCGAATTGGCTGCTCAGCAATAATCCACCGCAGACGGGCGGCTTGCACGAATCGTTCGGCGACCTGACGGCCATCTTCCTGGCCCTGTCGCAGCTGGACCAGGTCGAAGCGGTGATCGCGCAAACCAAGTCCGACCTGCACGACAAAACGTTTCTCGCCGATCTGGCGGAGCAGTTCGGCCTGGCGCTGGGCCGGCCGAACGGTTTGCGCAACGCCGACAATGACATCAAACTATCGGAGGCTGGCACGGAAGTGCATGCCATCTCGCAAGTGTTTACAGGCGCCATCTATGACATCCTGGCCGACATCTTTGCCCACGAACGTCAGCCCCAGCTGGAAGATGACGCGGCCGTGCTGCACCGTTGCGGCGACTACCTGCGCAGCCTGGTCTTGCGCGCCCTGGTGGCGTCTCCCGACCAAGCGGCCACGTATGCCGACGTGGCTGGCCACATGCTGACGATCGCCCAGGCCGACGGCAACGGCGCCTACCTCGATTTCATCCGCAACAGCTTTACCGTGCGCGAAGTACTCAAGGACAATGCCATGTCGGAGAGCGGGCAAATGACCTTTGCCCCAGGCATCGTCGATGACGAAGGTGCGGTGCAAGACAGGCGCGCCTGCTGCGGTACCATGAACCATGCGGAATACAGCGAATCGGATCAATTGCTGGAAGCGGAGCGCGAAGCGCTGGCGGCATGGTGCCGCAGTTACGCCCCCCGCTAAACGCCCTGCGCCGCAGGCCCGCCAGCAGTCAGCCGCAGGCGATGGTATGCCGCATCATGTCCCACCACCGTCCTCAAGAAGGAGCAGCATGAAAATTTCAGCCCGCAGCAGCGGCGGCTTTGCCGGCCTGAGCGAACAGTACGACATCGATACGCAAGCCCACCCGGCCGGCCCGGGACTGGAAGCGGCACTGGCCAGCAGCGGCTTTTTCACGCACCCGCAGGCGACGGGCGCACAGGTGGGCGCCGATATCCCCCATTGGCAGATCACCGTCGAGGCCCCCACTGCGCGCCGCACCATCACGTTTGCCGAGGATGGCAGTGCTGAAAATGCACGTTGGCAACAGTTGGTGACGCAAATACGCGCCAGCGCCTGACTGCCCTGGCATTTATTTTTACCGATCTTGATTTGGGTAAAACAAAAACACCACACGGCAAGCCCCTGCGTCGCCCGTCCCGCACCCTGCCGCTTCGGGCGACTGTCGCTTTCTTGCCGCGTTCTTCATGGCAACGTCCCGGATAGTCGCTGAATGGCACGCTCTGCGCGGCAACGCCACTGCCAGAAAATGAATTTGCTTATATGTATTGTATATAAGCGGGATTTGTGAGAAATAGCGAATTGCCTTAAAATACAATGCTTTGCTTTAGTATGCGCCGCCGAGGTTCCTGCAGGCGCTACAGCACCTCCCCCCAAATTGATAGGACTGTTATGACCCACGTTGTCACCGAATCCTGCATCGCCTGTCGCTATACCGACTGCGTCGATGTCTGCCCGGTAGATTGTTTCCGGGAAGGCCCGAACTTCCTGGCGATCGATCCGGACGAATGTATTGACTGCGCCGTCTGCGTGGCAGAGTGCCCGGTGAACGCGATTTTCGCGGAAGAAGACGTGCCGGGCGACCAGCAAGCCTTCATCAAGATCAACGTCGATCTGGCCCGTAACTGGCCTTCGATCACCAAGACGAAAGCTGCCTTGCCGGAAGCCGAGCAATACAAGGATGTCAAGGACAAGCTCGGCATGCTGGTGCGCTAAGCGCACGGCAGCCGCGGCCATTCTTGCGGGAAGACGCTACCCGCAGGGGCATGGCGGCGAAAAAACAGACTAAGAGCAGCGGCAACGCTGCTTTTTTTTGCTTTTAAAACATCGTTGCAGGTCTATCCACGCGCAGTGGCGCACTGCCACACCTGGACGCAAACTGTGGATCTATGCGCGGTAAAGCACATTTTGTCCTCAACAAATATCGTAAAATTGGATTATGATATTTGAGCCGATATTGGCGCTTGGAATTAAACAAGGACTCTATATGCTTTACCAACTGCACGAACTGCAACGCTCTTTCCTCACTCCGGTGATGCAATGGGCAGACATGTCCTCCAAGTTATTTACCAACCCGGTTTCCCCACTGGCCCACACCCCGTTTTCGCAACGCATCGCAGCCGGCTACGAGCTGATGTACCGCCTTGGCAAAGACTACGAAAAACCACAATTCGACATCAAATCCGTTCTCGTCAAAGGCGAGAGCGTCGACATCCGCGAACACGTTGTCGTGACAAAACCGTTTTGCCGCCTGATCCACTTCAAGAAAGAAGCCACTGGCTTGCAACAGCCCAAAGTTTTGCTGGTTGCCCCCCTGTCCGGTCACCACTCGACCCTGCTGCGCGATACCGTGCGCGGCTTGCTGGCCGAGCACGATGTCTACATCACCGACTGGACGGACGCGCGCATGGTACCGCTGACGGAAGGCCCGTTCCACCTCGATGACTACATTTATTATGTGCAAGAATTCATCCGCCTGCTGGCGCCTGATTTGCACGTGATTTCCGTCTGTCAACCGACCGTGCCCGTGCTGGCCGCCATCTCGCTGATGGCGACAGCCAAAGATCCGCACATGCCGAAAACCATGACGATGATGGGCGGTCCGATCGACCCGCGCCGCTCGCCTACGCAAGTGAACAACCTGGCGACGGAAAAGAAATTCTCGTGGTTTGAAAATACCGTGATCTACGCGGTGCCGCCGAACTACCCGGGCTTTGGCCGCAAGGTGTATCCGGGCTTCCTGCAGCATGCCGGCTTCATCGCCATGAACCCGGGCCGCCACGCGCAAAGCCACCGCGAGTTCTATATGCACCTGGTGACGGGCGATGACGAGCCGGCGGAAGGCCACCGCCAGTTCTACAACGAGTACAACGCCGTGTTGGACATGCCGGCCGAGTACTACCTGGAAACCATTAAAACCGTTTTCCAGGAATTCAGCCTGCCGATGGGCACGTGGAAAGTGGGCGGCCAGCTGGTGCGTCCGCAAGACATCACGAACGTGGCCCTGTTCACGGTGGAAGGCGAACTGGACGACATTTCCGGCGCCGGTCAGACGCAGGCGGCGCATGACTTGTGTTCCGGCATCCCAGCCGAGATGCAGCAAGACTTCGTGGCGCCGAAATGCGGCCACTACGGCATCTTCTCGGGCCGCCGCTGGCGCGAGATCATTTGCCCGAAAATCGGCGAATTCATCCAGAAACACGGCTGATACCCTCGTTTCGGCCAAAATGGCGCGCCAGGCCCCCTGGCGCGCCATTTTTTTATGCGCGCTCGATTTTCACGGTCGGGCGCGTATTGACAAAGATCTGCTCGACCCTCGGCTCGCCCGGCCCCGGTTTCTTCATCGCATAGCCATTCACGGGCTGCGAGCGGTTCACCCACAGCGCGTAATACAGGTGATCGGCACGCGGGTCTTCCGTGTTCGGATGGATCAGTATGGTCAGGCCCAGGCTGTTGAGCTGCAACCACGGCACGATCACGGGCAATAGATCATTCGTGAAGCCAAAGTAAAACGACGGCGTCACGTGCGGACCGCGCGGCTCCAGGTTCCAGTCGCCCAGTTCGATCTGGAAACGCTCGGCCGCCCACTTGCGTATCAGCGCCGCCTTCTGATAGCTGTCTTCATCGAAATAGATATGCGCGTGATAGCTTTCAATATCCGTATAGGGGCGCGGCTTGCCCGGCAAGGTTTCCTCGCCGGGCCGCACGCTGACGGGACGCGGCGTGGGCGCCGTATCCGTATGCTCGCCCCACGGACTCTTGCCGGGTGCTGGTTTCGCGGGTTTGACGGCGCCATCCTGCGCCACGGCTGTTCCCGCCAGGCCAGAGGCGGCCAGTGCCGCCACGAGTCCCCCGCCGCGCAGCACCGCGCGGCGCTGCGGCGAGAGGAGATTGGCCCACTCCAGGTCGATGGCCGCATGTTGATTTTGGTCAGACATATAGGATTTCCTGTTCTTGATGATAGGTATGGAGATACAGAAGGCAGATCAAAAGTGCACAGTGGCGCGGGCGTAGTAATAGCCGCCCAGCACGCCCAATGGTCCCGAGTTGTCGTACGCGCCCGTGTACTGCGCCAGATTGGCGGCGCTGCGCGCCTCGCGCGGCACATGGCTGGGTTTCTGGTCGAAGACATTGTTGGCGCCCACCGTCACGTTGATGCGCTTGCTGATGTCATAGCCGACGCTGACATCTGTCACGAAGGCGGCTTTCAACTGGTAGTCGCCGCCCGTGATGGCGTTCAGGCGCTTGAGCTTGCCGTAGCGCGTCTCGCGCACGTTCACCGTCCATCCCGCCTTTTCATACGCCAGCGTGAGGATTTCCTTGTCGCGCGGCGCCCGGTACAGCAAGTCGTACTCGGCCGACTTGCTCAGGGTGCCGATGTTCGGCAAGCCTTGCAGCACGGCCGGCAAGGCCGCCTTGCCCACCAGGCTCGTGTGGTTGATGTTGGCGGCCGCCGTCCAGCGCAGCTTGCCATCGGCCACGCGCACGACATCCTCGGCCGTCAGGTCGATGCCGCGCGTGCGCGTGTCGCCCACGTTGGCAAAATAATGGGCGACGAGGCCATTGCCCACCGTCAGGCCCGCCGAGCGCAGCAGGTTCTCGATGACGCTCGCTTGCGCCGCCGTCAGCGGCCGGCCGCTGCCGTCGAGCGCCACGCCCGAGCTGCGGTCGATGCCGATGTTCGACGACACGCCCAGGCGGTCGCTGACCTTGATTTGATACGCGTCAACGGCCAGGCGCAGGGTAGGCGTGGGATGGAGGGTCAGCCCGGCCGACAGATTCGTCGATTTCTCCGGTTGTAACGCTTGCGCACCCAGCGCCCGCGCGGCGGCCGAATTCGGCTGCGCCAGGGTGTAGGGCACGCCCGCATGGTCGGACGTGTTCGAATACGATTGCGTCACCAGGCTCGGCGCATGGAAACCGTTGCTGACGGTGCCGCGCAAGGCGACCGTGGGCGTGACGTCATAACGGGCGGACAGCCGTCCCGTCGTCTTGCTGCCGAAATCGGAGTATTTCTCGGCACGCAGTGCCGTGTCGAGCAGCCATTGCGGCGTCAGTTTGGCGCCCAGGCCGATATACGCCGCATAGCTGTGGCGCGCCGTGTCGGACGCATCGACGGGCAGGTAGCCGGCCAGCGCCGACGAACCGCTGCCCTGCCAGGAAGCGGGCTCGCCTGCCCTGCGCTGCTGTGTTTCATGCGAATACTCGAGGCCCAGGCTCAGGTCGGCCGGCTCGCTCAGCCCCAGCGGCACAGGGCGGCGCACGTCGGCGTTGGTGGTCGAGCGGCTGTAGCGCTGATTGCCGATGTCAAAATCGGTCTTGCCGCCTGGATAAGTGAGCGAGTAGTTGGCCGAGTGCTCCACGCCCACGTCGATATCGTCGCGGCCATACGTCGTGCTCAAGTCCCAGGACCAGCCCGCCGTCTCGCCCTTGGCGCCGCCCGTCAGGGAAAAATCGTTTTCACTCGTCGTTTCATACGGCGTGAATCCGTCCGGATACACGGACAGCAAGCCTTTGTTGTTATTGAAAATGGTATTGGGCAGGCGGAAATTCTGCGCCGAGCGGGCATCGCGGTGCGCATACGTGCCGAAGCCGTACAGCTGCACCTCGTTCGATACGTCATAGCCAAGGTTGGCGCTGAGCGAGGCGGTCGTGCTTTGCGGCACGCCCGTATTGCGCCACGGATTGCTGTTGCGCTTCGCTTCGGCCGGGTTCGGCGAAGCGCCGGCCGGCAAGCTGTTGTTCGGTCCCAATTTGACCAGCTGGCCATCGCTGTTGCGCACGGCCGGATACGACAGGTAGCTGGGATTCAAGCCGAAATTGCGCACGGCGATGCCCTGGCGCTGGACTTCGGCGCCGACGTGGGCAAAGCCGTGCTCGCCCAGTCGCGTGCCGCCATCGATACGCACGGAACCGTTGGTGCCGTCGCCATCGTAGGTGGAACCGAGCTGCGTGCTGAAGCTGCCCTTGTCATCGGCTTTCAGGATGATGTTGATGACCCCGGCGATGGCGTCCGAACCGTAGATGGCCGAGGCGCCATCGCGCAGGATTTCTACACGGGCAATGGCGCCCGTGGGGATCAGGGCCAGGTCGGTGGCGACGGAACCGGGAAAGCCATCTTCGTTGACGATGGCCGTCGTATGCCGGCGCTTGCCATTGACCAGCACCAGGGTATGCGAGGGATCGAGGTTACGCAGCTGCCCGGCGCGCACGATGCTGCCCAGGTCAGGCTGCACGCGGGCCGGCAAATTAAACGACGGCAAGGCCGTGTCCAGCGCATCGAGCAAGTTCAATTTACCGGTCGCCAGCAATTGCTGCGCGCTGATCACGTCGATCGGCGCGGCGCTGTTGGCCACCGTGCGGCCCGTGCCGCGCGCGCCCGTGACGATGACGGCGTCGAGCGGTGCGGCGGCCAGCGCGCCGGCGCTATCCGGCGCCGCTTGCGCATGGCTTGCGCCAGGCGCCGCCAGCGCGAACACGGCCACCGAGACGGCGTGCGCCAGTTGCCGCAGGCGTGGTGCGCGGTAGTGCTTGTGAATCAGTTCCAGCATACGAAAACATCCTTTCAAAGTCGTCAACACAGTGGCTGCAGACTAAAGGATGGACAAACAAACAAGAACGAATGGTTTCGTATTTAGATATTTCGTTTTGGCAACGTGCAACAGCGGCGCGGCACGTCAGGGCGAGGATGGGGCCGTGGCCAGGCTCTGGTCGAGCCGCTTCCAGTAGTCGCGTTCCAGCCGGGCCGTATCGATATCGCGTGCCGCCTCATTGAAGCGCTTTTGCTGCGCGGCACCTTCGGCATCGCGCTGGAAGCACACATGCACGGGACGTTCCTTGAAGATGGTGTCGATGATGGCGATGCGTTCCCGCTCGGCCTTGCTGAAGTTGCGTCCCATCAGCAAGTGCTGCAAGACATGGCGCTCGATGACGATCACGCGGTAACGCTTGATCAACAGCTTTTTCAAATTCGTGGCGTCGTTCAAGCCCTCTTCCGTCTTCAGTTCGCCGCGCGCCACCATGCCATCGAACTGCTCCCCGTTCGAATAACCGGCCACGGTGCCGATGCGCAGCTTGCCCAGCTCGGCCAGGCTGGCGCCGGGCACGCCATCCTCCTTCAGGTAGGCCAGCACGCCTTGCGTATTACCAACCGGAACAGAAAAGTGGCAGAGTTTTTCCCGCTCGGGCGTGCGCCAGACGGCCAGTAGCCCGGCATAGCGGGAACTGGCCAGGCCAAACTGCATAGCGCGCTTCCAGGGAAAATATTCATACTTGACCGTATAGCCTAGACGCTCGAAGACGGCGCTGACCATGGCGCCCGACATGCCATCGGCAGGCAGGCTGCGGGAAATGAACGGCGGCCAGTCTTCCGCGGCAAAGCGGACGATGCGCGAAGTGGCGGCGCCCGGCGGCGCCATGGGTGATCCAGCCTGCCCGTGTGCAAGGGCAAGTGCGGAGTGCATGAACAAACAGAAGGGCAAACCAACTGTCCGGAGGAAACGCATGTGTTGCTCCTATGGCCTGGCTCGCCTTGCTGTGCAGGCGCGGCAACAGGACTGGCGGTCGGCTTTTTTCATAACAGGCTTGATAAAAATCATGCTCCCACAAAAAAAAGAATTTTCAAAGTTGTTTATTTACACTTTGACATTCCCATTGGAAATAAAATACCATTGCGGCGCGCCTGCAACAGCCTGCACGGCACACGCTATCCCCTCTGACGAAACAGGTTTTTTGCTTGTGTGCGGCCCGGATGGCCGATAATGGCGTTTTACCGTGGAAGATGACCGTGCCGCACCCTGCCCCTCCCTCACTTGCCGACCAGATCGAAGACTTGCTGCCGCAAACGCAATGCACCAAATGCGGCTACAACGGCTGCCGCCCGTATGCGGAGGCGATCGCCGCCGGCAACGCCGACATCAACCAGTGCCCACCGGGCGGCGCGCAGGGCATCGCGCGCCTGGCCAGCTTGCTGGGAAAAAAAGTCATTCCGCTCAATCCCGCCAACGGCCTCGAACGTCCGCGATCGGTCGCTTACATCGACGAATCGCTGTGTATCGGCTGTACGCTGTGTATCCAGGCTTGCCCGGTGGACGCCATCGTCGGCGCCGCCAAGCAGATGCATACGGTGGTCACCGATCTGTGCACGGGCTGCGACCTGTGCGTGGCGCCCTGCCCCGTCGACTGCATCGTGATGTACCCAGTCAGCGGCGACGCCACCGGCTGGGACGCCTGGCGCCAGACGGACGCGGACGACGCGCGCGCGCGCCACGATTTCCGCACGCAGCGCCTGCGCCGTGAAACGGAAGAAAACGAGGCGCGCCTGGCCGCCAAGGCCGTCGCCAAGATGCGCGAAGTGACGCAGGAAGTGCCCGTCACGCCCGATGAACTGGCCGAGAAGGAGCGCAAGCGCGCCATCATCGCCGCCGCCATGGAGCGCGCCCGCGCCAAGGCCGCCGCCGCCGGCACGGACACCGCCCAGCCAGCCCCCGACACCCCGAAAAAAGACGCATGAACGCCGCCAAACGCCTGGAAATCTTTACGCGCTTTCGCGCCGCCAACCCTGCCCCGAAAACGGAACTCGAATACACGACGCCGTTCGAACTGCTGATCGCCGTGCTGCTGTCGGCGCAGGCGACGGATGTGTCCGTCAACAAGGCGACGCGCTTGCTGTATCCGGTCGCCAATACGCCGGCCAAGATACTGGCCCTGGGAGAGGAGGAGCTGGCCAGCTACATCCGCACCATCGGCCTGTTCCGCACCAAGGCGAAAAACGTCATCGCCACCTGCCAGATCCTGCTGCAGCAGCACGGCGGCGAAGTGCCGCGCGACCGCGCCTCGCTGGAAGCCTTGCCCGGCGTGGGCCGCAAGACGGCGAATGTGGTCATGAACACGGCATTCGGCGAACCGACCATGGCGGTCGACACGCATATCTTCCGCGTGGCGAACCGCACCGGCATCGCGCCGGGCAAGAATGTCGATATCGTCGAGCAAAAGCTGCTCAAATTCGTGCCCAAGGAATTCCTGCACGACGCCCACCACTGGCTCATCTTGCACGGCCGCTACACGTGCACGGCGCGCAAGCCGCAATGCTGGAACTGCATGATCGCCGACCTGTGCGACTACAAGGACAAGTCGCCGATGCCGGCCGTCGTCTGACTACGCGCCTCTACCAATTAGTTACACCATGTTGAATACTACCTTTACCACCCTGGCTTGCCCCGCCTGCCGGCAGCCTCTGCACAGCGACACGCCTGCCGGGGTGCCGGCACCGTTGCTGGAAGCGCTATTGCGCTGTCCGGCGTGCGCCATCGACATTCCCGTCGTGCAAGGCTTCGTACTCTTCACGGAAGCGCGGCAAGGCGGCGATGCGCGGATGCCGTCGGGGCTGCGTGCCCAGCTGACGCCCAGCACCGAGTATCTGTCCTTCATGCATCGCCGCCATGTGCGCCGCATTCCCGACCGCTATGCCGCCTTTCAACCCTTCAACGAATCCACACGCGCCTTTTATGCCTTGCTGGACCTGATCAGGGAACAACTGCGACCTGGCGACCTGATTCTTGACACCTGGGGCCGCACTGGCTGGAGTGGCGAAATGCTGGCTGCGGCATTTCCCCAGCAGCATGTCATTTCCGTATGGGAAGGCAATTTCGATGTGCTCGGTTACATGGGATACGCGCATTGGTTGCCTGCGGGACAGCGCGCGCCCAACCATGACATCATTTTCTTGCCACCGGGCAGTCCCATGCCTTTTCGCGACGGTACGTTCGCGCTGATTCATGGACTCGATTCATTGCATCGCTATGCACCGCTGAGCTTTGCCGGCGACATGCTGCGCATCGCCCGCCGCGATGCGCCGATCATTTTCCCGCACGTACACATGGCCAACAGCCAGCCCAAGCCATATTTCGAGCGTGGCGGCAACATCCTTCACGGCCGGCACTATCAGCAACGCTTTGATGCTGCGCAAGCACGCGGCGCACGCAAGACGCTGGTGATGTCGGAAGTGACCCTGTTCGACGCCAGAGGGCAACTGCATGGCGAACCGGACACGGCGCACTACAACGGCCTGGTGGCGCTGGTGCCGCCCGCATGGGAAGGGGCGCCCCTGCGCCAGGCCAATCTCGACCTCGCCTTTCCCGCATCGCGCGCCATCGTCAATACCCTGCTGCGGCTCGACAGTTTGAACGGCTGCGCCGTGCCCGATACCGATGCGCTGGGCGGCCTGATGCAAGATTTGCTGCTGCGTCATCCTTGTTATGCGGAACGCCTGGCGCGCCTCGGAGCACAACAATTGGACGCCGAGCAATTGCAGATCCTGTTCCAGCTGGGCCAGTTGCGCACCCTGGAACAAGTGGCACAGCGCCTGCAACTGCCAGTGGAATACGTTTGCCAGCAAGCCAGGAGCATGGTCGATATGGAACTGCTGCAGATGGCCCCAGTCAGTGGCGCCATGGCCCGCTTGCAATCGTACTATGCCAGCCAGATCGTGCGTCCGCTGCCATCGGAAGAAACCTTCGAATATCTGTGGCAATTACTGCCCTCGCTGTACCAGCAACGCCCGCTATTGCTCAATGGCATGGACGACAGCGCCTTTGGCTGGGCGGATGTCGAACTGCTCGTGCCGGCGTTGCAACGGGGCTTGCTGGCGATGGACGTGCGCGCCGGCGACCGCGTCGCCATGTTGTGTGCGCAACACCCTGAAGCAGTATTGCTCAGCTGGGCCTGCTGGCGCATCGGCGCTGTCGTGGTACCCTTGCGCAAGGAATTGACGGACACGCCCGCCCTGCTGCAACCCTTGCTGGAACGCATTGTTCCCGCCTTGCTGGTGCTGGATCATCCGCGTGGCAGCGCCGCTGCTTTGGCAACGTGCCCGGCGCTGCTGCTCGACGATATCCGGCCTGACGCCACGCCGACCCTGCCACCAGACTGCGCCTTGCCTGAACTGTCGGCCTTGCTGGAAGACTGGATGGACCTGCCATCGACGCCGGGCCTATCCGATCATGTCATCCACCCCGACGATCCAGCCGTGATCCTGTTTACCTCTGGCAGTACTGGCGTCCCCAAGGGCGTCGTCCACAGCCAGCGTGCCCTCATGCAGAGCGGTCAGCTGGCAGCGACGGAATTTGGCTGGCACGACGGCGACATCCTGCTGTCGCTGGGCGACTGCCACACCATGAGCGGCTTGCGCAACCCGATGGTCGCCGCCCTGTTTGCCGGCGCCAGCGTGTATCTGGCCGATGAAAACGAACGGGGCAATGTCGGCAAGACCTTGCAGGCAACACAACGCCATGGCGTGACCGTACTGGCGACAGGCCCCGCCTGGCTGGCCATGCTGCAGCGGCTGCCGGCCCACCTGACCCTGCACCCGGCCAGCTTGCGGCAAATCATTTCCACAGGCGCTACGCTGCAAACGTCGCTGCACACGGCCTTGAGCGAGCGCATGCGGCTGACCATCATCGATTATTACGGACTGACGGAAACGGGGGGCCTGTGCATGCTGTTCCAGCACCGGCCCGGTGCCACGCAGGCTTGCGGCCGTCCCGTCGGTGCCGTGGTGCAAATCTGCGATGGCGAGGGCCGGCCGCTCGGATCGGGGCAGGCAGGCGAGCTGCGCGTGCACAGCAACCAGCTCATGCTGGAATACTGGGGCGATCCGGCGCAAACCGCCGCCATCGCCCGCGACAGCTGGATCCATACGGGCGATATCGCCAGCCATGATGGCCTGGGCAACATCACCCTGCTGGGCCGGCACGATGACCAGCTCAAGAACGAATATGGCGACATCGTCCATCCTGCACCATTGGAACGCACCATGTGCAGCTATCCGCGCGTCAGGGAAGCAGCCGTCACCACCAGCCCACAGGGACTGGTCGGCCTGCTGGTGGTCGATGATGGCTTCGATTTGCCCGCATTTGTCGCTTTTTTCCGCCAGCAAGCGCAGATCGAAGCATTCCCGCGCGAGCTGCGCATACAAGCAGCGTTGCCGTACACCCCGGCAGGAAAGCTCGACCGTCGCGCACTGGCGCATTCCCTCTCACAGTAACAGACACGTCCACCATGTTTCAAACGCATCCTACACCTACGAATACGCCGTTCATGATCGGCCCCAAGTCTTTGTCGCATGTCCATCTGGAGGAACAAATCCTGCAAGTGGCAGCCAGGCTGATCAGCAAGGAACTGCACGATAAACGCGTGCTGCTGATGATACGCGACGACTTGGCCTATGCGCCCTTGTTGCTTGGCTGCCTGCGGGCGGGCGCGATTCCCCTGTTGCTCGATCCGGGAACCTCGGTGCGGCAAGTCAGGGATTTACTGCAACATACCCATATCGATGGCGTCATCGCCGATGCGGACGCCATCGACCTGTGGCGCGCCGAGGATGTCCCTCTGCCGGCGCAGCAGATACGCGTGGGCGCTGTCCAGGCCAAGGGCTTGCTGCTGAATAAGCTGCTGGGACGGCGCGCGCCAGCCGACCTGGACAACTGGCCTGGCTTGCTGTCAGTCCCCGCGCCGGCGCCGTTGCCACCCGCACGCCGGGAGGGGCCAGCCTATGTCGTGTTCACCTCGGGCAGCACCGCTCGCCCGAAGGGTGTGGAAATGCACTGGCCCGCTTTGCTCGCGCATTTGCATACGATAGGCGAACATTACGCACTGACGCCCGGGTCACGCCTGCTGAACCTGATGCCGCTGTCGCATGCCGATGGCCTGGTGCAAGGCGTGCTGCTGGCTTACCAACGCGGCTGCACGCTGGTGCGTCCCGCCCCCTTCAGCATCGTCGCCATCGAAAGCATCCTGATTGCCATTTACCGCGAACAAGTCACGCACCTGATCGCCGCGCCCACCGCATTGGCCCTGATACAGCAATATGGCGCCCACCTGGCGGAAAACTTTGAGAATGGCCATTTCCGCTTTGCCATTTCCTGCAGTGCCCCCCTGAGCGCAACCACGTGGACCGGCTTCAGCCAGTGTTTCAACGTAAAACTGATCAATACCTATGGCTTGAGCGAAACGGGCACCTGCGGCCTGTATGCGGGACCGGATGCCGCCAGCCACAAGGTCGGCAGCGTGGGGGTACCGCGCGACATGCTGGCCAAAATCGTGCGCGACGATGGCAGCGAGGCGGGCTGCGATGAAATTGGCGAACTGTGCCTGCAAGGGGCCAACCTGATGCAGGGCTACCTGGATAATCCGCAAGCGACCGCTGCCGTCCTGCGCGACGGCTGGCTGCATACGGGCGACCTGGCACGGCGCGACAGCGAGGGCGTGTACTGGATTACGGGGCGCCTCAAGGACGTGATCATTTGCGGCGGCTACAACCTGTCGCCGGAAGCCATCAATGGCGTGCTGCTGCTGCACCCGTCCGTCCTGGAAGCGGCGACCGTCGCCCTGCCCGACCCGACCTGGGGCGAAATCCCCGTTGCCTGCGTAGTATTGCGCCCCGGCATGGAGGCGGATCAGCAACAACTGCTGCAGCATTGCGCCCAGCATCTGGGCGCACACGAATTGCCGAAACGCATCAGCCTGACGGGACAATTGCCGCGCACGCCATCAGGCAAGGTCATCACGGCACAGTTGCAGCACGCGCTATCGCTTGCCCCCAAGGAAGCAAGCGCACACGGCAATCTGCAGGAAGACATTTTTGCGCTGGCCGCGGACCTGTTCAATTTACCGGCAAGTGCGCTGAAGGCGGATTCAGGCCCCGCTAATACGCCAGGCTGGGATTCGCTGGCGCACATCAACTTCGTGATCGGCCTGGAAACGCTGTTCAAGGTACGCCTGAGTCCATCGGACGTGGTACACATGGAAACGATGGATGCCACCGTGCAACTGATCAAGCGGCTGACGCGCTGAGATGGCCTCCGCACCTCCTTTGCGCATCTGGTTGTACAGCGCGCTCCTAGTCATGGGTGTGATGATCCCGCTTGCGCTACAACGCTGGTCACCCTGGCGAGGGCCTGACCATGCCATTGCCGATCATACGCGACAGTTTCTCGATGCACCGTCGACCGATGGCAAGTTGCGCGTGCTGGGCTTGGGCTCGTCCCTGCTATGGGCCGCCACGCCGCCTGCGCAGGCACAGGTGGCGCTGCCCGGCATCGACTGGATGCGCATGACCAAGCCCGGCACCGGCATGGGTTATTTGGTACCCAGCTTGGGCATCATTGACCGCCATCCACCGGATATTCTGGTCATTGATGAAAACCTGCTGTTGCCCGATCAAAACAACGTGATCATGGATGAACTACGGCAGGATCTCATATTAGCAAGCAAGGGACTGGCCTTCCAGCTTACAGGAAACGTACAACTGGCACCGCGACAGGCATATGTCGCACTGCTTGACCAACGCGAGCCTTTTGAGTGCGCCACCTTCCCAGCCCATACGCAGCGACGCGAAACTCTCAAGAATGCCGCCAATCTGCAACTCGTATTTAACAACGCAGCCATCAACCGGCAGCTAACTGAGCACCTGCAACGCCTGGCACAACGGGGTGTACGCATCGTGCTGCTTGAACTACGCCGCTCCGAACTGGTCGAGCAAACGACCGCGACGGAAAAACAACGCTGGTTGTCACGTTTACAGAAAGCACTGCCCCCGGGCCGCCATATTCGCTACCTCAGCTCACCGATTTACGTACAGCAAAACTTGCATTGCGACGGCAGCCATTTGAATGCCGCCGGCGCCCGTCTGTTTGCGCCCTGGTGGCAAGCCCAATTACAGCAACTGCGGGACGAACGTTAATATGGTGTGGATGACAACCTTCGGCATACTGAGCATGCTGGTGCTGATCCCGCTCTACTGGCGCTTGCCGCCTGCATGGCGGCCCTGGCTGCTGACGCTGGGCGGCGCCATTTTGCTAGGGCATGACGGTTGGAGCAGCATGGCAGCCTGGAGCGCCTTGCTGGCCTGGCTGGCCTTCATCTGCGGCCCGCAATGGCGCCGCCCGGCGCTGATGCAGGCGCTGGGCCTGGCCGGCGTGCTGCTCGCCTTTCTCGCTTACCAGTACGCCAAAGCCAGCCATGGCCTGGCCGCCTGGCTGGGCTACGCTTTCGTATCGCTGAAAGCCTGGCATCTGATCGCCGAACATGGCGGCGGCATCGCGCGCGATGGCCGCGCCGGCACGACCCTGGGCTATTTGCTGTTCCCGCCTACCCTGGCCGTCGGTCCAGTCCAGCGCTACGACGCCTTCCGCCTGGAATTGCTGCGCGCGCGCTGGGACGGGCAACTTGCCTCGCAAGCGCTGCGGCGCATGTTGTACGGCTATTGCAAGGTGGTCTTGCTAGCTGGATATATCCTCAACTTCAAGCTCAATGGCCTTCAACTGACGACGGGGCATGCCTGGCTCGAGGCCTACCTGCCTCTGCTGAGGTATGGCTTGAACCTGTATTGGCAATTTTCGGGCTATTGCGATATCGCCATCGGCTTCGCGGCGCTGCTGGGCATGCGCGTGCCGGAAAACTTCCATTTTCCGTTCGCCGCGCGCAACTTGCCCGATTTCTGGCGCCGCTGGCACATCACGGTATCGGAATGGTGCCGCGATTTCGTCTTCCGGCCCATCCTGACGCGCACGCGGCACTATCTGTTTGCCAGCCTGGGCAGCATGATCGTGCTGGGCTTATGGCATGAGTTGTCGCCGCGCTACCTGGCCTGGGGCCTGTTCCACGGCGCCGGCCTGGCCATCGTCCACCTGTGGGGAAAGTATATGCCATGGGCCGAGCTGTTGCGCCGCTACGCCCTGTGGCGTGCCTTCAGCTGGTTTCTGACCCTGCAATTTGTCATACTGAGCTTCGCGCTGACGTCGACGCCGGATCTGAAAACGGCCTGGTCTTGCCTGACGGTGCTGTTCGCGCCACTGTTACCTGGGAGTTAAGGTGTACCAATTTCTCTTGCGCTACCTGCCCGCACCGCTCGTGCACGGCCTCTTCACGCTATGGTATGGGGGACTGTTGCTGTTGTTGTGGCTGAAATGGCCACTGGCGCTGGGGACGGGATTTCGTTATGGGCAACTGTAGACGGGAACCGATGCAGGCATCGGCCCCGTTACCGCTTACAGCAAGACCATATTATCGCGATGAATCAGTTCATGGCCTTCCATGTAGCCGAGGATGGACTCGATCTCGGTGGAAGGCTTGCGCATGATGCGGCGCGCTTCGCCGCTCGTGTAGTTCGACAGGCCGCGCGCCACGGCCACGCCGGCCGCATCGACGCAGGTGATGACGGCGCCGCGGCCGAACTCGCCGTTTACGCCCGTCACGCCGATCGGCAGCAGGGATTTGCCTTCCTGGCGCAGCTTTTGCACGGCGCCCGCATCGAGCACGACGGCGCCGGCCGTGTGCAGATGATCGGCCATCCACTGCTTGCGTGCCGTCAATTGCCCCGTTTGCGCCAGCAACTGCGTGCCGATCGCTTCGCCCTGGGCCAGGCGGCTGAGCACGTCGCTGTCGCGGCCCCAGGCGATGATCGTATGGGCGCCGGACTTGGCGGCCCGCTTGGCGGCGAGGATTTTCGTCAGCATGCCGCCACGTCCCAGGCTGCTGCCGGCCCCGCCCGCCATCGCCTCCAGGGCCGGATCGCCGGCGATGCCTTGCGTGATCAGATAGGCGTTCGGGTCCTTGCGCGGGTCGGCCGAGAACAGGCCGTGCTGGTCCGTCAGGATGACCAGCGCATCGGCCTCGATCAGGTTGGCGACCAGCGCGCCCAGGGTGTCGTTGTCGCCGAACTTGATTTCATCGGTGACGACGGTGTCGTTTTCATTGATGATCGGCACCACGCCCAGGCGCAGCAGGGTCGTCAGGGTGGAGCGGGCATTCAGGTAGCGTTCGCGGTCGGCCAGGTCGGCGTGCGTGAGCAGCACTTGCGCCGTGCCGAGGCTGTGGGCGCGGAAGCTGCTTTCATAGATTTGCGCCAGGCCCATCTGGCCGACGGCGGCGCAGGCCTGCAATTCGTGGATATCGGTGGGGCGCTGCTCGAAACCGAGGCGCAGCATGCCTTCGGCGATGGCGCCGGAACTGACCAGCACCACTTCCTTGCCGAGGGCGCGCAAGCCGGAAATCTGCGCGGCCCAGCGCGCGATGGCGGCATGGTCGAGTCCGCGGCCATCGTTGGTGACCAGCGAAGAGCCGACTTTGATGATGATACGGTTAGCTTTTTGAATCACGGAATCCATGGGGCGGCGCTCTTCACTTGATAGACGTCAGCGCGCAGGACGCAGCAACAGCAAGGCCAGCCCCGCCGTCAGCTCCATTGCGCACATGAACAACACAAAACCCTGGGGCAAGCCGAAGCTGATGGCCGCGAACAAACGGCCGGCGGGCTGCGCCAGGACGAACATTGCTGTGATATCGCCGAGGACAGGCGCTTCGCCCTGCCGTGCCGCGAACAGCGCCAGGAGCGCGGTAGCACCCCAGACACCGACATGCGTGGCGTAGAACTGGCTGTAGCCATTGACGCCATTGAGGAAGATGCCCATGCCGGCCGCCATTGCATCGGCGAACAGCAGGCAGGCGACCGCGCTCAGCCCGTAAGCATACGCGATCAGATGCAATACACGGCGCTGCCACGCTTGCTTGCGCGCGGGCGTGACAGCGATCGTCAGTACTGGCATCAGGGTAAAGCCTTAGTCAAGAATCTTGAAACGCGGGTCATCCGGGTCGATCGACGAGATACCGCGTGCTTCTTCGGTCATCTGCGTTTCCTCGGCACGGCTTTCGCTGTGTTTCTTCTCTTCCAGATGTTGATAAATCGCATTCACCAGTTCCGGGCAACCCTGATGGTTCAGTGCGGAAATCTCGAAGACGGGCCCCTTCCAGGCGAAGCGCTTGAGGAAATCCTTGACGATCTTCTTGCGCTCTTCTTCCGGCACCATGTCGAGCTTGTTCAACACCAGCCAGCGCGGCTTGTCGACCAGCGACTCGTCGTACTTCTTCAATTCCTTCACCAGCGCCTTGGCTTCCTTCACAGGATCGACGTTGGTTTCAAACGGCGCCAGGTCGACGATGTGCAACAGCAGACCCGTGCGCTGCAAGTGGCGCAGGAATTGATGGCCCAGGCCCGCGCCTTCGGAAGCGCCTTCGATCAAGCCGGGAATATCGGCGATCACAAAACTCTTCTCGTGCGACACGCGCACCACGCCCAAGTTCGGGTGCAGGGTGGTAAATGGGTAATCGGCAACTTTCGGGCGCGCATTCGAGACGGCCGAAATGAAGGTGGACTTGCCCGCGTTCGGCATGCCCAGCAGGCCCACGTCGGCCAGGACTTTCAGTTCCAGGCGCAGTTCGCGACGTTCGCCTTCCTTGCCCTCGCCTTTTTGGCGTGGTGCGCGGTTGGTCGAGGATTTGAAGTGGATATTACCCCAGCCGCCCTCTCCGCCCTTGGCCAGCAGTTCGATCTGGCCGTGTTCGGTCAAATCGGCCAGGATTTCGCCGCTCGCGTTGTCGATGATCAAGGTGCCGACCGGCATGCGCAGGTGGATGTCATCGGCGCCCTTGCCATAGCAATCTGCGCCACGGCCAGGCTCGCCATTGCGAGCCTTGTGCATTTTGGAGAAACGGAAATCGACGAGCGTGTTGACATTACGGTCGGCGACAGCCCAGATGGACCCGCCCTTGCCGCCATCGCCGCCATCGGGACCGCCGAAAGGCCGGAATTTTTCACGGCAGAAAGATGCGCAGCCGTTGCCGCCATCGCCCGCGATGACTTCGATTTTTGCTTCGTCGATAAACTTCATAATTTTGCCGCCATAAAACTAAAAAGGCTCTACCTTGGGCAGAGCCTTTCGATTGAAGGCTTGCGCCTTACATCATGCGATCATTGCGGAGCGAACTGGCGCTCCGCGCTGAATTACGCTGGTACTGCTTCGTTTGGTACAACGGTCACGAATTGCTTCGAGCCGGCACCTTTGACAACGAACTTCACTTTGCCCGCGATCAGCGCGAACAGCGTGTGGTCCTTGCCCATGCCTACGCCTTCGCCGGCGCGCACTGGGGTGCCGCGTTGACGAATGATGATGCCGCCAGCGTTGATAGCTTGGCCGCCGTAGACTTTAACGCCCAGACGTTTTGATTCTGAATCACGGCCGTTTCGCGTTGTGCCGCCGCCTTTTTTATGTGCCATTTAAGACTCCTTGATAGCTGATTATGTAGACAAACTGCGTCAAACAGCGGCGATTAGCCGTTGATCGAAACGATTTGGATTTCGGTAAAATTCTGGCGATGGCCTTGATGCTTTTGGTAGTGCTTACGACGACGCATCTTGAAAATTTTGACCTTATCATGGCGACCATGCGCCACAACCGTAACCAGTACCGTTGCACCTTCGACCAATGGAGCACCAAACTTGATGCTGTCGCCCGCGCCTACTGCGAGAACTTGATCGATGGTGATTTCGGAACCAATGTCTGCCGGTATCTGTTCTACTTTAAGTTTTTCGCCAGCGACAACTTTGTATTGTTTGCCACCGGTTTTTATGACCGCGTACATGATTTGAAACCTCATCAAATGTTGAAAGAATTTGTCCCACTGCCATGAAAAGCAAGCCGTGCACAACAGGGGGAACCAGCGATTATACACGGACTGAGAAATTGCGTCAAAAACTATTCACAAAGCCTGACGATCGTGGTATGTCGACAACCTGACCATCATGTCAGGCTTGCGCCAGGCGGACAGGGGAACGCGCGCCAGTGCCAAGCAGATCAATCAATTGCTCTACAGTCATAGGCAAACATCACGCACGCGCAAGCCTTGTCGTATAATCGCGGCACCCACAATCTAATGCAGGTTCGCCTTGTCTGACGCTAACAAACACGTTAACCAAAACACCATCGTGCAAACGATTGCCGCCGATATGGACGCAGTCAATACGGTGATCCGCCAGAAGTTGCACTCCGATGTGATTCTGATCAACCAGATCGCCGAATACATCATCAGCGCGGGCGGCAAACGTATCCGTCCCGTGCTGATCTTGCTGGTGGCCAATGCCCACGCCTATCGCGGCACGGCGCACCATGAACTGGCCGCCGTGGTCGAATTCATCCATACCGCCACCCTGCTGCACGACGACGTCGTCGATGAATCGTCGATGCGCCGCGGACGCCAGACAGCCAACGCCCTGTTCGGCAATGCCGCTTCGGTGCTGGTGGGCGACTTCCTGCACTCGCGCTCGTTCCAGCTGATGGTGTCGCTCAATAATATGCGCGTCATGCAAATCCTGTCCGACGCCACCAACGTGATCGCCGAAGGCGAAGTGCTGCAGCTGCTGAACATGCACGATCCGGACGTGACGCAGGAAAGCTACCTGAACGTCATCCGCTCGAAGACGGCCAAGCTGTTCGAAGCGTCGGCGCAACTGGGCGCCCTGATCGCCGGCGCCAGCGAAGACGATATCGAAGCGGCCGCCGAATACGGCCGCTCGCTGGGTACGGCCTTCCAGCTGATCGACGACGTGCTCGACTATGCAGGCGACGCCGCCGAAATCGGCAAGAACGTGGGCGACGACTTGCGCGAAGGCAAACCGACGATGCCGCTGATCTGGCTGATGGAAAACGGTACGCCGGAACAACGCGAACTGGTGCGCAGCTGCATCGAGCAAGGCGACGAACAGCATTTCGATGCCGTCCTGACGGCCATCACCAGCAGCGGCGCCCTCGACTACACGCGCCAGCAGGCGGAAATCGCCGGCCAGCGCGCCGCCGACGCCATCGCCGGCTGGCCGGACAGCGTCTACAAGCAGTCGATGCTGCAACTGTGCTCGTTTGCCGTGGCTCGCAATCACTGATCGTGTTTTAATATAAGCAATCAGAAACGGCGCCAGTGGCGCCGTTTTTCATGCTCCGCTGCCGCGCTCATGCTCCATCGCCGCGCCCGCCAATGCCTGCACGATGGCCGGCGCCGCTTCCAGCCGCTCGCTGTAGCGGCTGCCCAGGTAATCGCGGCGGTCGCGCACCAGCAAGGTGAATTTATACAGTTCCTCCATCACGTCGACCAGGCGCTCGTAGTACGGCGACGGCTTCATGCGGCCGTCATCGTCGAATTCCTGGTACGCCTTGGCCACCGACGACTGGTTCGGGATCGTCACCATGCGCATCCAGCGTCCCAGCACGCGCAAGCCGTTGACGGCATTGAACGATTGCGAGCCGCCCGACACTTGCATCACAGCCAGGGTACGGCCCTGTGTCGGCCGCACGCTGCCCGTTTCCAGCGGCAACCAGTCGATCTGCGACTTAAAGACGCCCGTGACGGCGCCATGGCGTTCGGGGCTGCACCACACCTGCCCTTCCGACCAGAGCGACAGCGCGCGCAATTCCTGCACTTTCGGATGGTCGGGCGACACGCTGTCGACCATCGGCAAGCCGTGCGGATCGAACACGCGCGTCTCGGCGCCGAAGTGGCGCAGGATGCGCTCCGCTTCCAGCGTCAGCAGCTTGCTGTACGAGCGTTCGCGCAAGGAACCGTACAGCAGCAACATGCGCGGCGCGTGGGTGGACACGTTAACCGGTGCCAATTTATCCAGGCTGGGCAAGTCCAGGTGCGCGGCGCTGATGTTCGGTAAATCCTCCATCTCAGACCACCGGCTTGCCGTCGGCGTCCACCACGGCCTGGCCATCTTCCTTGGCGAACGCGCCTTGCTGCGGCAGCGGCAGGATCTCCAGTACTTTTTCCGACGGCCGGCACAGGCGCACGCCCAGTTCCGTCACGACGATGGGGCGGTTGATCAAAATAGGATGGGCTTGCATGGCGTCCAGCAGGGCCGCGTCGCTCAGTTCAGGATTGGCCAGGCCCAGTTCGTCGTACAGGGCGCCCTTGTCGCGCATGACGCCGCGCACGGACAGGCCGGCACGCTTGATCAGATCGACCAGTTCCTCGCGCGAAGGGGGATGCTTGACGTAATCGATGATGACGGGCTCGACGCCCGTATTGCGGATCAGCGCCAGGGTATTGCGCGAGGTGCCGCACGCCGTGTTGTGATAGATCGTGATCGTCATGTCGTCGTTTCCTTCAATAAATGTGGTTCGCTGACGCAGCAAGGCGCGCCAGCGCAGCAGTTCTCGGTCAAAAAGGCCAGCAAGCCGTTCATTCCCGCATAGTTGGCGGCGTAGATGATGGAGCGTCCCGTCTTGCTCGCCGTCACCAGATTGGCATGCGCCAGTTCTTTCAGGTGAAACGACAGTGACGAGGGCGCAATCGCCAGCGCCTCGGCGATCTTCGTCGCGGCCATGCCTTGCGGCCCCGCTTGCACCAGCAGGCGGAACACGGCCAGCCGCGATTCCTGTGCCAGCGCAGCCAGAGCCGCGATGGCGGCGGCATTCGTCAGCGGCGGCGCGCCGCTGGCTATTGTCTTTTCATTTTCCATACTTCAATAATAGTCGAATTATTGAACCATTTCAAGCGACACGCCTTGGCTACATATTTTACGTAACCCAGCGCACCGACCGTCGTGGCCTATCGGTCTACCTTGACGAAAAATTACCGCGACTGGCATCCCATGACACGCCCGACACCCCTGAAAATCCTCGGCTGGAGCCTGGCCGCCCTGCTGGCCCTGATCCTCCTCCTCGTCATTCTCGTGCTGACCTTCGACTGGAACCGCGCCCGCCCCTACATCAACGAGAAGGTATCGGCAAGCACGGGCCGTACCTTCGTCATCGGCGGCGACCTGCACGTCAAATGGCAGCAAGGGTTGCAGACGGAACCGGGCTGGCGACGCTACGTGCCGCGGCCCGTCATCAGCGCGCAGGATGTACGCATGAGCAATCCGGACTGGGTCACGATCGGCCCGCAGCTGGCCAGCGCCAAACGCATCGACGTGGCCCTGCATCCGCTCCCCTTGCTGCAGCACAAGGTGGTGCTGACGGACCTGGCGCTGGAGGCGCCGCAGATCGCCCTGCAGCGCCGCGCCGACGGCAGCAACAGCTGGACCCTGAAAGACAACGGCCCGTCGGCATGGGACGTGGAAATCCAGCGCATGGCCTTCGGCGACGGCGCCATCCGCTACCTCGACGAGGGCATCGCGCTGGACGTGCGCGCCAAGGTCAGCTCGACGGCGCCGGACGCGACGCCGGGCGGCGCGCCCGTGGAAAAATACGGCATCGCATTCACCCTGGGCGGCAGCTACCGCCAGGCGCCCGTGACGGGCGGCGGCAAGGCGGGCGCCGTGCTGTCCCTGACCGACAAGCACACCGTGTATCCGGTGCAGGCGCATGCCGTGCTGGGCAAGAACAAGGCCAGCATTGATGGCACCTTGACGGATCCGCGCTCCTTGTCGGGCATCGATTTGCAGCTAAGCCTGGCTGGCGCCAGCATGGCCGACCTGTATCCGCTGACGGGCGTGCTGCTGCCGGAAACCCCGGACTACGCCACCAGGGGCCGTTTGCTGGGCAAGAAGGACGGCGCCAGCTGGAACTGGACATACCAGGACTTCAAGGGCACGGTGGGCCAGAGCGACCTGGCCGGCACCTTGCAGTATTTGCCGCGCCAGCCGCGTCCCCTGCTGCGCGGCGAAGTGACGTCGCAGCAATTGCGCCTGGAAGACCTGGGGCCCAGCATCGGCGCCGACAGCAATGCGCAGAAACAGGCGCGCGGCAAGGCGCCCGTGCAACCCGACGGCAAAGCCTTGCCGGTGGAACAGTTCAATACGAGCAAATGGAATGCGCTCGACGCCGACGTGAAATTCACGGGCAAGAAACTGGTGCGCACGCACGATATCCCGCTCAAGGACATCCTCGCCAACATCCGCATGCAGGACAAGGTGCTGAGTCTGACGCCACTCAATTTCGGCATGGCCGGCGGCGACATCACTTCGAACATCACGCTCGATGGCCGCCAAAAGACCATCGCCGCGCAAGCCAAGGTGGCGGCGCGCCGCCTCAAGATACGCGAACTGTTTCCCAAGCTGCAATCGATGCAAGCGAGCTTCGGCGAAGTGTATGGCGATGCGGCGCTCACGGGCCACGGCAATTCCATCTCGGCCATACTGGCCAGCGCAAATGGCGAACTGGCGGCCACCGTCAGCGAGGGCTCCGTCAGCCAGTTCATGCTGGAACTGGCCGGGCTGAACCTGGCCAATGCCGTCTTCGTGAAAATCTTTGGCGACAAGCAAGTCCACCTGAACTGCCTGGCCAGCGATTTCGCCGTCAAGAATGGCCAGGCCGACGTGCGCCGCTTCGTGCTCGACACGGACACGGCCGTGGTGAATATCACGGGCAACGTCAACCTGGCGAACGAAACCCTGGACCTCGACGTGCGCCCCCGTACCAAGGGGCCACGCATCATCACCCTGCGTACGCCGCTGTACGCGAAAGGCACGTTCAAGCACCCGGACGTGGGCCCGCAAAAAGGCCCGCTGGCCCTGAAAGCGGGCGCCGCCGCGGCACTGGCGACCATCGTCACGCCGCTGGCCGCCCTGCTGCCGCTGATCAACGTCGACAAAGCCCCCGACACGGACTGCGCCGCCGTCATGGCGCAAGCGAACGCCACGCGCAAGGCGCCGACTTCGCCGGCAACGCATGCACCGGCAAAAAAGGTCAGCGAAGCGGACATCCAGAAAGCCCAGCAAGAGAAGAAGCAATAGACCTTGATGCAGCCGCTTGAAACCCACGCCGCCATCTGCTGTAATGAAGGAATGCGGGGTGTGGCTCAGCCTGGTAGAGCGCTGCGTTCGGGACGCAGAGGCCGGAGGTTCGAATCCTCTCACCCCGACCAACATTCCCGCCCCTTGACCCACGCGTTGGCGTGTTGCCGGGAAGTATGATATTAATTGCATCATTAATATCCTGCTCACTTCTCGCGCAAGGGCCTGACCGATGTCTTTCCTGATAGTTCTGGCCGCTCTGGCCTTCCTGATGCTGGCCGCCTACCGCGGCTACAGCGTGATCCTGTTTGCGCCCGTCGCCGCGCTGGGCGCCGTGCTGCTGACCGATCCATCGGCCGTGCCGGCCGTCTTCAGCGGCATCTTCATGGAAAAGATGGTGGGCTTTATCAAGCTGTATTTCCCCGTCTTTTTGCTCGGCGCCGTGTTCGGTAAACTCATCGAGCTGTCCGGTTTTTCCCAGTCCATCGTCGTGGCGGCCATCCGCTATATCGGCAGTGCGCGCGCCAATGCCGTGATCGTCGCCGTGTGCGCGGCCCTGACTTACGGCGGCGTGTCGCTGTTCGTGGTGGTGTTTGCCGTGTATCCGTTCGCGGCCGAGCTGTACCGCCAGAGCAATATCCCCAAGCGGCTGATGCCGGGCGCCATCGCCCTGGGCGCCTTTTCCTTCACCATGGATACCCTGCCCGGCACGCCGCAGATCCAGAACATCATTCCCACCACCTTTTTCAACACGACCGGCTGGGCCGCACCGTGGCTGGGCAGCATCGGCGCCGTGCTGACGGTGATCATGGGACTGGCCTTCCTCGAATGGCGCCGGCGTTCCGTCATGGCGACGGGCGAAGGTTACGGAGTGGAAGCGGAACAGGCCAAGACCGGTGGCGGCGACTTGCCCCATCCGCTGCTGTCGCTGGCGCCTCTGGTACTCGTCGGCGTGGCCAACTTTGCGCTGACCAAGCTGATTCCCCACTGGTATGGCGCCAGCTACGTGCTCACCGCCGAGGCCCTGCCGGGCTTGCATGCGCCCGTGTCGACGTCGATCGCCGCCGTGACCGGCATCTGGGCCGTGGAAGGCGCCTTATTGCTGGGTATCTTGCTCGTGTGCGTGACGGCCTTCGGGCGTATCCGCGCCGCCTTTGCCGAAGGCACCAGGGCGGCCGTCGGCGGCGCGCTGCTGGCGGCCATGAACACGGCCTCCGAATATGGCTTCGGCGGCGTCATCGCGGCCCTGCCCGGGTTCCTTGCCGTCAGCAATACCTTGCGCAGCGTGCCCGATCCCCTCGTCAACGCGGCCGTTTCCGTGACGACGCTGGCCGGCATCACGGGATCGGCCTCGGGCGGCATGAGCATCGCGCTGGCCGCCATGTCGGACAGCTTCATCCAGGCGGCGCAGCAGGCGCACATTCCGCTCGAAGTCATGCACCGCGTGGTGGCCATGGCCAGCGGCGGCATGGATACCTTGCCGCACAATGGCGCCGTGATCACCCTGCTGGCCGTCACGGGCCTCACGCACCGCCAGTCCTACCGCGACATTTTCGGCATCACCGTCATCAAGACGGTGGCCGTGTTCCTCGTCATTGCCCTGTATTACCTGACGGGTCTGGTATGACGGCTGGGCAAGCTACAGCCGCGACGACGATGCCGGCTTGGCCACCGCTTGCGCCGGCTTGAACACATGGCTGATGCCCATGCTCAGCAGCGGACCGGCCAGCGCCAGGTAGGAACTGTCCACGCCGTACGGATTGCCGGCCAGGAACCAGCCAATGGTGGCGATCACGGAGACGATCACGCCGACGAAGGCGCCGCGCGGCGTGCCGAACTTCGGCGCATAGAAGGCCATCAGCACCAGCACGGCCAGGGTGGCGCGCAGGGCCTTGCCGAGGAAGGCGATCATCAGCAGTTTTTCCGCATACAGCGCCAGCACCAGCGGCAGCAGGCCGGCAACGACGATGGCGATGCGCAGGAACATCAGCGATTTCGCGTCGTTCTTCGCCTTGTTGTACCAGGGATCATAAAAATCCTTCATCGCCAGGGTGGCCGATGCCAGTGTGGTGGCGGAAATGCCGCCGAACAGGGCGCCGGCCAGGCCGACGATCATGATGCTGGCGGAAAACGCCGGCATGTGCGCGATCAATGTCGGAAAGGCGTCGATCGACTTCATGCCTGGATACAGCACAGCGCTGCACATGCCGATCAGGGCCGCCATCAGGCCGAACGGAATCATCAGCGACGACACGTAATAGCAGGCGCGCTTGGCCACGGCCGGGTTGTCCGTGCTGACGAGGGCCTGGATCACGTATTGCGTGGCGAAGATGGAACCGATGCCGCCAATCATCCAGGCGATGATCTGGCCCCAGCCGATCTCGACCCAGTTGAACATCTTGGCCGGCAGCTGCGCCTGCAGCGCGCCGATGCCGCCGCTCGCTTCCAGCGCATACGCCAGCGCCAGGATCACGCCCAGGTACTTGACGATGGAGTGGGCGAAATTGGTGTACACCACCGAGCGCATGCCGCCCAGGCTGACATAGATCACGGTGATGGCGCCCACCAGCAAAATGGCCACTGTCTTGTTGATGTGCAACACGGCCGCCAGCACGGCGCCGCCGCTCGCGTACAGGGCCACGGCAACGATGCTCAGCGCGACGATGGTGAGGATGGACGCCGCATAACGCACGGGTTCGCCGTACGTTTGCGCAAGGATGCCGGAAATCGTCGACTGCCCGCTTTCCTTGTATTTTTTGACCAGCACGATGGCCAGCAACAAGAAGCCCAGCGACAGCGCCACCAGGTTCCAGGCGGCGGAAATGCCCAGTTCATAGCCCTTCTGGGCCGTGCCGATGCTCACCGAACTGCCGATGAATTCCGACAGCAGCAATGCGCCGATCAGGAAGGCCGGATAATTGCGCCCGCCCGCCGTCATGCCCTCGGCGCTGTTGGCATGCTTGCGCACGCTATACGTAATGTACGACATGAGGGCGAAATAGCCCACCGTGACCGCGGCGATAATCATCAATCTGTTTTCCATCTGTCTACTCCAAGTCTGCTTTTCTTCTTATTATTTTTTAAAAAGCTTCCCCTGCCGCATGCCGGTCTTGCCGGTGGCGGTGCTCAGGGGCAAAGCGAAATCTTACCCTGCCGGCGACGATACAAAGGCGCGCAACTCGGCCGTGAATGCCTGCGCCGCCTCGACGTTCGACAAATGCGACGCGGGCACCTCGGCCAGCTGCGCGCCTGCCAACCGCTGCTGCAACCAGCGCGCATCGTCCACCGTGGTGACGGGATCGTGCCCGCCGGCGATGAGCAGGGTGGGCACCGCGATCGTGGCCACCTGCGCGCGCAAGTCCGCCTGCGCCAGCGCCGCGCAGCAAGCCGCATAGCCTTCGGCATCCTGCCGGCGCAAGGTGGCGATCATGCGCGCCACCGTGGCCGCTTCCCGCGCGATGAAGGCGGGCGTGAACCAGCGCGCGGCGGCGCCGTCGGCCACGCCATCCATGCCGTCGCGGCGCACCTGCTGCGCACGCGCCAACCAGGCGTCGGCCGCGCCGATGCGCGCCGCCGTGTTGGCCAGCACGAGGTGCGTCAGGCGCCGCGGCTGGTGGATGCCCAGCCACTGGCCCGTCAGGCCGCCCATCGAGATGCCGCAGAACGCGGCGCGGGCGATATCGAGGTGGTCGAGCAGCGCCAGCACGTCCAGGCCCAGCCGCTCGATGCCGAACGGCGCACCGCCGCAGACGGACTGGCCGTGGCCGCGCGTGTCGTAGCGCACGACATAAAAGTCGCTGGCCAGGTCCGCCACCTGGCGATCCCACATGGACAGGTCCGTACCCAGGGAATTCGACAGGACCAGGCAGGGCTTGCCGCGCTCGCCATCGGTGCGGTAATGCAGCAGCGTATCGTCCCTGTTCCAGGTGGTCACGACTATCCCCGTATCCGTGTGTTTCATGGCGTGTCTCCTTGGCTCTTGCCGCATCGTGGGTCAGGCATCGCCGTCGCGCACCGACGAAGGATGGCGGCACAGCGGCATCACGTCGATCTGCATGTAAGGGAACAGCGGCAAGGAAGTGAGCAAGTTGTGCAACTCGTCCACGCTGTCCACGTCGAAGACGCTGATGTTGGCGTACTGGCCGGCGATGCGCCACAGGTGGCGCCATTTGCCCTCGTGCTGCAGGCGCTGCGCCAGTTCCCTCTCCGTCTGCTTGAGCTGCGCCGCCTGTTCGGCGGGCATGTCCAATGGCAGGTTCACGTTCATGCGTACATGGAATAACATGGTCTCTCCTTATTGACGCTGCATGGCGCGTAGTTTGTCCATATCGATCTCCACGCCCAGGCCCGGGCCCGTCGGCACTTGCAGCATGAAGTCGCGGTACACGAGCGGCTCGCGCAAGACTTCCTGCGTCAGCAGCAGTGGCCCGAACAGCTCCGTGCCCCAGGCCAGTTCCGCAAACGTGGAACACACGTGGGCCGTGGCGGCCGTGCCGACGCCGCCTTCGAGCATGGTGCCGCCGTACAGGCCCACGCCGGCCAGGCGCGCCACGGTGGCCACTTCCAGCGCCGGCAGCAAGCCGCCCGACTGGGTGATTTTCACCGCATACACGTCGGCCGCATCGGCCTGCGCCAGCGCCAGCGCGTCGGCGGGACCATGCAAGGCTTCGTCGGCCATGATGGCCACGTCGAAGCGCTGCTTCAGGCGCGCCAGCGCGGCGCGGTTGCCCGCCTTGACGGGCTGCTCGATCAGGTCGATGCCGCCCGCTTCCAGCGCGGCGATGCCGCGCACGGCGTCCGTCTCGCTCCATGCCTGGTTGACGTCGACGCGCACGCTGGCCCGTTCGCCCAGCGCCCGCTTGATCTCCAGCACGTGGGCCACGTCGTCCATCACGTCGCGCAAGCCGATCTTCAGCTTGAAGATGCGGTGGCGGCGCAAGTCCAGCATTTTTTCCCCTTCGGCGATATCGCGCGCGGTGTCGCCGCTGGCCAGCACCCAGGCCACGGACAGCGCGTCGCGCACGCGCCCGCCCAGCAATTCCGACAGCGGCACGTTCAGTCGGCGCGCCTGCGCGTCCAGCAGCGCCGTCTCGATCGCGCACTTGGCGAAGCGGTTGCCCTGGATGGCCTTGCGCACCCTGGCCATGGCCTTGGCCACTGCGCTCGCTTCCATGCCGACCAGCAGCGGCGCGATATAGGTATCGATATTCGTCTTGATGCTTTCCGGGCTTTCGCCGCCGTAGCCCAAGCCGCCGATGGTGGTCGCTTCGCCCCAGCCGATGATGCCGTCGGCGCAACGCAGCCGCACCAGCACCAGGGTTTGCGTGTTCATGGTGGCGACGGACATCCGGTGCGGACGGATGGTTGGCACATCGACCAGGTAGGTCTCGATATTTTGAATCATATTTATTCCGTATAATCCTGTGGAGTGGAGACACGATATTCCCCGAACGTTCCCACGTCCAACACCGAGTTGGTATCAAACCTATACCTGGAAGGTATGAAGATGGAATTACGGCACTTGCGCTACTTCGTCGCGGTCGCAGAGGAAAGGAACTTCACGCGGGCGGCCGCGCGCCTGCACATCGCGCAGCCGCCGCTGAGCCGGCAGATGCAGCAACTGGAAGAAACCCTGGGCGTGGCGCTGATCGAAAAGGGCTCGCGGCCGCTGCGGCTGACGGAAGCGGGCGAGTTTTTCCTGGCCCATGCGCGCCCGCTGCTCGACCAGGTGCGCGACCTGCAGGCGATGACGCAGCGCGTGGGCAAGCTGGAACGCACCCTGTCGATCGGCTTCGTCGCCTCGACCCTGTATGGGGAATTGCCCGACATCGTGCACCGTTTTTGCGAGCGCCATCCCGAGGTCGACGTGACCTTGCATGAAATGACGACGGTGCAGCAGCTCAAGGCCCTGAAGGAAGGCCGCATCGACGTGGGTTTCGGGCGCCTGAAAAGCGAAGACCCCAGCATCCGCCGCATCCTGCTGCGCGAGGAGCGCCTGGTGGTGGCCCTGCCGCCCGGCCACCGGCTGGCCAAGGGGGAAGGCGGATTGCGCCTGACGGACCTGGTGCACGAAACCCTGCTCGTGTATCCGAAAGCGCCCCGCCCCAGCTTTGCCGACCAGGTGCTGGGCATGTTCAGCGAAGGCAATGTCACGCCCGGCCCCGTCACGGAAGTGCGCGAACTGCAGATTTCCATGGGACTGGTGGCGGCTGGCCAGGGCATTTCCATCGTGCCGGAAAGCGTGCAAGCCATGCATCACCGGAACGTCGTGTACCGCAAGCTGGACGACAAGCATGCGTTCTCGCCCATCTTATTCAGCATGCGGCATATGGACCGCTCGCCGGAGCTGGACAACCTCCTCGCCGCCGTGTACTCGATCTACGATGAACACGGCATCGCGCACGTCAAGGAAAGCCTGTCGCAGTGATTACGCGGCGTCGGCCAGCAATTCGGGGCGCAGCGCGCGGATGCGCAGCTCCGTGAAATAACCGCCCGCCTCGTTGTAGCGCAGGTAGTGGCGGCCGCAGTCCAGGCAGCGGGCCACCTGGCTCAGGTTGGCGGGATAGTAGCGCGGCGCGATGGGCGCGTCGGCGCTGTCGTAGCGCGTGCCGCGCGGGTGATACTCGTCAAACGTCGGTTCCTCGTACGGGTCTTCGCGCAGGGTGCCGACCTCCTCGAATCGGTCCAGTTCCAGCGAGGTGGGCAGGCGCTGCCAGGCGTCCAGCGGGACGGCGCAGCAGCTGCATGGTTTGGTCACCAGCGCCGACGCGGCGGCCAGTGCGGACAGGGCGGGAAAGTCGATGAATTTCATGTTCAGCCAAGACAAAGGGGCGGCCTTTGGCAACGAGCCTGGCCGCGCCCCTTATTCTAGCGCAGCCACATGCGGCCGACACGCGGCCCGCATTTTGCCAGGCCCAGCTCCAGCAGCATCAGCATGCACGCGGAAATGAGCAGCAGCGGCATCAGCGCGCACATGAGCGCCGCCACCAGCCAGGCCAGCGCGGAGGGCGAGGTCCAGGCGCCGGGCAGCAGCTTGGGTAAACCCAGCGAGCCTGGCAAGCGGCGCTTGAAAAACATCACCCAGCCCGACACGAGCGAGAACAGCACGCTGGCGCCGAACAGCAGCAGCAAGGCCTGGTTCCACCAGCCGAATTCGCCGCGGTGGAACGGAATGCCGATGGCCGTGGCCTTGCCGAACGCCGTCTGCGCCTGCCACCCCGCATAGTACAAAGACTGGCCGCTGTAGGCGTCGAATTGCAGGTCGAAGCGCAAGGTGGGCTGGCTGCGGTCGGCCATGGTGGCGCGCCACACGTCGTCCTGGCTGGCCGGCGCCGTCAGCTGCACGGCGATGGCGGGCGCGTGGCTGCGCGCCACCTGCCAGGCGCCCTGCCAGTCGAGCGGAGTACCTTCCTCGCGCGAATGCAGGCCGCGCGGCACGGGCGGCGGCGCCTGGCCGCTGACGTCGCGCAGCGCGCGGATGCGCGCGCCCGATTGCTGGCTCCACGTCAGCCCCGTCGTCAGAATCACGACACTGACGACGCCGAGCGCCACGCCGAGAAACGCGTGCCACTGGCGCCAGCCATTGCGGCCCCGCGCGCCCCGCTTCGGCAAGCCCGATTGGGCGCCGCGCGGCCACCACAGCACCACGCCCGTCACCAGCATTACCATCAGCCAGCTCGCGGCCAGCTCGATCATCCAGCGCCAGCCATCGTTTTGCAGCAGGCGCGAATGCAGCTTCTTCGCCCAGTTGCCGAAGCGCTCGCCGCTCGCCAGCGTACCGAGTACGCGCACGTCATACGGATTCACATACACGATGATGGCTTGCGCGGGCAGGCCGAACTTCGGTTTGGCCGGCGCGGCATGTCCGCCATGGCCCGCATGTTCATCCCGCGCGCCGCCGGGCGGCGCGAACGCCACCTGCACCGCGTCGTCCTGCTGGAACGGCGGCACCACGTGCTGCACTGCCCAGCCGCGCGGCGCCGCCCGTTCCGCCGCCGCCACGGCGGCGTCCAGCGGCAGCATCGAGCCTTGCGGCGCCACGTGATCGAGATGCTGGTACAGCCTTGCCTCGATCTGCGGCGTGAACACGTACAAAATACCCGTCAGGGTGGCCACCAGGGCAAACGGCGAGGCGATCAGCGCGGCCCAGAAGTGGATGCGCCAGTACAGGCTTTTGCGGCGCGCGATAAGAAAGGTGTGATCGTCCATGACCATCCTCACAGTGCGTTGAAGGTATAGCCCAGGCCCAGCATCACGCTGCGCGGCGCGCCGGGCGTGTACTGATTCTGGTTGTTCGGTGCATAGCTGCCCGCGCCCGCATAGCTGCTGCTGGCCAAATCGGCATAGCGCTTATCCATCACATTGCGCACCTGCGCCCACGCTTCCAGGCCGCGTGCGAGCTGGTAGCTGGCGCGCAGGTTCAGCAAGGCGTGGCCCTGGTACTCCACCGTGTTGGCATTGTTCATCCAGTAGCGGCCCTGGTGCACGGCTTCGAGCGCGATACGCGCGCCCGCCACGGGCTTGTAGCCGATCTCGATCGAGGTGATGTCGCGCGGCGCCTGCGGCATGGCGCGGCCGCTGTAATCGAGAGTACTGGAGAGCTGGTAGCGCAGGTAGCGGTGGCGCGCGATGGCCGTGGCGAAGCGCGCGTCGAACGGGCCGCTGTCGTAGTTCAGGCCCAGCTCCAGGCCTTCGCTGCGCGTGCGTCCCGCATTGCGGTTTTCGCTGTTGCCCGGCGAGAGCGTGTAGCTGACGATAGTGTCGCGCCCGTCGAGCCGGTACAGGGCCGTGTCGAGTTTCAGGCGGCCCTGCAAGAAGGCCCAGCGCAAGCCCAGCTCATAGTTGTTGTAGACGGACGGCTGCAGGTCGGCGATGCCCGTCTTGCCATACAGCTGGCTGACCTCGGGCGGCGTGAAGCCCTGGCTGACGTTGGCATACGCGCTGCCCGCATGGCCAATGGCATAGGTGGCGCCCAGCTTCGGGCTGACATGCGAAAAGCTGCGCGACTCGTCGGGCGCGCCATAATTGACGCTGCCGCCCGGTGCCAGCCTGTTATGGTAGTCGTAGCGGATGGCGTCGGAACGGCCGCCCAGCACCACGCGCGTGCCGGCCAGCGGAGAAAATTCCCATTGCGCGAAGACGGCCGTGTTGAGGATATCCGTCTGGTAGTCGCGCACGCCCTGCGGATTGGACGCATTGGCCAGCGTGTAGCGCAGGTAGCGGCCCGTGGCGGCATCGCGCACGATGGACAGGTTATCACTGACAAAGGGATTGTCGCTCTTGTCCACGTAGACGCCGGCGATCAGGCGCGAGCGCAGCCACGCGAATTCCTGCTGGTGCTTCACATCCAGGCCCAGCGAATCGACGTGATTGTTGTTGATGACGCCCTTGCACAGCATGCCCAAGCAGCTGCCGATCGAATACGCGGGAATCTGCCCATGGTCGTTCTTGCGCGTAAACACGGTGACGGTGCTGGCGCCATGGGCCGTCGTCGCGCCCTCCCACGCCAGGTTCATGCGCGTGGTCTTGTCCTTGCGGTAGGTAAACGTGTTCAGGCTCTTGCCGGGATTGCTGCGGTAATCGTTCTCGAACAGGCTGCCCGTCATGGCCGCATCGAGATCCGTGTGGACGATGGTGGCGCGCAGCTGCGACGTGGGGCTGAGCGCATAGTCGGCGCGCAGCGAGAACGAATCCTTGTCGCCATAGCTGTACTCTTGCCAGTTGTCGCGCGAACGGCGCGAACTGTAGTGGGAAAAGCGCAGTCCCAGCGGGCCCCAGGTATCGCTGGCGGACGTGTCGTAGCGGGTGAAGCCGGCCACGCTGTCGCGTCGCACGCCCACCCTGGCCGTCGGCGTGGCGCTGGCGCCGGCCGTGAGGAAATTGACGGCGCCGCCGACCGCATTGCTGCCGTACAGCGAGGAGGCGGCGCCCTTCACCACTTCCACGCCGCTGGCGCCCGCCATGTTCATCTCGTTGAGCGAGTTGTGGTTGAAGACGCCCAGCGGGCGGATGGGAATGCCGTCCTCCAGGTACTGGTAGACGGCATTCGTGCCGATGGGCTGGCGGATGCTCATGCTGTGCTGCTCGTTGCCCAGGTCATTCCAGTACACGCCGGCGATGCGGTTGAGGATATCGCCCATGGTCTTGGGCTTGTCGCATTCCAGCGTCTTCGCGTTGACGACGCCGATGGCCTGCGGCGTCTCGGACAACCACGCTTGCGCGCGCGAGCCGGAGACGACGACGGTGTCGATGGCGTGGTCGGTGTGGTCAAGTTGCTGCGCCTGCGCGCACGGATAAGCCAGGGCGACGGCCAGCACCAATGATGTCTTGTTCATGTGATTCTCGTATAAGTGTGCGGATGCGGCGCGTCACACCGCGAGGTGGACAGCGCCAACATTGAAAAACAAAAGAACTTAGACGAGGCTTGGCGGCGCGCGCGACTGCGCGGCGGACCAGATGAACAGCGGTGCGGGAGACCGGTAGTACAGGGCCGGGAAAATGGCCGTGCCGCTGGCCACAAGCAGCGGCAGCACGGGGCTGGCGGGCGGCAGGCCGACGGAACCCGCATGCGTGGAACAGAAGGCGCAGTGCTCCATCTGCATGGCCTTGCCGCCAGACTTGCCATCGGCGGCGCCATCATCATCGACCTGAACGAAGCGGATGCCGGCCACCGAGCAGATTTCCGCCCAGCCGGAGCCCGACTCCTGCTTGGCGTTGGCGACGGCCCGGGAAATCGATGGCGCGAGCGCCGCCAGCAGGATCGCGAAACAGGCGATCCAGGCGGCAAAGCGGCGCGTGAACAAGGTCATTCCCATGGCCGCATTTTACCAGCGGCCGCCGGGACTGGGTAGCGCAAAGCGGCTCAGGCAGCCGGGCAGGCGGCGTTGCCGTTGTCAAAAGCACGCACCACGCTCGCCGTACCGGTGGCGATGCGGTTCACGGCGCGGCGGTGCCCCAGCACCAGCTCATCGTAGCCGGCGCCCACCTTTTCACTGGCTATCGTGCGGCAAGTGACCACCTTGTTGCTGGCCAGCTGGCGCACGCTCCACACGGCGTCGATCAGCGCGTACTGGCCCATCACCGACTCGAAGCGCTGCACATTGGTGCTGATGCGGTATACGGGCAGGTTGTCCGGATGCGGCGTGCGGAACACGTCGATGGCGCCCAGGTCGTTCGTCACGGCCGTCGACAGGGCCTGGCCGATCTCGCCGGCCAGCGGTCCCGCCCAGCGCTGCTGCTCCAGCAATTCGATGCGGCCCGATGGCGCCGTCACGACAAACTGGTTGCGGCTCACCTGCTGCGGCACGCTGACGGCCAGCACCTCCACATAGTATTTCACCGGCTTGGCCGGCTGCGCGTCGGCGCCGCCGCTGAGCGTATAGAAATGCTCGGGCTGGGGCGTGGAGCAGGCGCCCAGCAGGCTGGCCATCATCAAAAGCGCAAGAATTGGCTGCTTCATTTTTTCTCATCTCCTTTTTTACCGCGGATCAGGGACTCGGGGTGGCGTTCCAGGTAATCCGACAGGGCATTGAGCGATTGCAGGGTTTGCGTCAGCTGCTGCAAGGCCTGGCGCACGTCCGACTGCAGCGGCGAATCCTTTTGCAGCACCTGCTCGGCCGTGCCGAAGGTCTGTTTCGCCGCCGTCAGGGTATCGCGCATTTCCGGCACCACCTGGCCATCGAGCTGCTTGAACAGGGTATTGGCCTGCTTGATGGTGGCGTTCAGGTTGTTGCCGATCTCCGCGTACGGCACCTGATCGAGCTTGCGGGCGATGCTGGCGATCTGCGTCTGCAGTTCATCGAGGGTATTCGGCACGGTCGGCACTTCCAGCGGATACCTGTTCGGATCGAGCGCCACCTTCGGCGCTTTCGGGAAGAAGTCCAGCGCGATGTACAGCTGGCTGGTGAGCAGGTTGCCCGTGCGTAGCTGGGCGCGCAGGCCGCGGCTGACCATGCGTTCGAGCAGCTGATGACCGGCCGAGCCTTCCTCATCGTCGACGGCGGCCTTGAAGCGCATGCCCAGGCGGGCCGGGTACAGGTTGACGGTGACGGGCATGCGGAAGTTCTTCTTCACGGGATCGAATTCGATGCCTACCGAACGCACCTCGCCCAATACGATGCCGCGGAAATCCACCGTGGCGCCAGGCTGCAAGCCGCGCAGGGACTGGTCGAAATAGAACACGGTCGTAATCGCTTCGCCATCGGGCTCGCGCATGGCGCTGGCCTCGTCGGCCGCCAGGCGGAAATTGGTATTGGCCGGCGCCGGCTCTTCGGGCTTGCGGCCATTTTCCGCCTCGAAGGCGATGCCGCCCACCAGCATGGCCGCCAGCGATTGCGTATTCAATTTGAAGCCGTTCGAATCGAGGCGCACGTCAACGCCGCTGGCATGCCACCAGCGCGCATTCTTGCCGACGAACTGGTCGTACGGCGCATTCACGAAGACCGACATGGTGATGCCGTTGCCATCCTTGTCCAGCGCGAAGCTGACCACCTTGCCCACCCGCAGGCGGTGGAAGAACAGGGGCGAACCCACGTCGACGGAACCGAGGCTGTCCGCATGCAAGGTGTACAGCTTGCCCTTCTGGTCGCCGGCCACGGCGGGCGGACTCTCCATGCCGACGAAATTGTCCTTCTTCTGCTCCGACTTGCCCGTGTCGACGCCGATGTAGGCGCCCGACAGCAAGGTGCCCAGCCCCGTCACGCCGCTGGCGCCGATCTGCGGGCGCACCACCCAGAAACGCGAATCGGCGGTGGCGAAGCGGCGCGCTTCCTTGCTCATGTCGATCGTCACCAGCACCTTGCTCAAGTCGTCGCCCAGGGTGATGGCGCGCACCTGGCCGATGTCGACATCCTTGTACTTGACCTTGGTCTTGCCCGGCTCCAGGCCTTCGGCGCTCTTGAAGCTGACCGTCACCGTGGGTCCCTGGTCGAGGATGGACTTGGCCGCCAGGCCGGCGCCGATCAGCGCGGCCAGCAGCGGAATGAGCCACACCAGCGATGGCAGCCAGCGGCTGCCCTGTTCCACATCGGGTTCCGGCAACGGGGGGACGCCCTGGCCACCCGTTTCGGCAAGACCGCCCGCTTCTTTGTCAGACATGCTGTTCTCCAATCACTGTATTGTTTCCGGTATTTGCCACCACCACGGGTTCTTCCTCGCCAGGCGCCTGCCCGTCGACGGGGTCCCAGATCAGGCGCGGGTCGAACTGCATCGCCGCCAGCATGGTCAGCACCACCACGGCGCCAAAGGCCAGCGCGCCGGGACCGGCCGTGATCACGGCCAGCGACTTGAAGCGCACCAGCGCCACCGTCAGGGTGACGACAAAGATGTCGAGCATGGACCAGCGGCCGATGAATTCGACCATGCGGTACAAGATGGTGCGCTGGCGCGGCCGCCAGCGCGAACGCCGCTGGGCGGTGAACGCCAGCAGCGCCAGCACGCCCAGCTTGAGCATGGGGACGACCACGCTGGCGATGAAAATGATGATGGCCAGGCCCTTCGAGCCGCTGCTCCAGAACAGCACCACGCCGCTCATGATGGTGTCGTCCTGCGCGCCGAACAGCGATTGCGTCACCATCACGGGCAGCAGGTTGGCGGGAATGTAGAGGATCATGGCGGCGATCAGCAAGGCCCAGGTGCGGTTGATGCTGTCCGGCTTGCGCACGTGCAGGCCCGTGCCGCAGCGCACGCACGCCAGGTGCCTGCCCTTGCCCAGCGGCGGCGCCACCAGGCCGCAGGCGTGGCAAGGCAGCACCTTCTCGCCCGGCGCGAAAGCCTTGTAGCGGATGCCGGGCAGCGCTTGCCGGGTCAGGTCGTCGCCCAGGTTCCACAGGGCCTTCGGGTCGAACGAGACGACGATGGCCAGCATCAGGGTCAGCGCGCCAAACGCGAACAAGCCCGGTTGCGGCAGCACCGTGGCCAGGCTGGTCATCTTGACGACGGTGATCAGGATGCCGATCATCAGCACCTCCGTCATGCCCCATTCGCGCGCCGTCTGCACGGCGCGCAGCACGCGGTTGAAGCCCGGCACCTTCACGCCGCCGCGCAGGCCCAGCGCCACATACAGCAGCGAACCGAGTTCGATGGCGGGAAAGAGGATGGTAAACAGGAACACCATCGTCGCCACGATATGCATCTGCTCGGACCACAGCACGCGGATGGAACCGAGCAAGGTGGCGCTGGACGTCAGGCCATTGACGTCGAGTTCGACGATGGGGAAAAACTGGGCGATCAGGAAAACGAAGGCGGCGCCCAGGGTCAGCGCCACCACCTTGGTCAATTCGGCCGATGCGCCGCGCGCATGCGCGCCACGATACAGCACCGAGCGGCAACGGATGCAGCGCGCCTTTTCGCGGGGACGCAGCGGACGTTTGCGGTACAGCACGCCGCAGTCATGACAGCTAATCAGGTCGTATCGGTGCACAGTGTGAAGTTTGCCGGCGCGGCAAAGCGCGACTATCCCATGTCAATGCCAGCCATCATGACAGAGTTGGCATTTTCCTGCACTAAGGCACTATTCTTTTTCACGCCCCCGCAACAGCGCCTCCACGGCGCGGCCGATTTGCAGCACTTGATCGTCGGCGCCCGCCAGGGCGCAAATGCCCAGGCCCACGGGCAGTTCGCCGTCGGCATGGCACGGCAGCGACAGCGCGCAGCCATCGAGGAAGTTGATCACGCTGGCGTTGCGCAGCGCCAGGCCATTCGTGGCGAAGAAGGTGGCGTCGTCCGCGTCCAGCGGCGCGACTTGCGGCGCGAGAATCGCCACGCTGGGCATCAGCCAGGCGTCGAACGGCGCCAGACGCTGTTTGGCGACGGCGATCAGGCGCGCGCGCGCATCGAGCAGGTCGATGTAGTCGGCCGCGCCCTGCTGCTGGCCGCGGCGGATGCGCGCCGCCACGCGCTGGTCGTACTGCGCGCCCTTTTCTTCAAGCAGCCCCCTGTGCCAGTGCCAGGCTTCCGCCGCCACCAGGCCGCCGCCGCCATTGATGCCCGGCAGTTCCAGCAGTTCCGGGAAATCGAACTGTTCGACTTGGGCGCCAGCTTGCCGCAGCTTGTCCAGCGCGGCGTCGAAAGCCTGCTGGACCTGCGGCTCCACGTGCGTGCCGACGTAGTCCAGGGTAAAGCCGAAACGCAAGCCCTTTAATGCCGATGCGCCGTCGGCGATCTCATGGCCCGACAGCGCCGCGTACAGAATGGCGCAGCAATCGACGCTGTGCGCGATGGGGCCGGCCGAATCGAGGGAGCGCGACAAGGGCAGCGTGCCGGCCAGCGGCACGGAAGCGGCCGTCGGCTTGAAACCCGTCAAGCCGCAAAAGGCGGACGGGATGCGGATCGAGCCGCCCGTGTCCGTGCCCAGCGCGCCGGCCGCCATGTCCAGCGCCACCGTCACGGCGCCGCCCGAGGTGGAGCCGCCCGCCACGCGCGCGCCGTCGTGCGGGTTGCGCGGCGTGCCGTAATGGGGATTCAGGCCCAGGCCGGAAAACGCGAATTCGCTCATGTTGGTGCGCCCCAGCAGGATGGCGCCGGCCGCGCGCAGGCGCGCCACGGCAAGCGCATCGGCGTCGGCGGGCGGCGCGTCGGCCAGCGCCAGCGAGGCGGCGCTGCTGACCTGCCCCCTGACGTCGAACAGGTCCTTGATCGAGATGGGCACGCCGGCCAGCGGCGAAGGCACCCAGCCGGCGGCGCGCGCCGCGTCGCTGGCGCGGGCCTCTGCCAGGGCCTGTGCGCCATCGACACTGACATAGGCGTGGCCGCCCTGCGCCCGGTGCGCCTCGGCGCGCGCCAGCATCTGCTCCGTCAGCGCCACGCTGGTGATGCGGCCGGCGGCCAGGTCAAGCGCCAGTTCCCTTATCGTCCTCTTGCCAGTCAACTCCATGCTGCCTCCTCGATTTTCCAGGCATGCATCTTACCGGATGCAAGCGGCAAGGCCGCCGTCTCGTCAAGCGGCCAGGAAGTCCAGCAAGGTCAGGGCGACGATCTTGCTGGCCTTGCGCAAGTCGTCCAGCGCCAGGCGCTCGTCGGCCTTCTTCGCGTTCGATTCAGGCACCGTGCGTGGGCCGGCGCCATACAGCACGGCGGGGATGCCCCGTTCGCCATACAGGCGCGCATCCGCATACAGGGGCGTGCCGACGGCGGGAATCGTCTCGCCGAGGATGGCTTGCGCATTTTTCTGCAGGCTGCCGACCAGTTGCTCGGAACCGGGCAAGGGCCGTAGCGCGTGCGACAGCAGCAGGCGGCGGATCTCGATGCGGATGCCGGGTTCGCCCCGCACGGCGTCCTCGATCAGCGCGCGCACCTGCGCTTCCACCGCCACCGGGTCTTCTTCCGGGATCATGCGCCGGTCCATCTTCATGACGACCTTGCCCGGCACCACATTGGTGTTCGTGCCGCCGTCGATGCGGCCCACCAGCATGGTGGGCGAGTCGATCCCCGCCACCTTGGACTTGATCTTCTTCAGCTCCGGCAGCTGGCCATAGATGGCGTTGAGGATCTTGTTGGCCGCCTGCAGCGCGTCGTGTCCCGTCTCCGGCATGGAACCATGGCCCGACTTGCCGTGCACGGTGATTTCCAGCTGCAGGCAGGCGTTGTGCGCCGTCACGATGCCGTAGCTGAAACCGGCGGCGATGACGAAATCGGGCTTCGTCAGCTGCTGTTCCAGCAGCCAGCCCGGTCCCAGCAAGCCGCCGAATTCCTCGTCGTAGGTGAAATGCAGTTCCAGCTGGCCCTTGAGCGGTATGCCCAGCGCTTCCAGGGCGCGCGCGGCGAATACATAGGTGGCGAAATCGCCTTTCGACACGGCCGTCGCGCGGCCGTAGATATAGCCGCCGTCGATCTGGCCGCCATACGGCGGATAGGTCCAGTTGTCGCCGGGCGGCACCACGTCGCCATGCGCATTCAGGGCCACGGTCGGCCCGCCCGCGCCGTACGGGCGGCGCACGATCAGGTTGGTGATGCTTTGCATGCCATACGCCTCGACCTGGTCCGCTGGCACCGCGTGCTGCTCGGCGTTCCAGCCATACGCCTGCAGCAACCGCGCCACCAGCTCCGCATGCGGCGCGTTGTTGCCGGGCGGGGTATCCGTCGGCTGCCGCACCACCTGCTGTAAAAAGGCGACTTCTTCGTCGAAGTGTTCGTCGATCCAGGCCGTGATTCGTTCCGCGTGCGTAGTCATTTTGCTCCTTGCATGGTCAGTTGCAGCCAGGCGCCCAGTTCGCTGCGCTCGGCCTCCGTCATATTGGTCAGGTTCCCGATCGGCATGGCCTTCAATTCGATGGCCTGCTTGTAGATTTGCGCCGCGTGCTGGCGGATTTCCGTTTCATTATCCAGCATCATGCCGGCCGGCGCCGTGGCGAAACCCGCTTGCGTGGGCCGGGCTGAATGGCAGGTGGCGCAGCGCTGGGCGATGATGGCATGCACGCTCTTGAACTGCGCGGCCGGATCCACCGCCGGCGCGGCCGCCATGGCCACGGGCGCTTTCGGCGCGATGGCGATAGCTATGGCCAGCAGCAGGGCCACGCCGATGGCCGGGTAGCGCCACTCCACGCGCCCCTTGTGGCGCAGGTTGAAGAAGTGGCGGATGAAGACGCCGGCCGCCATGATCAGCGCCAGCACCAGCCACGCATGGTCGTTGCGGTAGGTCATCGCGTAGTGGTTGCTGATCATGATGAACAGCACGGGCAAGGTAAAGTAATTGTTATGCACGCTGCGCTGCTTGGCCTTCTGGCCGTGCTTCGGATCGGGCAGCTTGCCGGCGGCCATGGCTTCGACCATCTTGCGCTGGCCGGGAATGATCAGCATCAGCACATTGGCCACCATGATGGTGCCGATCATGGCGCCCACGTGGATGTAGGCGGCGCGCCCGCTGAGCAAATGCGTGAGCACATACGCGGCGCAGACGATCAGCGCGAACACCGTCACGCCGAACCACAATTCATATTGCGCCAGCTTCGAGCGGCACAGCAGGTCGTACACGGTCCAGCCGATGACGAGGGTGGCGATGCCGATGCCCACGGCCTGGCCGCTGGAAATGTCGGCCACGGCTTTGTCGATCATCATGGCCTGGGCATTGAAGTAGTAGGCGATGGTCAAGAGCGCAAAGCCGGACAGCCAGGTCGAATACGCTTCCCACTTGAACCAGTGCAGTTCCTTCGGCAGTTCGGCGGGCGCCACCAGGTATTTTTGCGGGTTGTAGAAGCCGCCGCCATGCACGGCCCACAGCTCTCCCGACACGCCCTTCTTCGCCAGCTCGGAACCGGGCGCGGGCGGTCGGATCGAGTTGTCGAGCCAGACGAAATAAAAGGAAGCACCGATCCAGGCGATGCCCGTGATGACGTGCAGCCAGCGGACGATCAGGTTCAGCCACTCCAGGCCGTACGGGATCAGGTAGGCAACTACTTCCATAAATTTCCTCTCGTCAGACCGAACCAATATTCGTGCCAATCTACACAAGATAAACGGATTTACCGCCCACCACATGAAAAATATCGTATATTTGACATATTCAAATCGATATACAACAGAGGCGCCGCCACATGTCCAGCCTGCCGCAACACCTCGACCTGCACCTGATCCGCATCCTCTACCTGCTGCTGGTGGAAAAGAATGTCTCGCGCGTGGCGCTCAAGCTCAATCAGCCGCAGCCTTCGATTTCCGCCTCCTTGCGCAAGCTGCGCGAACTGACGGGCGACCCGCTGCTCGTGCGCGGCGCGCGCGGCATGGTGCCCACCCAGCATGGCGAAAGCCTGCTCAATCCGGCCAAACGCATCCTCGACCAGACGGAGAGCCTGTTCGTCAAGAAGACGCCGTTCGTGGCGCAGGAAGAGGCGCGCACCTTCCATATCGCCGCGCCCGACTACCTGGACAGCCAGTTCCTGCCCAACGTGGTGGCCCTGCTGCGCCGCGGTTCGCCGAAAAGCCGCGTCGTGCTGCACAGCCTGGGGCCGGGCATCGACCATATCCGCCAACTGTCCGACGGGGGCCTGGACCTGGTCATCGCCAACTGGGACGAGCCGCCCGCGCACCTGCACATCTCGAAGCTGTTCGAAGACCCCATCATCTGCGCCATGCATGCGGAAAACGCCTATGCGCGGCGCACGGCCAGCGACGCCATGACGCTCGACGATTATCTGAGCCTGCCCCACGTGGCGCCGTCGCAGATGATGCCCGGCTACCACGGCGTGATCGATTCCTTCCTCGAACGGCAAAACCTGCAGCGCAACGTGGTGGTGGAATCGGCGTACTTCGGCCTGATCCCCTACATGCTGACGCAGACGGACCTGGTGCTCACCACGGGCCGGCAATTCATGCGCTTCTATGAAAAGACGCTGCCGCTGAAAACGTATACCGTGCCATTGAAGTTCCCGCCCATGCGCTTTTACCAGCTGTGGCACCAGCGCGTGCACCAGGCGCCCGAGCACAAATGGCTGCGCGACCAGGTCAGCGCGGCCGCCAAGGCGCTGGTGCAGCGATAGCCGCTATCAGCACGCGCATATAATAGAGACAGGAACGGGGCGCTATCATCACCGCTTGCATGATCGGAAAACCATGACCACCCTTTCAGACCTGAACGCCGGCAGCCAGGCCGATTTTATCGCCCACCTGCATGGCATCTATGAACATTCGCCCTGGATCGCCCGGCGCGCGGCCCCCGTCCGGCCGTTCGCCAGCCTGACGGCGCTCAAGACGGAACTGCAGCGCGTGCTGGCGCAAGCCTCGCCCGAAGAGCAGCTGGGCCTGATACGCGCCCACCCCGAGCTGGCCGGCAAGGCCGCCATCGCGGGGCAGCTGACGGCGGAATCGACGCGCGAGCAGGCCAAGTCCGGCCTGAACCTGTGCAGCGCCGACGAATTCGCCACCTTGCAGCGCCTCAATAGCGAGTACAACGCCAGGTTCGGCTTTCCCTTCATCCTGGCCGTCAAGGGACCGACGGGCGAAGGCTTGACGCGCCAGGACATCATCGCCACGTTTGCGCGGCGCCTGAAAAACCGCCATGCCGATGAACTGGCCGAATCGCTGCGGCAGATCAAGCGCATCGCCGAGCTGCGCCTGAACGACCTGTTCGACGTGCGCCTGGAATTCGGTCCGGCCATCATGCAGCAGGCGGAAACCCTGGCCGGCTGGAGCGACAGCGACTACAACCTGACCTGCGCCTACCTGACGCCGGCGCACCGGAAAACGGCCGCGCAGCTGGCCGACTGGATGCGCGAGGCGGGCATGCAGGTGCGCATCGACGCCGTCGGCAATGTAGTCGGACGCTACCTTTCCGACACGCCAGGCGCGAAGACCCTGATGACGGGCTCGCATTACGACACGGTGCGCAACGGCGGCAAGTACGATGGCCGGCTGGGCATCGTGCTGCCGATCGCCGTCGTGCGCCACCTGCATGAACGGGGTGAAAAACTGCCGTTCCACGTCGAAATCGTCGGCTTCGCCGAAGAGGAAGGCGTGCGCTTCAAGAGTACGTTCTTGGGCAGCACGGCCGTCACGGGCAGGTTCGACGTGTCGCTGCTGGAGCAGCTCGATATGGATGGCGTGAGCATGCGCGACGCGCTGGCCGCCGCAGGTCACGAGGCCAGCGCCATCGGCGCCATCGCGCGCGATCCGGCCGACTTGCTCGGCTATGTGGAAGTGCATATCGAACAGGGCCCCGTGCTGCTCGAACGCGACCTGCCGCTGGGGATCGTCACGGCGATCGCCGGCAGCTCGCGCTACCTCGTGACCTTGGGCGGCGTGGCCAGCCACGCGGGCACCACGCCCATGACCATGCGCAAGGACGCGGCCAGCGCGGCGGCCGAAATCATCCTGCTGGTGGAACGGCGCTGCAGCGAGGGCGAGGCGCTGGTGGGCACGGTGGGCCAGCTGCACGTGCCCAACGGCTCCGTCAACGTGATCGCCGGCGCCTGCACCCTGTCGCTCGACATCCGCGCGGCCGTTGATGCCGTGCGCCAGGCGGCCGTCGACGATATTCTCGACGGCATCGCCGCCATCTGCGCGCGGCGCCAGATCGACTATCAGCTCGAACTGCTGCTGTCGGCGCATGCGGCGCCGTGCGCGCCGTGGCTGATGGCGCAGCTGGCGCAGGCCGTGGAATCGGTGGGCATCGCCCCGTATGCGCTGCTGTCGGGCGCCGGCCACGACGCCATGGCGATGGCCGCCATCACCGACGTGGCCATGCTGTTTACCCGCTGCGGCAATGGCGGTATCAGCCACAATCCGCTGGAAACCATGACGGCCGACGACGCCGACATCGCGGCGCGCGCGCTGCTGGCCTTTTTGCGCAACTTCCAGCCAAAACCGTAGGGTTACACGGCCACCGCCCGCTCCAGCATCGCGTGCAGCAGCACGTTGCAGCCCGCTTCCAGGTGTTCGGGCCTGGCGTCCTCGATTTCATTGTGGCTGATGCCGTCCTTGCACGGCACGAAGATCATGCCGGCCGGCGCCAGGCGGGCCGCGTAGATGGCGTCGTGGCCGGCGCCGGAGACCACGTCCATCACGGAGTAGCCCAGCTTTTCCGTCGCGTTGCGCACGGCGCCCACGCAATCGGGGTGGAACGGGCACGGCGGATAGTAGGAGACTCTTTCCAATGAAATGCCCAGCCCAGTCCTGTCGCGCGTGGCGTCGATGAAGGCCGTGATCTCGCCATGCATGGTGTCGAGCAGCTCATCGTTCACGTTGCGCAGGTCGATGCTGAATTTGACTTCGCCGGGAATCACGTTGCGGCTGTTCGGGAAGACCTGCACCATGCCCACCGTGCCGCGCCCGTATGGCGGGTAGCGGTTGGCGATGGCGACGACTTCCTGCATGATGCTGGTGGCCACCTGCAGCGCATCCTTGCGCAAGCCCATGGGCGTCGGTCCCGCATGCGCTTCCATGCCCGTCACCACGCAGTCGTACCACGACAGTCCCATCACGGCCGGCACCACGCCGATCACCTTGTCGGCGTCTTCCAGCACGGGACCCTGCTCGATATGCGTTTCAAAGTAGGCGCCGATGGGATGGTGGCCCGGCACCTGCTCGCCCTTGTATCCGATGCGCGCCAGCTCCTCGCCCACCGTTTTCCCTTCCGTGTCCTTCGCCGCGTAGGCGGTTTCGAGCGAAAAGGCGCCGCAGAACACGCCCGAACCCATCATCACGGGCACGAAGCGCGAGCCTTCCTCGTTGGTCCAGAAGGCCACTTCGATGGGCGCCCGCGTCTTGATCTGCAAATCGTTCAGGGTGCGCACCACTTCCAGGCCGGCCAGCACGCCGTAATTGCCGTCGAACTTGCCGCCCGTGGGCTGCGTATCGATATGGCTGCCCGTCATCACGGGCGGCAGGGTGTTGTCCGTGCCGTCGCGGCGCATGAAGACATTGCCGATCTGGTCGATGGTGATGCTCATGCCGGCCTCCCTGCCCCAGCTTACCACCAGGTCGCGGCCTTCCTTGTCGAGGTCCGTCAGGGCCAGGCGCTTGACGCCGCCCTTCGCTGTCGCGCCGATCTGCGCCAGTTCCATCAGGGCCGCCCACAATCGTTCGCCATTGATACGCAATACATCCATCGTCAACTCCTTATGCGGCGGTGGCGGAAAAGGCGGGCCGTTCAACATAGCGCCCGGCTCCTTCGACGGCCATCAATTCGCCCTGGTGGAACACCACCTTGCCGGCGGCAATCGTGGTGCTGGGGATGCCGCGCACGGTGCGCCCTTCGAAGACGTTGAAGCCTCCCCTGGCGAACTGCGTGGCGGCGGAAATGGTGCGCGTGCCTTGCGGGTCCCACAGCACGATGTCGGCGTCGCTGCCTGCCGCGATGACGCCCTTGCGTGGATACATATTGAAGATCTGCGCCGCATTCGTCGACGAGACCTTGACGAATTCGGACGGCGTCAGCATGCCCGAATTGACGCCCGCGTCCCAGACGACGGCCATGCGTTCCTCCACGCCGCCGCAGCCGTTCGGGATGCGCGTGAAGTCATCCTTGCCGGCCGCCTTCTGCTCGGCGCAAAAGGTGCAATGGTCGGTGGCCGTCGTGTGCAGGTTGCCGCTTTGCAGGCCGTGCCACAGGGCCGATTGATGGTGCTTGCCGCGAAACGGCGGGCTCATGACGTGGCCGGCCACGTAGTCGAAATCCTCGCCCTGGTAGACGCTGTCGTCGATCACCAGGTGGCCGGCCAGCGCTTCGCCATACACGCGCTGGCCGTTGGCGCGCGCCCGCGTGATGGCGTCCAGCGATTCGGCGCACGAAACGTGCACGATGTACACGGGGGTATGTAAGACGTTGGCGATGGCGATGGCGCGGTTGGCCGCCTCCGCCTCGACTGCTGGTGGACGAGACAGCGGGTGCGCCTGCGGCCCGGTAATCCCCTTCTTCAGCAAGGCTTGCTGCAACTGGAAAACCAGCTCGCCGTTTTCCGCATGCACGGTGGGCAGCGCGCCCAGCTCCAGCGAGCGGCTAAAGCTTTTCACCAGGGTTTCATCGTCGGCCATGATGGCGTTCTTGTAGGCCATGAAGTGCTTGAAGCTGTTCACGCCATGTTCGCGCACCAGCACTCCCATCTCTGCATGTACCTGCTCGCTCCACCAGGTGATCGCCACATGGAAGGTATAGTCGCCGGCGGCCTTGGCCGACCATGCGCGCCACTGGTGATAGGCCTCGATCAGCGACTGCTTCGGCGCGGGAATGACGAAGTCCATGATGGTGGTGGTGCCGCCGGCCAGACCCGCCGCCGTGCCCGTGAAAAAATCGTCGGACGTCACGGTGCCCATGAAAGGCAAATTCATGTGCGTGTGGGTGTCTATCCCGCCCGGCATCACGTACAGGCCGCCCGCGTCGATCACCGTGGCGCCGGCGGGAGCCACCAGGTTCTCGCCGACGGCGGCGATGGTGTCGCCCTCGATCAGCACATCGGCGCGAAACGCCCGGTCGGCGTTGACGACGGTGCCGCCACGTATCAGTGTAGTCATCTTGTCTCCTTCTCGAAAAGATCAGGACTGCGGCGCCTGCTGCGCGTGCGCCACGGCCTTGCCCTTCATCATGGCGCCGTATACGACCGCGGCGATGGCCACGCCCACGAACCAGGCGTAGGTGTAGATGGTTTTAAACCCTTCGGCCACGCCGGGAAACGCCGTGGGAAAGGCCGCGTTCAAAAAGCCAGGGATGTTCGGCAGCACGGCGATGACGAAGGCGATCAGGGCCGCCGTGTTCCAGCCATTGCCATACGAGTAGACGCCATCGTTGCGGTACAGCTGCCTGACGTCGAGCTGCGTCTTGCGCACGAAATAATAATCGACGATGAGGATGCCGGCGATGGGGCCCAGCAGAGCCGAGTAGCCGATCAGCCACGTGAAGATATAGCCCTGCGTCGATTCGAGCACCTTCCACGGCATCATGACGATGGCGATGAAGGCCGTGATGTAGCCGCCCATCTTGTATGAAATCTGCTTCGGCGCCAGCGAGGAAAAATCGTACGCCGGGCCCACCAGGTTGGCCGCCAGGTTGACGCTGACCGTGTCGATCAAGAGGATGATCAGGGCGATCAGCACGGCCGCGCCCGTCATGCGGCTGGCCAGGTCGACGGGGTCCCAGATGGCCTTGCCGTACATGACGACGGAACCCGCCGTGACGATCACGGCCAGCATGGCCAGCAATCCCATCGGCACCGGCAAGCCGATCGACTGGCCGATCACCTGGTCGCGCTGCGTCTTGGCGAAGCGCGTGAAGTCGGGGATGTTCAAGGCCAGGGTGGCCCAGAAGCCCACCATGGCGGTGAGCGACGGCCAGAAGACGCTCCAGAACTGGCCCGCCTTTTTACCGCCGGGGATGAATTGCGATGGCTGGTCCAGCAGGCTGGCCACGCCGCCCGCCTTGCTGTGCACCCAGTACAGCAGCACGAAGCAGATGAGGATTTTCAGCGGCGCCGTATAGGTTTCGAGCTTGCGGATCGACTCCATGCCGTGCAGGATGTAATAGAACTGGATGGCCCAGAAAGCCAGGAAGCACAGCAGCTGGCTGCCATTGATGCCCAGGCCCGCGATCTTCTCGCCGCCCAGCTCATGGCCCACCAGCACGCCCATCAGGGTGTAGATCATCTGGCCGCCGAACCAGGTCTGGATGCCATACCAGCCGCAGGCGACGATGGCGCGCATCAGGGCCGGCAAGCGCGCGCCCATGGTGCCGAACGAGGCGCGCGCCAGCACCGCATACGGGATGCCGTACTTGGTGCCCGCGTGGCCGATCAGCAGCATGGGCAAGAGCACGATGGCGTTGGCGAGAAATACCGTGAGCACGGCCTGGTAACCGGACATGCCGCTGTCGATCAGGCTGGCCGACAGGGTGTAGGCGGGAATGCACATCACCATGCCCACCCACAGCGCGGCGAAGTGGTACCAGCGCCAGGTGCGCTGCGCCGCCGTGGTGGGCGCCAGGTCTTCATTCCAGAGTTGCGTGTTGCCTGAATAGTCGTGGTTCACAGGGTTGCTCCATCGGTTGGGAGGTTGGGCGTTTTAAAAACGGCTGCGGCCTAGCTTACTGCAAAGTTGGGCAACTGTTTATAAAATATACGTACGCAAAAAGCATGCCCTATGCCGTCTCCGCCAACGCCCGTGGATTCCTGGGATCCTGCGTCCAGTTCATGTATGGCTTGCCCGTGGCTTGCGGCACCATCGTGATGCAGCCCTGCACCGGACAGGTGATTTCGCACAGGTTGCAGCCCACGCATTCCTCCTTGATCACTTCATAGGTGCGCGTGCCGGCGGCGTCGATCAGCTGCGCAATCGACTGGTGCGAGGTGTCTTCGCAAGCCACATAGCACTTGCCGCACTTGATGCAGTCGTCCTGGTTGATCTGCGCGATCACCTGGTAATTCATGTCCAGGTATTTCCAGTCCGTCGTGTTGGCCACGGCCTTGCCGGAAAAGTCGCTGATGCGCGCATAGCCCTTCTCGTCCATCCAGCGCGACAGGCCATCCTTCATCTCGTCGACGATACGGAAACCATGCAGCATGGCGGCCGTGCACACCTGCACGCAGCCGGCGCCCAGGGCGAGGAATTCGGCCGCGTCGCGCCAGTTGCCGATGCCGCCGATGCCGGAAATGGGCAAGCCGCGCGTCTGCGGATCGCGGGCGATTTCCGCCACCATGTTCAAGGCGATGGGCTTGACGGCTGCGCCGCAATAGCCGCCGTGCGTGCTGGCGCCGCCCACGATGGGCAAGGCCACCATGCGGTCCAGGTCCAGCGAGGTGATCGAGTTGATGGTGTTGATCAGCGAGACGGCGTCCGCGCCGCCCGCCTTGGCCGCGCGCGCCGGCATGCGCACGTCCGTGATGTTGGGCGTGAGCTTGACGATGACGGGGAGTTTGCTGTGCTTCTTGCACCAGGCGGTCACCATCTGCACATACTCGGGCACCTGGCCCACGGCCGCGCCCATGCCCCGCTCCGGCATGCCGTGCGGACAGCCGAAATTGAGTTCAATGCCGTCCGCCCCTGTTGCCTCGACCTTGGGCAGGATGTCGGCCCAGTAGTGCTCTTCGCAGGGCAGCATCAGCGAGACGATCATGGCGCGGTCGGGCCAGTCCTTTTTCACCTGCGTGATTTCGCGCAGGTTGATTGCCAAAGAGCGGTCGGTGATCAGTTCGATGTTATTGAAGCCCACCACTTCGCGGTTCTTGCCGTACAGGGCGGAATAGCGCGACGAGACGTTGACGGCGGCAGGGTCTTCACCGAGCGTCTTCCACACGACGCCGCCCCACCCCGCCTCAAAGGCGCGCACCACGTTATAAGCCTTGTCGGTCGGCGGCGCGGACGCCAGCCAGAAGGGATTCGGCGCCTTGATGCCGCAAAATTCGATGCTGAGATCAGCCATTATGCAGCCTCCGCTTTGGAAAGAAGATCGTGATGGATGGCCAGTGCGGCCAGCTTGCCATGCTGGACGGCTTGCACCGTCAAGTCCTGTCCCGGCGCCACGCAGTCGCCGCCCGCGTAGATCCCGGGCAGTACCGTGCGAAAACCTGCGTCGACGGCGATCTTGTCGCCTGCGCGTTGCAGGAGCGACGCCATCGGATCATGCAGCACGTCCGTGTCGAGGCTCTGGCCGATGGCCTTGAAGACGGCGTCGGCCGCCACGTCGAAGGTTTCACCGGTGCCCGCCAGGCGCGTGCCCTGCATGCGTGTCTTCTCGAAGCGCATGCCGGCCACCTTGCCCTCGCCATCGAGCAGCACCTGCCGCGGCTGGGCCCACGTCAGCATGCGCACCTGGTTGGCCTTGGCGATCTCCTGTTCGTGATGCGTGGCCGTCATGGCGTCGAAACCGCGCCGGTACACGAGGGTGACTTCCTCGGCGCCCAGGCGCTGGATTTGCACGGCCATGTCGATGGCCGTATTCCCCGCGCCAATCACAAGCGCCCGTTTCGGCACGGGCAGCGCGGCCAGGTCGTCCGCCTGGCGCAGCGCGCTGATGTAGTCGACGGCGGCCAGCAAGCCCGGCGCCTCCTCGCCCGTCAAGCCCAGCTTGCGGCTGGCGCCCAGGCCGAGGCCCAGGAAGACGGCGTCGTACTGCGCATGCAGGTCGCGCAGCTGCAGGTTCTCGCCCAGCGCCTGCCGACATCGGATCTCGATGCCGCCGATGCCCAGCAGGAAGTCGATTTCCTTTTGCGCGAAATCGTCCGTCAGCTTGTATTTGGCGATGCCGTATTCATTCAGGCCGCCCGCCTTGCCTTCCTTCTCGAAGATCACCACGTCGTGGCCCAGCATCGCCAGGCGGTGCGCGCACGACAGGCCCGCCGGTCCCGCGCCGACGATGGCGATCGTCTTGCCCGTGCCTGCCGCCCGTTTGAAAGGGTGCGCCGCGAACTGCATGTGGTCGACGGCGTAGCGCTGCAACAGGCCAATCTTGACGGGTTGGCCTTCCGCGTCGTGGTTGCGCACGCAGACGTCTTCACACAGGATTTCCGTGGGACAGACGCGGGCGCAGCTGCCGCCCAGGATGTTCTGCTTCAGGATACCGGCGGCGGCGCCGTTGATGTTCTTGTCGTGGATGTTGCGGATGAAGCTGGCCACGTCGATTTCCGACGGACAGATACGGCTGCACGGCGCGTCGTAGCAGTACAGGCAGCGGGCGCTTTCGATGGCGGCCTGGCGCGCCGTCAGGGGCGGCGCCAGGTCCGTGAAATGCCCCGCCAGTTCGGCGTTGGGCAGGGCGGGATGCGGCAAATAGTTGAGAGACTCGATCATCGCGTTTTCCTTCTTTTGGCCTGCGGTGGACTGTTAGTGTGAAACCGTCACTTCATCTGGGGAAAAGCAAATTCCACGCCTGCGCTTGCCGTGTTCGGCCAGCGCTGCATCACGGCCTTGTGGCGCGTGTAGAAGCGCACGCCTTCGGGGCCATACGCATGGTGGTCGCCAAACATGCTGCGCTTCCAGCCGCCAAAGCTGTTGAAGGCCATCGGCACGGGCAGGGGGATGTTGACGCCCACCATGCCGACCTGGATCTGGCGCACGAATTCGCGCGCCACGCCGCCGTCGCGCGTGTAGATGGCCACGCCGTTGCCATACTCGTTGGCGTTGATCAGCTCCACCGCATGCACCACGTCAGGACAGCGCAGCACGCACAGCACGGGGCCGAAAATCTCTTCCTTGTAGATGCTCATGTCGCGCGTGACGTGGTCGAACAGGGTGCCGCCGACAAAGAAGCCATTCTCGCGGCCCGGCACCACATGGTTGCGGCCATCGACCACCAACGTCGCGCCCTGCTGCACGCCCGAGGCGATGAGTTTTTCGATGCGCTGCTTGGCGGCCAGCGACACGACCGGTCCCATTTCCGCGCCATCGGCCATGCCGTCGCGCACTTTCAGTGCGGCCGTGCGCGTCGCCAGTGCGTCGATCAACTTGTCGCCCGCGTCGCCCACGGCCACGACGACGGAGATGGCCATGCAGCGTTCGCCCGCCGAACCGTAGGCCGCGCCGATCAGCGCATCGACCGTCATGTCCATGTCTGCGTCGGGCATCACCACCATGTGGTTTTTCGCGCCGCCCAGCGCTTGCACGCGCTTGCCGCTGGCGCTGCCGCGCGCATAGATGTATTCGGCGATGGGCGTGGAACCGACAAAGCTGATCGCCTGCACGACCGGGTGGTCGAGCAAGGCGTCGACCGTCACCTTGTCGCCCTGCACCACGTTGAAGACGCCGTCGGGCAGGCCGGCCTCCTTCAGCAATTTGGCGTGCAGCAGGGAGGCGGACGGATCGCGCTCGGACGGTTTCAGGACGAAGGTATTGCCGCAGGCGATGGCGACGGGGAACATCCACATCGGCACCATCACGGGAAAATTGAATGGCGTGATGCCGGCCACCACACCGAGCGCCTGGCGCATGGACCAGGCGTCGATGCCGCGCGAAATCTGGTCCGTGAATTCGCCTTTCAGCAATTGCGGGATGCCGACGGCAAATTCCACCATCTCGATGCCGCGCGCCACCTCGCCCTGGGCGTCGGCGAAGGTCTTGCCATGCTCGCGCGTGAGCATGGCGGCAAACTCGTCCGTATGCTGCTGGCACAGCTGCAGGTAGCGGAACAGCACGCGCGCGCGCGTCAGCGGCGGCGTGGCCGACCAGGAGGGAAAGGCGGCGGCCGCCGCCTGCACGGCAGAGTCGACGTCTTCGCTGGTGCCCAGCGCCACCCGGGCGACGGGTACGCCCAACGCGGGGTTGTAGACGTCGCCATAGCGGCCGCTATTCGTGTCGACTTTGGCGCCGTTGATGTAGTGGGTGATGGTGTCGAGCGTGTTCATGGTGTTCCTTAGTCGAGATTTTTGAGTACCTTGGCCAGCTTGCCGAACAGCTCGTCGATATGCTGTTTTTCCAGCACCAGCGGCGGCGACAGGGCGATGATGTCGCCCGTCGTACGTATCAGCACGCCGTCGGCGAAGGCTTGCTTGAAGGCCTTGAAGGCGCGCGCACCGGGTTTGCCGGCGATGGGGGCGAGTTCGATGCCGGCGATCAGGCCGATGCTGCGCAAGTCGATCACGTGCGGCAAGCCTTTCAGGGAATGCACGGCGTCGCTCCAATACGCCTGCATACTTTTCGCGTGGCCCAGGATGTCCTGCTCCTCGAACACTTGCAAGGTGGCCAGCGAGGCGGCGCAAGCCAGCGGGTGGCCGGAATACGTGTAGCCGTGGAACAGTTCGATGCCGGGCGGCGCGTCCATGAAGGCGTCGTGGATGTATTTTTTGCTGAACACGGCGCCCATCGGCACCATGCCGTTGGTCAGGCCCTTGGCCGTCGTCATCAGGTCCGGCTCGACGTCGAAATAATCGGCGGCGAACGGCGTCGTCATGCGGCCGAATCCCGTGATCACTTCATCGAAGATCAGGAGGATGCCGTGCTTGGTGCACAGCTCGCGCAAGCGTTTCAGATAGCCTTTCGGCGGGATCAGCACGCCCGTGGAGCCGGCCACCGGTTCGACGATGACGGCGGCAATCGTCGAGGCGTCGTGCAGGGCGACGATGCGTTCCAGTTCATCGGCCAGGTGGGTGCCGTATTCGGGCTCGCCCACCGTGTAGGCGTTCTTGTCGAGGTTATGCGTGTGCGGCAGGTGGTCCACGCCGGGCAGCAAGGGGCCGAAGGTCTTGCGGTTGCCGCCGATGCCGCCCACGGAAATGCCGCCGAAGCCCACGCCGTGGTAGCCGCGTTCGCGGCCGATCAGGCGCGTGCGCGCCCCCTCGCCGCGCGCCCGGTGGTAGGCCAGCGCGATCTTCAAGGCCGTGTCGACGGCTTCGGAACCGGAGTTGGTGTAGAAAACGTGGCCGAACTTATGCCCCGTGTAGTCCATCAGTTTTTCCGCCAGGTCGAAGGCGGCCGGATGGCCCATCTGGAAGGTGGGCGCGAAGTCGAGCTGGCCCACCATGTCGCGGATGGCGCCGACGATCTTCGGCTGTGCATGGCCGCACGGCACGCACCACAGGCCGGCCGTGCCATCGAGGATGGCGTTGCCATCGACGTCCTTGTAGTACATGCCTTCGGCCGACACCAGCAGGCGAGGGTTGGCCTTGAAATCGCGGTTGTTCGTAAACGGCATCCAGAATGCCGACATCGATTCCGGCCTTGTTTCGTTCATGACCTTCTCCTTGGGATGGGCTGGCGCGGAGCCAGGATCGTTTTTGACGAAGCGTAAAATAATTTACCAGTTGGCAAAAAGCTGATGTAATAATAGACAGGCCATCCCCAATGGCACAGATACACAAACGGCAAAGTATCCCAACCGTACAGGTCGAAAAACCAATACAGTTTTTTTTGCGCAAGGCAGCATAAGGAGCCACCGGTGACGCACGACGTGAAACAGGACGAGGGCGAAGGTAACGCCAGTGGCTGGCCCGTGCTGGACATCGACCGCCAGAAAAAGGGCGGCCTCGTTGAGCAGATCGTCATCGCCATCAGCGTCATGGTGGGCAGCCGCGCCCTGCGCATCGGCACGCGCATGCCCTCCGTGCGCCAGTTCGCCCGCTGCAATGGCGTGTCGACTTTTACCGTCGTCGAATCGTATGACCGCCTGGTCAACCTGGGCCTGCTGTCGTCGCGGCGCGGTTCCGGCTACTTCGTCGCGCGCCACGATGTCGCCGCCTCACCGCAGGCAGCCCTCATTGCCAGCACCCTTGCCAGCCCCACCGCCATCGACGCCCTCACGCCGGACCTGTATTCGGGCGTGTCCGACGCCCTGCCCGTGGGCGCGGGCTGGCTGCCGCCCGAGATGTATGGCGAAGCGACCGTGCTCGATGCCGTGCGCCAGGCCATGCGCATTCCCGCCAGCCGGCTGCGCGGCTACGGCCACCCGCTGGGCTTTCCCTCGCTGCGCCAGCACCTGGCCGCCAGCTTGTCGGAAGAGCTGTTCCAGGTGGAGCCGGACCAGGTCTTGCTGACGCATGGCGCCACGCACGCCTTTGACCTGATCCTGCGCAGCCTGACCAAGCCGGGCGACACGGTGCTGGTGGAAGACCCCGGCTACAGCAATCTGCAGTCGCTGATCCGCCACCACGGCTGCATCCCCGTCGGCATTGCGCGGGGCGAGGCGGGGCTCGATCTCGAAGCGCTGGCCGTTGAAGCCGCGCGCACGCAGCCCAAGCTGATGTTCGTCAACACGGTGCTGCAAAATCCGCTCGGCACCTCGCTCAGCCAGGCGCAGGCGCACCGCCTGCTGGCGCTGGCCGAGCAATTCGATTTCTGGCTGGTGGAAGACGATATCTACCGCGAACTGGCGGCGCGCGGCGACGCGTCGCTGGCGGCCATGGACGGCTTGCGCCGCGTGATCCGCGTGGGCAGTTTTTCCAAGACCCTGTCGCCCGTGCTGCGCGTGGGGTCGATCTGCGCCTCGCCGCCGCTGGTGGCCGAACTGGTGCGAGTGAAAATGCTGGCGGGACTGACGACGTCGGAAATCAACGAGCGCGCCGTCTACCACGCCGTCTCCGCGCGGCCCTACAAGCGCATGGTGGAACGCCTGGTGGCGCAGCTCGAGGCGGCCCGCGAGCGCAGCATCGACTGCCTGGCGCAGGCGGGCATGGCGCCCGTGGCGCGTCCGCGCGGCGGCATGTTCGTCAGCGCCGGCTGGCCCGACGTGCAGACGCCGGAGTGGAATGGCAAGATCATCGCCGACATGGCCTTGAAGGCCGGCATCCTGCTGTCGCCGAACGAATTTTTCATGCTGCGCGCGCCCGAGACGGTGTGGTTCCGCTTCAACGTGGCCTACACCGATACCCCTGTGCTGCAGGCCTTCCTGCAAACGATCCGCCCACGCTGAGGAACCCGCCATGGCCAGCGACAAATCCCCTGCCCTTTCCATGAAAAATACCGGCGGCCGGCGCCTGCAAAACCGCGACCGCCTGGAGGCGGACATCCTGGAGCAAGCCGTGCGCGTGTTCGCGCAAAGCGGCTATGAGGGCGCGTCGATCGCCACCATCGCCGAGCGGGCCGGCCTGTCGAAGCAAAACCTGATGTATTACTTCCCGTCCAAGCAGTTGCTGTACCAGCGCGTGCTCGACGACGTGCTCGACGACTGGCTGGCGCGCATGGAATCGCTGGCCAATGAACACGACGAGCCGCGCGACGTGCTGCGCGCGTACATCGGCGCCAAGCTGCGTTTTTCGCGCGAACAGCCGTGGGCTTCGCGCGTGTATGCGCTGGAGGTGATCAATGGCGCGCCCCTGTACGGTGCGCAGATACGCGACAGGGTCGTGCCCCTGCTGCGCAAGGATATCGCCGTCTTCGAAGCCTGGATCGCGGCCGGCAAGATCGCGCCCGTCAACGCCACGCACCTGATGTTCGCCATCTGGGCCATGACGCAATCGTATGCGGATTTTTCGCCGCAGATGGCCCTGGTGCTGGAACGCAAGCAGCTCACGCGCAAGGATTACGAGGATGCGGAAACCCTGATCGCGCACATGGTGCTGGCGGCCGTGTCCATGCCGCCGGCAGGCGAAAAAAAACCGCCCTGCAAGGCGGTTTCCTGAACAGCGCGAACGCTTAGGCTGCCGTCCTTCCCTTGCGGCGGCGCGCCATGAAGCCAACCAGGCCCAGGCCTGCCAACAGCATCGCATAGGTTTCCGGTTCGGGCACGGCCGAGACATAACCGGCCACGTTGGTGGCGTTGAAATAATGGTTGGCGTTAACCTGGATGTTCGAAGCCCAGTTACCCACCACCACGTTGCCGTTGATCTGGCCATTGCCGCCGGCCAGGGTCGCCAGCGGCGCCAGGATGCTGCCGTACAGGCCCACGCCATTCAAGGTGATGCTTTGCGCTTCATAGAAGTTGTACAGCACATTGTATTTGCTGAAATCGCCGTAGCCGCCGGACAGGTTCACATTCTTGCCGCTGATATTGAGGATCAAGGTGTCGTTCGTGTGCAGGTTGCTGAACTTGAAGTTGTTCACCGAGCCCAACGTCGCGGAAGTCAGGTCGAACACTTGCACGCTGCCCGTGCCGCCCTTCAGGGTCATGCCGCCGTAGGCCACGGAGCTGCTGCCCGTGGACGCCACTTTCGCCAGCGAGGTCGAGGTGTTTTTCAGTTGGGCCGAGGTGGAGGCGAACGCGACGGGCGAGGTGCTCGTCTTCGTGGCTGTGTTCAGGCCCACGCTGCTCGTCGTCGTGCTGCCGCCCACATAGTAATTGCCGTTCTTGATGGAACCGGAGCTGTAGTTCAGGTTGCCGCCAACGACCAGCGCATAGCCGCTATTACCATGCGTGACGTAGGCGTCCTTGTTCTTGTCATTGATCGAATAGCTCGACGCCGACAGGTTACCGGCCACCAGCACGCCGCCTTCGACATCGCTGCTGGACGCGCTGAAGTTGCTCAGGGAATACAAATTGGCGCCACCGATACCCAGATCGACAACACCGGCTTGCGCGGCGCCGGCAGCGAACACGGTCGACAGAACGAGAAGGAGTGGCAATTTAGGCATGCTTGGCATTTTTATTTCCAAAAAGAAAATTAACTTGACGCCAGAATATCATATCTATTTGATTTGAGATGTCTCAAATCAACAACTTTTATAATAATTATGCAAACACAATTGCAAAATAAGAATCATTCTCCCGGCGCCGCCCGTAGAACGCCCGGGCCATCCGGATGACGCTTTGAACAGGCGGGAGAACAGCCGTCGGTTCCGCCCTTTCAATATTGCTTAGAAGCGCAGCCAACTTGGTGATACGATCGCGGCAGCGCCAGACCAGGCCAGCCCACAGAATATGAAATCATAAGGATGAAGCACGCATGAAACGATTGTCCCTAGGCGCACTGATGCTGGCATATGCCTGCGGCGCGCACGCCGATGTTGTGAGCATGATCGATAAGCAGCCGCTCAGCGAAACCTGGCTCAACGCGGGCTTTTATTCGTATCACTTTCAGCGCGACAAGAATCTGAACGACAGCAATCCGGGCCTGGGCGCCGAATACCGCTTTTCCACCGTCGCGTCGGTCACGGCAGGGCGCTTCTACAATAGCGACCGCGCCTATTCGAACTACCTGGGCGTGTACTACCAGCCGATCAAGGTGGGCCCGCTGCGCGTCGGCGCCGTCGTTGGCGGCTTCAGCGGCTATCCGAAGATGCGCGATGGCGGCTGGTTCCCTGCCCTGGTGCCCACCATCAGCTATGAATACCAGCGCGTGGGCGTGAATATCGCCATCGTGCCATCCTATAAGGACCGCCTGTATGGCGCCCTCAGTTTCCAGTTGAAACTCAAGGTGTTTGAATAACCGTTTGTCCCGGTTTGTCGCCGTTCGGTCCGCCATTCCTGCCATTCGTCGCATACGCGATATCTGCCAGCGGGGTTTTGCCTATAGTGGATGCATCGCCAGCCTGCATACGGCAGCGGCATCCACACGACAGGAGAACGGCATGAAAGACATCAATCCGGCACCGGGCAGCACTTCCTTCAGCGCTTTCTGGGACGAGCTGTGCGCTTACACGCGCCAGGGCATGGCCGCCCTGCGCGCCATGTCCTGGCCCATGCTGCTGGCGTGCTGCCTGGGCCTGGCGTTCCTGATCACCATCTTGCCGCTGGCCATCATGCTGTTTGCCCTCGTCATGCTGCTGAAATGGGCCAGCAACAGCGACGATGCCGGCGCGGACGAAAAAACACCGGGCTCGCAGCAGTCGCCGCAATAAAATTTGCGGCGTGGCAAGAGTGCAATGATTGTTCTATGGCACTATGAAGGGGCGCGGCACTGACGGGCATCAAAGCCCTCCCGACGGATGGTATTGAGACGGAACGCTACGCAAGATTGACAATCGAAGTTACTCCCCCTCAGCCATAGGAGTTTTCTGATGACCACGACTGCAAGAACGACCACCGCGACGACCATCCCCTGCCTGCGCTACCGCGACGCGCCCGCCGCCATTGAATGGCTGTGCAAGGCGCTCGGCTTTGAAAAACAATTGATCGTACCCGACGGCAACGGTGGCGTCGCCCATGCGCAACTCAGCTTCGGCAATGGCATGGTCATGGTGGCGCCAGCCATCGACAGCGACTATGGCCGCCTGATGAAACTGCCCGGCGACGTCGGCGGCGCCAACACGCAAAACTGCTACCTGGTCGTCAGCGACGCCGATGCCGTCTACCGCAGCGCGCGCGAAGCCGGCGCCGAAATCGTCCTCGACATCAAGGATGAAGATTACGGCGGACGGGGCTTCACTTGCCGCGACCCGGAAGGCCATATCTGGAGCCTGGGCACCTACGATCCATGGTAAAACGGAGAACGATGATCATCAGCACCCTCGCCGCCGCCAGCCTTGCGCTGATCGGCGGCTTCCTGTCCGCCCCCGTCCTCGTCGACGAGCACCTCAACCGTGTCCATCCTCCGTCTGGCAAGGCCCCATCGACAGCTGCTCTGGCCCTGCACCAGAGCCTGTGGATCGCCGACCTGCACGCGGACAGCCTGCTGTGGCAACGCAATCTGAACCGAGACAGCCAGCGCGGCCATGTCGACTTTCCCCGCCTGCAGCGAGCCAACGTGGCGCTGCAAGCCTTTTCCGTCGTCACCAAGACGCCGCGCAAGATGAATATCGAGCGCAATGGCAGCGACACGGACAACATCACGGCGCTGGTGGTGGCGCAAGGCTTGCCGCCCGCCACCTGGAACAGCCTGCTGGCGCGCGCCAGCTACCAGGCCGACGAACTGCGCCAGCAAGCGGCGAAAAGCCAAGGCAAGGTGCGGGTCATCGGCAGCCGCGCCCAACTGCGCAGCTTCATCGCCGCGCGCGAGTACGATCCTAGCCTGCTCGCCGGCTGGCTGACCCTGGAAGGCGCGCATGCGCTCGAAGGCAAGCTGGACAACCTCGATACCTTGTACCGGGCCGGCTACCGCATGGCCGCGCCCACGCATTTCTTCGACACGGAACTGTCCGGCTCCCAGCACGGCTTGAAGAAAGGCGGATTGACGCCGCTGGGCCGGCAATGGCTGCGCGCCATGGAGCAGCGCAAGATGATCGTCGACCTGGCACACGCCTCGCCGGCCACCATCGACGACGTCTTGACGTTGGCGAAACGCCCCGTGATGGTGTCGCACACGGGCGTGCGCGGCACCTGCGCCAATGGGCGCAACCTCAGCGACGCGCACTTGAAGCGCATCGCCGCCCAGGGCGGCCTGGTGGGCATCGGTTTCTGGAATACGGCCGTCTGCGGCAAGGACGTGGCGTCCATCGCGCGCGCCATCGGCTACACGGTAAAACTGATCGGCGCCGAACACGTGGCCTATGGCTCGGACTTCGACGGCGCCGTCACCACGGCCATCGACGCCACCGGCTTGCCGCGATTGACGCAGGCCCTGCTCGACGCAGGCTTGTCGGAAGCGCAGATCCGCCGCGTGGCGGGCGAAAACGTGCGCGACTTTTTACTGAAAAACCTGCCCGACGACGACGCCTAGGCTAGCCTAGCGCCTGGACCAGGGCCGGGCTCGCCACCTGGCGCGGCCGGATGCGTATCAGCTTGCGGTACAGCGGCGGCATCGTCTCGCACAGCGCCAGCAGCGCGTCTTGCGCCATGGCCGGGCGCACGTACTGGAATTGCGCCGGATTATTCTCCGGCAGCGCCCCTTCCATGGTGGAGCCGTAGGCGCCCAGGGTCATGAAACTGGCGGCGCCATCGTCCGGGCCGATGGCCAGCACGAAGGTGCCGTGCTTGGGGTGGCCCAGGTAGCTTTTGATCTCTTCCTGCAGCGCCGGCGCCGCATGCGCCATCAACTCAAAACGCAGCTGCGCGTACTGGCGCGTGCATTCCATGAACGGCGTGCGGATGGCCGATTGCGCCATTTTTCCCGGCATGCACAGCAGCAGGTTGCCGAAGGAATCGAGCAAGGCGGCCGCGTCGCCCTGGCCGCCATCGCGCACATCCTGCTCCATGGCCGCCTGCAGGAACGGCGCCAGGCCCGCATCGGGCGCATGCGGCGCGCAGCGGTAAGTCAGGGCGTCGGGATAGCGGCGGCGCAGGGCGCGCACCACGGCATGCTCGGACGGCAAGGTGGCCGGATCGCGCAGCTGCACGTCGTCGCCGGCGTTCAGCAGCTGCATCACCTGCGCCGAGGTCGCTTCGAACACGAGCGAGCACAATGCCTGCGTCGCCTCGTGGATGCTCTTGCCGATGAAAAAGGATTTGGGCGCGGCGCCGGACGGCGGGCGCGCGTACTCGGTGGCGCCGCGCACGGCCGGATAACAAAAGCTGCGGTCAGCCTGCGCCCGCAGCGGCGCCGGCAAGGCCGCGAAGGTGGCGGCGCCATCGTAATTGATGCCCGCCTTGACGTCGGGGGCGGCCACCACCACGTTGAAACCGGCCGCCAGAATCGCCCCCGTGCACATGCAGCAGGGGTCGAGCGAGGTGACGATGGTCAGTTCGCCCGGCGGCGGCAAGGGCGTGCCCTTGGCCCGCTCGGCGAAATACCAGTCCACCAGCTGGCGCTCGCCATGCGCGGTGGGGTCGAACACCAGGCCCTGGCGCACGACGTTGTTGTGCATCGATTGCAGCACGTTGCCGGCGCCATCGAGCAGCACGCCGCCCACGCCGAAGGTACCCTGCGTCTTGGCCGCCATGGCTTCGGCCGCGGCAATCGCCACGGCCGCCTGGATGTCGATCGTCTTGTTCAAGCGGATCCTGTTACTTCATGTCCAGGTCGGAATTGCCGAAGCCGTGCGGCAGCAGCCAGCCCGCCGTCACTTCCATGACATCGTTTTTCAGATTCGTCAGGATCACCGGCAGGTCGGCGCCGCCCAGCTCGAACATCACCTGGCGGCAGGCGCCGCATGGCGAGATCGGTTCCGCCGTGTCGCCCGTGACGGCCAGTTTGGCGAAGTCGCCTGGTTTACAGCCATGCGCGATGGCGCTGAAAAACGCCGTGCGCTCGGCGCAGTTGCACAGGCCATACGCGGCGTTTTCCACATTACAGCCACGGAAGACGCGGCCATCCTTGCACAGCAGCGCCGCGCCTACTTTAAAGCGCGAGTATGGCGCGTAGGCCAGTTCGCGGCCGGCATTGGCTTCGGCGATCAGTTCTTGGTTGTTCATTTTTTCTGCAATACCTTTGAAATCATTAAGGCCGGGGTCAGACCCTCAACACCGCTGACACATAGCTCAGCGCTATCGCAAACGGGGGTCTGACCCCAGTGTTACTTTACGGACGAATGGTACGGTAAATCACCGGATTGCCCGCCAGCGCCACCGCGCCGATGGCATATGCTTCCTGGATTTCCCTGACGGCTTGCTGCGCCGCCGCCTCCGTGCGCGCGTGCACCATGGCCAGCGGCTGGCCGACGGATACCTGCTCGCCCAGGCCAACGAGGTCCGTCAGGCCGACGGCGAAATCGATGCTGTCCGTCGGCCGGCGGCGGCCACCGCCCAGGGCGACGACGGCCAGGCCGATGGCGCGGCAATCGCGCACATTGGCGTAACCGGACGACAGCGCCGGCGCCGGCACGATGAACGGCGCCGGTTCCAGGTGCTTGTCCGGATGCTCGAGCAGGTCCGCCGGGCCGCCCAGGGCGGACACCATGCGCGCGAAGCGTTCGGCCGCCGCGCCCGAATCGAGGGCCGCCGTCAATCTCACGCGCGCCTCCTCTTCGGAGACAGCCAGGCCGCCCAGCACCAGCATCTCGGCGCACAGCGCCAGGGTCACTTCGTGCAGACGCGCGGGACGCGAACGGCCCGTCAGGTAATCCATGGCGCCGCGCACTTCCAGCGCATTGCCCGCGTAAGGCGCCAGCGATTCGTTCATGTCCGTCAGGATCGCCGAGGTCTGCATGCCCGCGCCATTGCCGACGGCGACGATGCTCTCGGCCAGCTCCACCGATTTATCGTAAGTCGGCATGAAGGCGCCCGTGCCCACCTTGACGTCCATCACCAGCGCGTCCAGGCCCGCCGACAGTTTCTTCGACAGGATGGAGCCGGTGATCATGGCCACCGATTCCACGGTGGCGGTGACGTCGCGGATGCTGTAGAAACGCTTGTCGGCCGGCGCCAGCTGCGCCGTCTGGCCGATGATGGCCACGCCAACTTCCTTGACCACCTTGCGGAACAATGCATTGTCCGGCACCGTGCAATAGCCGGGAATGGCGTCGAACTTGTCCAGCGTGCCGCCCGTGTGGCCCAGGCCGCGGCCCGAGATCATCGGCACGTAGCCGCCGCATGCCGCGACCATGGGACCCAGCAGCAGGGAGACGACGTCGCCCACGCCGCCCGTCGAATGCTTGTCGACGACGGGGCCAGGCAGGTTCAGCGCACGCCAGTCCAGCACCTGGCCGGAATCGCGCATGGCCAGGGTGAACGCCACGCGCTCGTCCATGTTCATGTCATTGAAATAGACGGCCATGCCCAGCGCCGCGATCTGGCCTTCGCTGACGCTGCCGTCCGTGATGCCGCGCACGAAAAACTGGATTTCCTCGGCGCTCAGCACGCCCTTGTCGCGCTTCTTGCGGATGATTTCCTGGGTTAACAACATGGAATAACTCCAATCATGAGATCTGAGGTCAGTCCCTGCGGATCTGACCCCAGCTTTGTAACGCTAGTGACTTATCAGACGCCGTAAGGAATCCACACGTTTTTCACTTGCGACGCATGCGCCAGCACGGCGCGGCCACCGCTTTGCGCGGCGCTGTACCAGTCGCGGCCCTTGGCGCCGCCGACCCAGGTGCGCTTCAGCGTGCCGGCCGACAGGCGCTCGACTTCCGCGCAACCTTCAGCGGAACCGTCATGGCGCCAGACGGCGTCGATGTCGGCGTGCGTGGCCAGCGTGCGCGCCAGTTCATCGGCGTTGCCGCTGATGATGTTGACGACGCCGCCCGGCAGGTCGGACGTGTCGAACACCTGGTACAGGTCCAGCGCGGAGAGCGGATGCGCTTCCGACGGCACCACCACCACGCGGTTGCCCAGCGCGATGGCCGGCGCCACCAGCGAAATAAAGCCCAGCAAAGGCGCTTCGTTCGGGCAGACGATGCCGATCACGCCGACCGCTTCGTTCAGCGCCACGGTGATGCCCTTCGTCGGCGGCTGGTGCGCCAGGCCGTCGTACTTGTCGGCCCAGGCGGCGTAGTAGAACAGGCGTTCGATCGAGGCCTGCACTTCCTTCTCGGGATTTTTACTGCCCGTCATGGCGGCGATGCGGGCGGCAAATTCGTCGGCGCGCGCGGCCAGGTTTTCGGCGATGTAGTACAGCACTTGCGCGCGGTTGTGCGCCGTGGCGCTGGTCCAGCCGGAAGCCTTGTGGGCCGCTTCGACGGCGTTGCGGATATCCTTGCGGCTGCCCACGCCCACTTCGGCCAGCAAGGCGCCGTTCGCGCCAAAGACGGGCGCGCTGTAGGCGCCGTCAGGGCGCGCCTGCTTGCCGCCGATGTACATCTTGGCCGTGCGGTCGATGGCGAACGGGCCGGCGGCCACCGGCTTCGCATTGCCCTTGGCTTTCGCTTCCACCACCGGCAAGGCCGGACGCGCATCTTCGGCCAGGGCCGTCATGTATTCCAGCATGCCTTCGCGGCCGCCTTCGCGGCCGAAGCCCGATTCGCGGTAGCCGCCGAAGCCGCACGCCGCGTCGAACTGGTTGGCGCTGTTGATCCACACCACGCCAGCCTTGATGGCCGGTGCGATATCGAGGGCCAGGCTGATCGACTCGGTCCACACGCTGGCGGCCAGGCCGTACACCGTGTTGTTCGCCAGCTGCACCGCCTCTGGCGGCGTGCGGAAGCTCATCGCCACCAGCACCGGGCCGAAGATTTCAGCCTGTGCCACGGCGGCCGACGTCGACGCGCCCGTGATCAGCGTCGGCGGGAACCAGGAGCCGTCTGCCGGCAATTCGCACGCCGGTTGCCATACGTCGCAGCCTTCGGCGCGGGCCGAATCGACCAGCGCGGCGATGCGCTGGCGCTGCACCGGGTCGACCAGCGCGCCCACGTCCATCGATTTGTCCAGCGGCGAGCCGAGACGCAGGTTTTCCATGCGCGCGCGTACCTTGTTCAGGAAGCGTTCCTGGATCGATTCCTGCACCAGCAGGCGCGAACCGGCGCAGCACACTTGTCCCTGGTTGAACCAGATCGAATCGACCAGGCCTTCCACGGCGCCGTCCAGGTCCGCGTCTTCAAAGACGATGAACGGCGACTTGCCGCCCAATTCGAGCGACAGCTTCTTGCCGCTGCCGGCCGTCACCTCGCGAATCAAACGGCCCACTTCCGTCGACCCCGTGAACGCGATCTTGTCGACGCCGGGATGGTTGACGATGGCCGAGCCCACGCGGCCATCGCCGGTGACGATGTTGACGACGCCGGCCGGCACGCCCGCCTGCACGCACAGTTCGGCGAACAGCATGGCGGTCAGCGACGTGAATTCGGCCGGTTTGAAGACCACCGTGTTGCCGGCCGCCAGGGCCGGGGCGATTTTCCACGACAGCATCAGCAGGGGGAAATTCCACGGCACGATCTGGCCCACCACGCCCACGGCGCGGTAGTCGGCGAATTCTTCCGACTGCAGCTGCGCCCAGCCGGCGTGATGGTAGAAATGGCGCGCGGCCAGCGGCAGGTCGATGTCGCGCGTTTCGCGGATGGTCTTGCCGTTGTCCAGGGTTTCCAGCACGGCGAACAGGCGCGCATGCTTTTGCAGCAGACGGGCCAGCGCGTACATGACTTTCGCGCGGCCATGGCCGCCCATGCCTTGCCAGACGGGCAGCGCGCGGCGCGCCGCCGCCACGGCGCGTTCGACGTCGGCATCGCTCGCCTGCGTCAGCTCGGCCAGTTGCGTGCCGTCGGCAGGATTGGTCGAGGCGAACAGCTCGGCCGGCTCGCTCCAGGCGTTGTCGATGAACAGGCCGAACTTGCGCTGGTGGCCGTCGAGCCACGCCTGTGCTTCTTTTTGACTTTCGGGAGCAGGGCCGTAGTCCATAGTAGTGAGAATCTCGTTAATTGTAGGCATGACGAATGTTCTTTAAGGTTGTGCGTGACGATGATTGGCCGAGTAGCTGCCGGTGACGTAGTGCTCGAGCTGGCGCTCGATGTCGGTCAGCAGGCTGGAAGCGCCGATGCGGAACAGGTGCGGCTGCAGCCATTCGTTGCCCAGTTCTTCCTTCATCAGGGTCAGGTATTGCAGCGCGCTCTTGGCCGAGCTGACGCCGCCGGCCGGCTTGAAGCCCACCTGAAAACCCGTCTGCTCGTGGTATTCGCGGATCGTGCGCACCATCGTCAGGGCCACGGGGATGGTGGCGTTGACGCCCTCTTTGCCGGTGGACGTCTTGATGAAATCGGCGCCGGCCATCATGCAGACCCACGAGGCCTTGGCCACGTTTTCCATGGTCAGCAAGTCGCCCGTGGCGAGAATCGCCTTCACGTGCGCTTCGCCGCACGCCTTGCGGTAAGCCAGCATTTCATCGTACAGCACTTGCCAGTTGCCGTTCAGGACGTGCTGGCGCGTGATGACGATATCGATCTCGGAAGCGCCGGCGGCGACCGACAGTTCGATCTCGCGCAGCTTCGTTTCCATGCTCGTCAGGCCGGCCGGGAAACCCGTCGACACGGCGGCGATAGGCAGGCGGCCCTGGATGACTTTCACGGCTGGCTGGATCATCTCGTGGTACACGCACACGGCGCCGGTGCTCAACTGCGTCAAGCCCAACGCCTCCATCAGGTCGGCGCGCAGCGGGCGCATGGCCTTCATGCACAGGCGTTCCACGCGGCCCGGCGTATCGTCGCCGCCCAGGGTGGTCAGGTCGATCATCTGGATTGCTCTGACCAGCCAGGCGGCCTGGTATTCCTTTTTCACCGTACGGCGGTTCGCCAGGCTGGCCGCGCGGCGGTCCGTCGCGGCGCGGTTGACGCGGATCTGGTTGATCCAGCCCAGGTCGAGGCCTACGGCCTCGTTACGCTTGAATTCGGGGTGCATGAGTGTCATAACAAGCTGGTTCCATTAGCAAGTGGTGGTACGCCAAGGTGCTTGGCGAGGGTTTGGCCAATATCGGAGAAGGTCTCGGAAATACCCAGTGCGCGCGGGGCGACGCCGGGGCCGAAGAAGATCATCGGAATGTGTTCGCGGGTGTGGTCGGAGCCGTGCCAGGTCGGGTCGCAGCCATGGTCGGCGGTGATCACGACCAGGTCGCCTTCCTTGAGCTTGGCCATGAATTCCGGCAGGCGACCATCCATTTCGCGCAGCGCGTCGGCATAGCCTTCGACGTTGCGGCGGTGGCCGAACGCCTGGTCGAAATCGACGAAGTTCACGAACGTGAGCGACTTGTCCTGCACTTCGTCGGCCGTCTTCAACAGCGCTTCGAACAGCGCCATGTTGTCGACGCCTTTGACGACGCGCGAGATGCCCTGGGTGGCGAAAATGTCGCTGATCTTGCCCAGGCCGACGACTTCGCCGCCCGCATCCTTGACGTGGTCGAGCAGGGTCTTGCTTGGTGGCGCCACCGCATAATCGTGGCGGTTGGACGTGCGCGTGTAGTTGCCATTGCTGCCGGTGAAAGGGCGGGCGATGACGCGGCCGATGTTGTACGGCTCGACCAGCTTGAAGGCCATTTCGCACACTTCGTACAGGCGTTCGAGGCCGAACGATTCTTCGTGCGCGGCGATCTGCATCACCGAGTCGCCCGAGGTATAGATAATCAGCTTGCCGGTGGCGACGTGCTCGTCGCCATGCTTGTTGATGATGTCCGTGCCCGAGGCATGGCAGTCGCCGAGGAAGCCCGGCACGCCGGCCATGGCTTTCAATTTGTCGGTCAGGTCGGCGGGGAACGATGGCGTGGTGCGGGGGAAGTATCCCCAGTCGAATTCGACGGGCACGCCGGCGATTTCCCAGTGGCCACTCTGCGTGTCCTTGCCGGTGGAGCGCTCGCGCGCCGCGCCGTAGGCGCCGGTGAAACCGTCGCGCTGGTCGAAGCCCGTGGCCCATTCGCCGCTGGCCAGGTGGGCGGCGGCGCCCAGGCCCAGGCGTTCCATGTTCGGGAGTTTCAAGGTCTTGCCGCTTTTGGCGACAGTGCTGGCAATATGGCCAAAGGTATTGGCACCTGCGTCGCCATACTTGGCGGCGTCTGGCGTCGCGCCAAGGCCGAAGGAATCAAGCAGGAGGATAAATGCGCGTGACATGATAAGGCTCGCTTTAGGGAATGATGCGGGGTGATGCGGACAGTGTAGGCCGGTTTTTGCCGGCCTGCCGCGCGGCAGCGCCGGTGCGTGGCGCGCCGCTACTGCGTAAAAAAGTGCTTAGGCTTGCGGCGTAGCCGATACGGTGGCGAGGAAAGCGAGGATCAGCTTGACCAGGTCTTTCGCGCCGATGGCCGCGTATTTCAGGGTTTGCTCGTGCGACAGGGCGAATGGCGACATGCCTTCGGCCAGGTTGGTGATGACCGATACACCCACCACTTTCAGGTCGCAATGACGGGCCGAGACCACTTCCGGCACCACGGACATGCCGACCGTGTCGGCGCCCAGGCGGGCCATCATGCGGATTTCCGCGGCCGTCTCGAAGTTCGGGCCCGGGTAGGCGACGAACACGCCTTCGTGCAGGGTGATGCCGCTGGCCGCTGCCGTGTCCTTGACCAGCTTGCGCAAGTCCGCATCGTAGGCGTTGGCCATGCTGAAGAAGCGCGGGCCGAAGCGGTCGTCGTTCGGGCCGACCATCGGCGTGCCTGGCAGCAGGTTGATATGGTCGCTGATGGCCACCAGGCTGCCGGCGTCCACTTCAGGGCGCAGGGAGCCGGCGGCGTTGGTGACGAACAGCATTTCGCAGCCCAGCAGTTTCAGGGTGCGGATGGCGCTCGTCATCACGCCCATGCCATAGCCTTCATAGAAGTGGCCACGGCCCTTCATGCAGACGACGGCGACGCCCGACAGGGTGCCGACCACCAGTTCGCCGGCATGGCCGTGCACGGTGCTGATCGGGAAGCCTGGCAATTCGTCAAAGCTGATGCTGACGGCGTCCGTCATCTGCTCGGCCAACACACCCAGGCCGGAGCCGAGGATCATCGCCACGCGCGGCTTGAAATTTGCGGGAGCGCGGGCACGGATGATTTCGGCGGCGTGGAAGGGGGCGTTGTTCGACATGGTTATCCTCTGATTGACTAATGATGATGGTTGCTGCCTGCGCGGCCGTGCCCGGTGAAGAAGTACGGCCCAGGTTACGGGTATGTATATGGTGTTACAGGTATATCGAAATGCGTATTGCCACTATTTGCCGCCACTATGCATCAAACGGAATATGTATGGCAAATACCATTTTTCTTGCCCATTTATACAATTCAAATATAAATGGCCGACATTATAGTCCAGGCAAGCCCATACCTGCCATGCCCCGAAAATGCATGCATACAAGCTCCATACGAGCGCTTTTCGCGCACGCCTGACACGGACTTGACATGGGCTTGACATGGGCTTGACATATGAAAGACAAATGTTTACAGTTTCAGACAAATGTTTAAACCTTTATCGAAGCCCTGTGACCGATACCAATAAAAAAGACCAGCTGTACACGCTGATCCGCAACAACCCCTTCATCTCGCAGCAGGACCTGGCGAGCGAACTGGGCTTGTCTCGCTCGGCCGTCGCCGGCCACATCGCCGGATTGATCCGCGAGCGCCGCCTGCTGGGGCGCGCCTACGTGCTGCCCGACAGCCGCCCCGTGCTGTGCATCGGCGCCGCCAACCTCGACCGCAAGATGCGCACCCTGGCCACCCTGCAGATGGGCACCTCGAATCCCGTGCGCTCGGAAGAAGTGTTTGGCGGCGTGGGCCGCAACATCGCGGAAAACCTGGCCCGATTGTCGGTTCCCGTGGCCCTGCTGACGGCGCTGGGCGACGACGCGGCCGGCCATGCGCTGCAGACGCATGCGGAAGACGCGGGCATTGACATGCGCGGCAGCTTGCATTTGAGCAACACCAGCAGCGGCACTTACACGGCCGTGCTGGACGAACACGGCGAAATGCTGCTGGCGATGGCCAACATGCAACTGTACGAACAGCTGACCCCGGCCTTTCTGCACAGCCGCCAGCCGCAGCGCGCCGCCGCCGCCCTCACCGTCTGCGACCTGAACCTGAGCCACGACAGCGTGCAGGCGCTGCTGGCCGACGCGCGCCAGGACGCGGCCCACGCGACGCCGCTGGTCATCGTCGCCGTCTCGCAGCCGAAGATGGCGCACCTGCCGCAAGACCTGACGGGCTTGCATTTGCTGATCCTCAACCGGGGCGAACTGGAAACGCGCGTGGCGCGCGCCTTGCCCACGGCGTTCGAGGTGCGCGCCGCCTGCCGCGAAGTGCAGCGCCAGGGCGCGCGCCAGGTGATCGTCACCTGTGGCGGCGAAGGCGTGTATTTTACGGATGGCGACGGCCTGGACGCGCCTGTCGTGCACCTGGCCGCGCGCGAAGTGGACGCCGTCGACGTGACGGGCGCCGGCGACGCGTTTTCCGCCGCCGTCTGCTGGTCGCTGTACCACGACAGCAGCGATTTGAAACTGGCATGCCGGCGCGGCCTGAAACTGGCCGCCATGACCCTGGAATCGGCTGCCACCGTTTCCCCCCTGATTTCCGCCGGCGCGCTCGACCACATCGACGACGCCGAGCTGGCGCCCCCACCCCCTACCCTCTTTCAACAGGACTGACATGACCCAATTACAGAATTTCCTCTTGTTCTCACAAGAAGTGCTAGCCGCGCGCGCCGCCGGCAAGGCCATCGTGGCGCTGGAATCGACCATCATTTCGCACGGCATGCCGTATCCGCAAAACGTGGAAATGGCGCGCGAAGTAGAACAGATCATCCGTGACGGCGGCGCCGTGCCGGCCACCATCGCCATCATCGACGGCAAGATCTGCGTGGGCCTGTCGCCCGAGCAGCTGGAACTGCTGGGCACCTCGCCCGACGCCATGAAGGTCAGCCGCCGCGACCTGCCGTTCGTGCTGTCGCAGGGTAAATTGGGCGCCACCACCGTGGCCGCCACCATGATCTGCGCGGAACTGGCCGGTATTTCCGTGTTCGTCACGGGCGGCATCGGCGGCGTGCACCGCGGCGCGGAAACGAGCTTCGACATTTCCGCCGACTTGCAGGAACTGGCGCACACGTCGGTGGCCGTCGTCTGCGCGGGCGTCAAATCCATCCTCGACATCGGCCTGACCCTGGAATACCTGGAAACCCATGGCGTGCCCGTCATCAGCGTGGGCCAGGAAGGTTTTCCCGCCTTTTTCACGCGCGAAAGCGGCTTCAAGGCCGATTTCCGCCTCGACACGGCAGCGGAACAGGCCGCCTTCATCGGCACCAAGTGGCAGCTGGGCTTGAAAGGCGGCGTGATCGTCAGCAACCCCGTGCCGGCCGCGCAAGCGATGCCCAAGGAAGAGATCGATGCCATCACTACGCAGGCGCTGCAGGAAGCCGATGCGGGCGGCGTGAAGGGCAAGCAAGTCACGCCATTCCTCTTGTCGCGCATCAAGCAACTGACGGATGGCCGCAGCCTGGCGACGAATATCGCCCTGGTCAAGCACAATGCGCAAGTCGGCACCGCGCTGGCCATTGCCATGCAGGCGGTCGTGGCACGATAATACGACTGCTGTAAAGAAGCGCGCGGCCTGTCATGGCTTGCGCGCCGTTCCCGCGCTTGGGTTCCCGCTTAGCATCAGGTAATGCAAGGAAAGCATGTCCATCGATCTGAAACAGTTAAAGTATTTTCTTGCCGTCGCCGAGGAGAAAAGCTTCAGCCGCGCCGCCGAGCGCCTGCATATCTCGCAGCCGCCCCTGAGCCAGCAGATCATGAAACTGGAAAGCGAACTGGGCGTGCGCCTGTTTGCGCGCACCACGCGCACGTTCGAGCTGACCGTGGCGGGCAAGGCGCTGATGAACGAGGCGGCCGAGCTGCTGGCCAAGATGCGCATGACCATCGACACCATCCGCCAGATCGACCGCGGCGAAGTGGGCCGCTTGCGCGTGGGCATCGTCGGTTCGGCCATGTGGGGCCCCATTCCCAGCCTGCTGGAAGAATTCCAGACCAAATTTCCCCGCGTCACCTGGACCATCCATGAATTCGGTCCCACGGTGCAATACGAAGCCTTGCGCGCCAAGCAGATCGATGTCGGCTTCTGGCGCGAACCCAAGCTCAACGATGACGACTTGCGCCACGATAATCTGCGCCAGGAACTGTGCTTCCGCGAAAACGTGTGCGTGGCCGTCAACGAACACCATCCGCTGGCCAAGAACACGGCGATCGAGCTGATCGACATCGCCCACGAGCCGATGCTGACCCTGAACCTCGACAAATCCGCGTTTCCCCGCTACCTGGTGCAATGCTGCGTCAACGCCGGCTTCGAACCCGTGATTTTCCAGGAAGCGAGCGAGCCGCAAACCCTGCTGGCCATGGTGGGCGCGGGCCTGGGCGTGACCCTGGTGCCGGAAACGACCAGCCGCATCGGCTGGCCCGGCGTGGTGTTTCTGCCGATCAAGACCAATCCGCCGTCGGCCAACCTGTACATCAGTTACACCACGCTCGACGACGCGCCCGTCGTGCGGGCCTTCCTGAATATCATCAATCCCCCGGCTACCTGAGCTGCGGCACCACTATTTATATGCGCCGCATATAAATACATAAACAAAAACGTATTTGTCATACATATCTGGCATGATGCATAGTGATTCGGACGCCCATCGCGGCGCCGGTCCCGTGCTTGCCCTGCCCGTCCACTGACGGCGCACCCCAGCCCGCTCCGGCAGCCCCTTCGATGTTGTACCTATAAAAGAGACGGGGCGCGACTGTTGCATGAGCCTCACACTGTCGACACAAAAGCATATAAGGCCAGCAATGATCTTGTGCAATACAGTGCAATGTTAATAAGGAATTATCACCTCGTGCATCAAAAACAGGCTAAATCGGCCCCAAATTATATGTTTCACCTATAAAAAATATACAATATCGATCTTCCAGGAGCCAATTCATGAAACTTACACAATTTAGTTTGACGATCGCAGCCGTATTTCTGACTGCTCAAGCGTCCGCGGCTACCCCAAAACTGGGTGTCGTGTATGACGCGGGCGGCAAGTTCGACAAGTCGTTCAACCAATCCGCTTTCGAAGGCGCCTCGCGCTTCAAAAAAGACACGGGCATTTCCTTCATCGAAGTGCAAGCCTCGAGCGATACGCAGGCCGAGCAAGTCATGCGCGGCCTGGCCCGCAAGAAGCTCGACATGATCGCCGCCATCGGCTTTGCGCAAACGCAAGCCGTGCAAAAGGTCGCCAAGGAATTCCCGAACGTGAAATTCGTGCTGATCGATGGCCAGGCCGCCGGCAGCAACGTCAATTCCGTCGTCTTCAAGGAGGAAGAAGGCTCCTACCTGGTGGGCGTGGCTGCGGCCATGGCCAGCAAGAGCAAGAAAGTCGGCTTCATCGGCGGCATCGATATTCCCCTGATCCGCAACTTCGCCTGCGGCTACGCGCAAGGCGTCAAGGCCGTCAATCCGAAGACGGAAATCACGCAAAACATGGTCGGCACCACGTCCGGCGCCTGGAATGACCCGGCCAAGGGCGGCGAACTGGCCCGCTCGCAATTCGAGCGCGGCGTCGACGTCGTCTTCGCCGTCGCCGGCGGCAGCGGCATGGGTACGCTGCAAATGGCCAAGGAAAAAGGCAAGCTGGCCATCGGCGTCGATTCGAACCAGAACCATTTGTATCCAGGCAGTATCCTGACCTCGATGGTCAAGCGGGTCGACAACACGGTCTATGACAGCTTCATGGAAGTCAAGAATGGCACCTGGAAGGGCGGCGTCAGCTATAAAGGCTTGAAAGAAGGCGGCGTGGACTGGGCGCTCGATGCGAACAACCGCAAGCTGATCACGCCGGAAATCGAAAAACGCGTGTTGGGTGCGCGTAAGGACATTATCGATGGCAAGATCAAAGTGATCGATTACCGCGTCGGCAGCAGCTGCCCGGTTTAATTTTTCTCCGTATCTTTTAGCGCGCCGCCGGAGCCTGTCTCCGCGCGGCGCGTTTCCATGAAACTATCCAGTTATGAACCTATGCAGCCAGCAGTAGAATTTCGCAGCATTTCCAAGCACTTTGGACATGTGAAGGCGAACGCCGACGTCAGCTTCTCCATCGCCAAGGGCAGTATCCATGGCCTGGTGGGAGAGAACGGCGCCGGCAAATCGACCTTGATGAGCATCCTGTACGGGTATTACCGTGCCGACGGCGGAGAAATCTTGCTCGACGGGAAAGTACAGCCCATCCGCAACAGCCAGGAAGCGATCAATCTCGGCATCGGCATGGTGCACCAGCATTTCATGCTGGTTGAAAACTTCACCGTCCTCGACAATATTATGCTGGGCACGGAAGGCGGTTTTCGCCTGGCCAGCCACCGCACGGAAGCGGAAGCGAAGTTGCGCGAGATTTGCGCGCGCTACCGCCTCGACGTCGACCCGCTGGCGAAGATCGAAGACCTCTCCGTCGGCGCGCAGCAGCGCGTGGAAATCCTCAAGCAGATTTACCGCAGCGCCAATATCCTGATCCTCGACGAGCCGACGGCCGTGCTGACGGCGCAGGAAACGGCCTCGCTGTTCGAGATCCTGCGCCTGTTCAAGGAGCAAGGCAAGACCATCATCCTGATCACGCACAAGCTGCAAGAGATCCTGGAAATCACCGACAACGTCACCGTCATGCGCGGCGGCACGGTGGTGGGCGCCGTGGCAACAGCCGGCACCTCGAAGGAGGAGCTGGCCAATATGATGGTCGGCCGTCCCATCCAGAGCCATTTGCCGCGCGCCCCCTACAATCCGGGCGCCACGGTGCTGGAAGTTGACGGTTTGCAACTGGCCGATGAGCAGCAAGTCAAATTGCTGGCCGACATCGGTTTCAACTTGCGCGCCGGCGAAATCGTCGCCATCGCGGGTGTCTCGGGCAATGGCCAGAGCGAGCTGCTGGAAATCCTGTCGGGCATGCGCTTGCCCACCTCGGGCAAGCTGCGCTTCCAGGGCAAGGACTTGCCGTTTGCCAAGCGCCACGATGCGGATGGCTTGCCGCTGGCCTTCCGCGAGCTGGGCATCGCCCACATTCCGGAAGACCGCTTGCGCGACGGCGTGGTGAAAAATTTCTCCGTCATGCAGAACACCATCCTCGGTTACCAGGATCACCTGAAGAACCGCTGGGGCCTGTTCAACTTCAAGGCCATCGGCGCCCGCTGCGCGGCACTGCTGAAGACTTTCGACGTGCGCCCGGCCAATCCGGACTTGCGCATCGGCTTATTGTCTGGCGGTAACCAGCAAAAGGTGGTGATCGCGCGCGAAGTGCTGGCCAAGCCGAAACTGATGCTGGTGGGCCAGCCCACGCGCGGCGTCGACATCGGCACCATCGAAAGCATCCACACGCAATTGCTGGCCCTGCGCGACGCAGGCGTGGCGATCCTGCTGGTGTCCGTCGAACTGGAAGAGGTGCGGGCGCTGGCCGACCGCATTCTCGTCATGTGCGGCGGACGCATCACCGGCGAACTGAAAATTGAAGAATTCGATACCACCCGCATCGGTCTGTTGATGGGGGGAATGCATAAATCATGAATAACGACTTGCCACGCTGGGCGACAGCCTTTGTCATGCCCATGTTAAACCTGCTGTCGGCCTTGCTGGTCGCGGCCCTGGTGATTTATATGCTGGGCGAAGACCCGGCCGAATCGCTGTCGATCCTGGTCCACAGCGCCATCCTCAATCCGGAAGGCTTGAGCTATACGCTGTTCTACGCCAGCACCTTCATCTTCACGGGCCTGTCGGTTTCCGTGGCGATGCAGGCCGGCCTGTTCAATATCGGTTCCGAAGGCCAGATGTATATCGGCGGCCTGGGCTTGACGGTGGCCATGCTGGCCTTCGACCAGACCCTGCCCGCCTGGCTCTTGATTCCCGCCGCCATGATCGGCGCGGCCCTGTTCGGCGCGCTGTGGGGTTTCCTGCCCGGCTATCTGCAAGCGAAGCGCGGCAGCCACATCGTGGTCACCACCATCATGTTCAACTTCATCGCCGCCAGCCTGATGAACTTCATCATCGTGAAGTACCTGATCCCGCCGGGCGAGCAGAACACGGCCAGCCGCGTGTTCGCGGAAAGCGGCGAAATGCCGCGCCTGTCCACCTGGTTCCCGTCGCTGGGCGACACGCCGCTGAACATCAGCTTCATCCTGGCGATTGCCGCGCTGGTGATCTATGGCGTGATGGTGTGGCGCTCGTCGTGGGGCTTCAAGCTGCGCGCCACGGGCCTCAACAAGCATGCGGCCCACTATGCGGGCGTGTCGATCAGCAAGATGATCATCGTCGTCATGCTGATTTCCGGCGCGCTGGCGGGCTTGGGTTCCGTCAATTCCATCATGGGTTCGACGCATTATCTGTCGCTCAACTTCGTCGGCGGCGCCGGCTTCATCGGCATCGCCATCGCCCTGATGGGCCGCCAGCATCCGGTCGGCATCTTCCTCTCGGCCGTACTGTTCGGCGCGCTGATCCAGGGCGGCTTCGACCTGTCGCTGGAAAAACCGAATATCCCGACCGAAACGTTCATTTTCATCCAGGGCTTGATCATCCTGTTCTGCGGCGCCATGGAAAACTTCTACGCACCGGCCATTTCCGCCCTGCTCAAGCGCACCAAAGGCTAACACCATGACACTCGACGACTTTCAATTCGCCAGCATCCTGGTATCGACCGTGCGCAATGCGCCCGTCCTGATCTTTGCCGCCATGGCCGGCCTGTTCGCCGAACGCAGCGGCATGATCGACATCGGCCTGGAAGGCAAGATCCTGGCCAGCGCCTTCGCTTCCGCCGCCGTGGCCTACACGACGCAAAACCCGTACTACGGCATGGCTGCCGGCATGCTCGTCTGCGTCGCCTTGGCCTTGCTGCAAGCGTATGTCAGCATCACGCAAAAGGGCAACCAGTTGGTGGCCGGCATGGCGATCAACATCGCCATGAGCGGATTGACGTTCGTGCTGGCGCAGTTTTTCTTCCAGCAAGGCGGCCGCACGCCCGACCTCGGTTCGGCGCGGCTGTTCGACGTGGTCTTGCCGGGCACGCAGTACGTGGAACACATCCCCTTCATCGGCTGGGTGTATGCCCACCTGATCGGCGGCCATTCCATCCTCGTCTACGTGGCATTCCTGCTGATTCCGCTCGTGCACTGGCTGCTGTACCACACGCGCTTCGGCCTGCGCCTGCGCGCCTGCGGCGAAAACCCGCACGCGGCCGACTCGGCTGGCGTGAGCGTGGAAGCGACGCGCTACCTGGCCATGCTGGTGGCCGGCATTTTGTGCTCGTTCTCGGGCGCGTACCTGGCCATCGTGCAAAGCGGCTTCTTCCTGCGCGACATGTCGGCCGGCGCCGGCTACCTGGCCCTGACGGCCATGGTGTTCGGCAACTGGCGTCCCGTCTACACCTTCCTCGGCTGTTTGATGTTCGGCTTCTTCGCCGCCATCCAGATCCAGATTGAAGGCGTGGACTTGCCCGTCGTGGGCCGCATCCCCGGCTCGCTGATCCAGATGGTGCCGTACGTCGTCACCGTGATCGTGCTGGCGGGCTTGATGGCGAAATCCATCGCGCCAAAAGCTATCGGTATTCCGTTCGTCAAATCGCGTTGAGCCTGGCTTTGACCTGATGCAGAAAAGCGAAGCCCGCAGGCTTCGCTTTTTTTACGCCTGAGCAATCTCGTCCGGCGAACAATACACGGGCAAACCAAGATCTTGCGCCACGGCCACCATCTGGTCGGCGCCTTGCGACGCGCCGCCGATCCGCAGCACGGCATCGCAATGGCTCAATAACCGCGTCGCATGCGCGTGGAACAATTCTTCATACACGGCGTCGCCCACCTGCGTGGAACCGGCCAGCGCCAGCATGGGCAAGGCCAGCCATTCGCCGAGCACGGGCATGTGCCCCTTGGCATACAGGGGCAGGCAGACGGCTTGCATGGCCGCCACATTCGCCGCCATCTTTGCGGGATCGTCGCCCGTGCCGGAACGATACGGGCCAGCGACTAAAATCTGCAGGCCACTTTTGCCCGGCATCAAGTGCAACTGCGCATGCTGCAGCAGCATGATGGTCTTGCCGTCGCAGATGCGGCCATCGGCCACCATCCGCAGCGCTTGCGCCAGCGGCAACTCCAGCACTTCGATGTCTTCTCCCTCGTGCACCAGGCCGCCACCGTCGCCGATGCGGCTGGCCGGGTCGTATTCGGCCACGAAAAAATGCAGGCGCTCCGTCACGGAACCGGGGCTCATGAAGGCTTCGAACACTTTGTGCACGTCGCCCACCGCGTAACCCGTTTCTTCCTCCACCTCGGCGCGGATGCGCTGCTCGGCGCTGGCCTGTTCCAGCAAGCCGGCCGCTGATTCGATGAGGAAACCATCGTGGCCGTCGCGATAGGTGGGAAAGCGGAACTGGCGGATCAGGATCACCGTGCGCTTGAGCTTGTTGTACAGCAAGATGGTGGCGCCATCGCCGCGGTCATAGGTTTCCCGCGTCTGCGTCTGCCACTGGCCATCGCGGCGCAGATAATCGAACGTAGTCTTTTGCAGCAGATACCAGTCGTGCGACAGGGTCTGCACCTGCTGAATACGCACCCGTTCCTGCTTGCTATTTTCTTCGCGCATAGTGTCTCCTTGTGCTTGCGTCAGATGACTTTATCATGCAAACTCGTGCAATATCAAGAAAATATAAGTAAACTCAAGAAAAACCATGCTCACACATCAACGCAAACAATATCTGCTGGACTTGCTCCAGCGCGAAGGACAGATCGTCGCCAAGGCCGTCAGCGATAGCCTGGGCTTGTCGGAAGACACGATACGCCGCGACCTGCGCGAACTGGCGAAAGAGGGTTTGTTGGAGCGCGTGCACGGCGGCGCCCTGCCCTTGCTGCCACGCTCTCCCGCGCTGGCGCCGTTTGCCGGGCGCGAACAGATTTCACTGGAAGCCAAGCCCGCCATCGGCCGCGCGGCGGGCGCCATGATACAGACGGGGCAAGTGGTGTTCATCGATGGCGGCACGACGGCCGTGCAACTGGCGCGCCAGCTGCCGCGCGAATTGCGCGCCACCGTCGTCACGCACAGCCCCTCGATTGCCGTCGAACTGGTGCATCACCCATCGATCGACGTGCTGATGCTGGGCGGGCGCCTGTACAAGCACTCGATCGTGGGCGTCGGCGCGGCGACCGTGGAAGCGATCGGCCGCATCCGCGCCGACCTGTATTTCATGGGTGTCTCCAGCCTGCATCCGCAAGCGGGCATCACCACGGGAGACCATGAAGAAGCGTGCGTGAAACGCGCGCTGAGCGAGGCGTCAAGCCGCACCATCGTGCTGGCCTCGCCGGAAAAGTTCAACACGGCCTCGCCATTCCAAATCGTGCCATTGAGCCAGGTCAACGATATCATCGTGCACCGCGACGTGGACGACGCCCTGCTCGCCCCCTACCGCGAGATGGGCATCGCCGTCACCCTGGCATGAAAAAAGCGGCCCGCAGGCCGCTCTCGCATGACATGTTTATTGCGGCCAGATCGATTGCAGCACGGCGGCCAGGCGATAGCCCGCCTCGATCAGCTGCTGCTTGGCCAGCGCCGAGCTGGGCACGGGATAATTGTCCGGCACGTTCAAGTTCCACACGTTGTAGACATCGCCCTTGCGGCTGGTCTGCTGGGTGGCCGGGCCGGCCACCACGTCCGTGAAGGCAATCTTGGACGCCGCCAGCGCGGCATCGGCCCACTGATACGGCCAGGTGACGGGGTCGCCAGTATTGCCGCTCACTTGTGGCCCGCTGGCGATCACGGTACGCGCGAACTGTTGCGGCGTGCGCGTGCTCAGGCGGCGCATGGCGTAATCGACCACGGTCGTGTCCCAATACGCATGCAGGGGCTTGCTGGGCGACTTCGGATAGCTGCTGGCGGGCTTGACTACGCCATCCTCGGCCGGCAGCGGCGCGGGAATCACGGCATCGGACAGCGCCGTCATCTTCGCATCGTCGAGCAGCAAGTCGTTGCCGCCGCGTGCATTGAAAATGGCGACGTCATCGATCTGGGCCTGCGTGGCGGGCACGAAAAACTGGCCATCCTTGCCGAGAAACGCATTGCCCACATGCAGCGGCTGGTGGATATCGCCCACCAGGTGGGTGATCAGGATCAGCGCTTCGCGCTGGCTGAAGCCATGCGGATTGCTGGCCGCATCAGCCTTGCCTTGCAACACGAGGATCGCCTGCTTGAGCGTCTGCACGATATCGACATCGGCCGTGCCCACGCCATGGTCGTGGTAATGCGCGTTCTGGAACGGCACGTTCGTGTAATGGTATTCGCCATGCCTGGGGTTGGCGGCCACATAGCTCAGCATTTCCGGCGATTGCGGGCCGCAATACGTGCCCTTCACGCAATCGGGCCAGTTGGCGATCTTTTCCAGGCTTTCGCCGGGCAACAGCAATTTCTCCAGCCGCGCCTGCGCCGCGCTGCCCTTGAGCAATTGATCGGCGATGGCGCCCACGGCGCGGTGGCCATCGTTGCCCCAGGCCAGCACATTGCCGGTAGCGAAAGCGGCGCCCAGCGCCAGCACACTCAGCAGTTTTTTCACGCTCACTCCTTGCCTTGCGGCGTCGCCTTGGCCGGCTTCGGATATTGCTTGTTGATGTCGATGGGCTGCGCATACGCCGAGCTCCACGTCTGCTCATGCAGCGCGGCAATACGCTGCGCCATGGCATCGTTGCGCAATACCACTTCCAGGTTGCGCGACAAATCGAAATAGCCACCCGCCCAGTTGCTCGTGCCGACCCAGGCCAGCTTGCCGTCGATGCTCATGGTCTTGCTGTGGATCACGCGTGCAAACGGTATGAAACCGGTCGACGCCGTGGGAATCGTCACGATGCGGATTTCCACGTTCGGCACCAGGGCCAGGCTTTTCAGGTAGGCGATGGCGGGCGCTTCCGTGTTCCAGGCGGACACCATCAGCTTGATCTTCACGCCGCGCTGGGCGGCCGCGCGCACGGCGTTGTCGATCACGGCGTAGTAAGGCCGCGTGCGGTTCGGGCCATACGACAGCGGCGCGTAATCGAGCAGCTGGATGCGCACTTCGTTTTTCGCTTCCGCCAGCAAGGCGGGCAAGCCCGTTTCCGAGTCGCCCACGCCAGCCGGGTTGTAGGCATTCGGGCTGGCCAGCAGGAAGGCGTTTTGCGCGTAGTTGGCCGGTACCACCTTGCTGTTGAGCACCGTGGCGCGGCTGCCCTGCGACGTCAACGCCTGGGCCTGCCAATCCTGTTCGAAAATCGCTTGCACCTGGCTCACCATGGCCGGCTCCGTGATTTTCAAGCCCGTCTCATGGATATGCTCGAACGAGCGCCAGTCGAAATTCTGGCTGCCGATGTACGCCACCTGGCCATCGACGGCCAGGTATTTCGCGTGCACGATGCCGTTGCCCGTGATTTTATTGAAATCGATGAGGCGCAAGTCCAGGTTGGGAATCGCCTTGAGCTGGGCGATGGTGGCCGCTTCCGACAGGCCCACGCCCTTCTGGTCCAGCAGGAAGCGGATTTTGACGCCGCGCTGGCCGGCGGCCGTCAAACTGGCCAGCACTTTCTCAAAGGCCGTGCCCGGCTTGCTGACGGCGTAGAACTGGGCGATGACGATTTCTTTTTGGGCGGAATCGAACAACTCCGTCCACACGGCAACAGGTTCGCGCAGGTCGGGATTGGTCAAGCTCGTTTCCACGGGCGAGGTATGGACGAGTTCAAAGCCGGGAATGGTGAAATCGGCGTGGGCCGTGCCCGCGAACAGGCTGGAAAGAAGAACGGTAACAAATAAGCGACGCATGGTTATTCCTTGTAAAGTTATTTGACGCGCACGATGCGGCCGGCCGCCGTGGCGCTGCCGGCCGGCTTGCCGGCGCGCGCGCGGGCGATCAGGTAATCGCTGAAGGCGTCGATGTCGCGCACGCCCGTGTCCAGACGGCGCGTGCCGGCCGCCAACACGGTGAAGCGGTCGCCGCCGCCGGCCAGGAAACTGTTGGCGGCGACTCGGTATTGTTGATCGTCTTCAATAGGACGACCATTGAGCATGATGCTGCCCGGCAGCACGCGCTGGCCTTGCGGCTGCGTGCTGTCCCAGCGGTAGCTAAAACCCTCGGACACTTGCAGCAGATTATTGTCCTCCGCTACGCTGCCCGGCCATTGCTGCTCGAGCAAGGTACGGATTTGCGCGCCGGACAGACTGACGACGATCAGGGTATTGCCGAAAGGTACAACTGCTTGGTTCTGCCCCACGTTCGTCATCAGGTCGGCGCCCGCTTCCAGGTCCTTGCGGATGCCACCATTGTTCATCAGGCCGATTTGCGCGCCGGCTGCGCGCGCGCCGAACAGGGTGCTGTCAGCCACCAGGTCGCCCAGCGGGGAAGCGCCGCCGCCCTTGGTGCTGCGGCCCACGGTGGGCACGGCAATGGCGGCCACGGGACGCGACAATTCTTGCGCGCTGCGCTGCTTGACCGATTCCAGGTAGGCAGCGACGGCCGGGTCCGGCTCATACATGCCTGGCAGCATGACGACGTTTTGCGCACTGGCATTGACGACGGCATTCTTGACGGGATCGACCTTGAGCTTGATGCGCGTCAGCATGTGTCCGCCCATCTGCGCCTGCGTCACCAGGCGGCCATCGACGCGGCACAAATAGCCTTGATGCGAATGGCCGCTGACGACCAGCTGGATCGCCGGGTCGAGGCGTTTCACCACGTCGACCACTTCGCCCTTCAGGTGGCTGCAGTCCGGCTGGTCGACGGCTTCCTTGGTCTCGCCGCCCTGGTGCAGCAGCACGACGAACACGCCCACGCCTTGCGCGCGCAACTGCGGCAAGGTGGCGTTGATGGCGTCCGCTTCATCGCCAAACTGCAGGCCGGCAATGCCGGCGGCCGTCACGACGGACGGCGTATCTTTCAGCACGGCGCCGATCAAGCCCACCTTGACGCCATGCGCCTCTTCGATGCGGTAGGCGGGCAGCAGGGACTTGCCCGTCTGCGTATCGATGACATTGGCCGCCATATAGGTGTAGCTGGCGCCCTTGAAATCGGGCGTGAACTTGCATGCCTTGTCGGCGCGCGAGGAATCGCAACCGCCGCGCTGCTGGCGCAGCAATTCCGCCTTGCCCTGGTCAAACTCATGGTTGCCGACGGAGCTGGCTTTCATGCCCAGCATGTTCATGGCGACGATGCTCGGTTCGTCCGCCCACAGCGCCGACATGGCGGGGCTGGCGCCAACCAGGTCGCCATTGCCGACAAAGATCAGCTGCGCATCTTCGCGGCGCCACGCCGTCAATGCGCCGGACAAAGTGTCGATGCCGCCCGCCTGCACCGTCTTGCGCTCGGCATTGGCGGCACTCGTGTAGGTGAATTTGCTGCGGTCGAGATTGCCGTGAAAATCGTTCAGGGCGACCAGATTGATATCGACGGGCGTCGCGGAAGGCGTGGGAGGGGTGGCACAGGCGGCCAGCAGCAAGGTCAGGGCCGCCGCGGCGGCCAGCGGTGTCAGATGATGTTTCATGGTCCCCACGTAGTCATCGTTGTCAAAAAAAATCTGCCTCATCCGGGGGGACGCCGCGCGCCGCAAGCCCGTTCGAGCACGATCAAAAGCTAAACATAAAACGAAAAAACGGCCGGTGTCGCCACCAGCCGTTTGCAACTTCAATCAAGCGTCGAGATTAGAACTCGTACTTGACCGTAGCCTGGATCGCCCATTGGGACTCACCCTTGTTTTGACGCACATCATAATTTTCCACTTTATCGCGGACTTGATAGATGTAACGGCCTTGAGCATCGAGACCTGCGAAGTCAACAAAGCTGCGTGCCTGACCGCCACCGGATTGGAAGCCGATTTCATTGATACGGCCCCACTTGCGGTTGATCATGTTGCCCACGTTGAAGAAGTCCATCGTGAACACGCCTTTATTGCCTTTGAAGAAGCCTGGTACTTCCTGGCTGATACGCATGTCGAAGCTGTTGGTCCATGGTGCGAAGCTGCCATTACGGGAAGCAACACCACCGGCGGATTTTTTCAGATCCGGATTGCTGTTGACGAAAGCCCAGAAACGGTCTTCGTTGGCATGGTTGGTCGCGGTGTCGTTACGGAACACAACTTCACCCGAACCTGGTTTCGATGGAATATACATCAGGTCGTTACCCTGCACGCCGTCGCCGTTCAAGTCATTGTTGACGGTCCAGCTGTAAGGCTTGCCCTTGCGGCCTTCATAGAACAGGCCGAAGCTTGTTTTATAGGTACCGAAGAAACGTTTTTGCCAGTTGATCATGGCATTGAAACGATCTTTTACCAGGTAGCCCGAGTTCGCCGCCACTTCTTCATTTGGATTGAAGATACTGCGGGCGTTGAAGTTCGAGTTCGACACCGACGACGTCAGTGGCGACACTTCCGTTGCATCCGTGTAGGTGTAGGCAACCGACCAGCCGAAGCCTTTGGTCATCGGCTGGCTCAGCGACAGAGTCACCAGATTGCCCTCGCCCTTGTCCGTTTTCTTGGCAACGAGTACGTTGTTATAGGACGTATTTTTGAGGGCCCGCGATACAGCACCCGAGCAAACAGGATTGGCCGATGAGCTCAGCGAGCCCGTGGCGGTCCAGCAAGCCGTATTGTAGGCATTGGCCGAATAGTACAGATTACGTCCATCCGAGCCCTTTGCCGTCGGTGTACCCAAGTTCAGGTGCTCATAGTAAATCGCATCCTTGTTCTTGGTGCGCAGGTATTCTGCGCCAAAAACCAGACCCATCCATGGCAATTCATGCTCGAATGCCAAGTTGGCTTTCCAGATCGATGGCTGGCGCAGGTTCGGCGACAGGAAGTCGACGTTAGCGGCGGCATCGCCCAGATTGGTTGGTTGCTTGTCAGGGTCGGTGCTAAACAGACCTCCGACGGTCGGGCACGGCTTGAAGCTGCCGCCGCAACCGACGACGCGGGTCGCCATGCCGGAATTGGCAAATGGGTTCGACATCCAGACGGTCGCTGCCGCACCTTGGAACAGGCCGGCACCGCCACGAATTTGCGTCGGACGGGCACTGTCAAACGTATAGTTGAAGCCGACGCGCGGCTGCACCAGGGTCTGACCATCGATGGTCTGGGTATTGTCCAGTCCGAAACCACCGGTCTGCGCCGTACCGCCCAGCCCCGTGCGGCCGCCCGTGGCAACACCGGCCACCATCGGCGCCGATGCGGCCACATTGCGCGTAGGACGCTCGCCAATGGCGGCTTTATCCACACGCACGCCGTACTGGACGGTCAGGCGTTTGTTGACGGACCACACATCTTGCAGGAACAAGCCATAATTTTTCAGGCTGAAATCGGCAGCGGCACCGTCAAGCGTGCCACCTGCGACGGGAATTTGTACTTGGTACGAGCTAGGACGGCCAATGCGGAAATTCTCCAGGATCGCTTGCTGGATAGTCTCAGGCGACGAAGCAGTCGCACCGCCACAGGTCACGTTACCGAACGAATACTTATAGGTTGCCGAACTATTCGTGCAATTGAACGTGTAGTTGCCGTTGATGTTTTGCGCAAACAGGTTATACACGTCGTTCTTGCTGTAATCGCCGCCGAATTTGACTTCGTGGTCGCCCAAAGCCCAGTTCGCGCCCAGATAGGCATCCTTGGTCTTGGTGGTCAGCACATTCAACTGACGGCTCATTTCCGTACCGAAGTTCAGGAAACGGTTATCGGTAGGAACGCCCGCTGGCGAGCCGGCAGGATTGGCGCCAGTAAATTGCAGGCCGATCGCAGGCAAGCGCGAGTTGTTCGTTGGCGTGCTTTCATAATCGCGCGACGACACCTTGAACTCGGTCGAGAAAGCCGGTGTCCAGTCAGCAAACCACTGTCCAACAACAGTCTCGATCTTTTTATTCTGTGTGTACCAGTAGGAATTGAGCGACAAGCCGGTAGCCGACACGCCAGGGAACATCGGTTCGGACTGGTCGGTTTTCGAATAGCGAACCATGGCACGATGGTTATCGTTGATATTCCAGTCCAGTTTCAACAGGGTATCATTTACCAGCAGCTGGGTACCCGCTGGTATCGCGTTGGTGCCGATATCGAGGCCATTGTAATTATTCTTGGCAATCGCTTGCGCAGCAGCAATTGCGGCATCGGAAATACCGACGTTGGTCTTGTTGCTGCCCAGTGGGCCAAACGATGGCGCCGTACGCGTGCTTTCCAGGCGCTCTTTGTTGGCGAAGAAGAATAGCTTATCCTTGATCAGCGGGCCGCCAACGGTCACGCCCTTGGTCGTTTCGCGGAACGGTTCAGGGGCGCTGTAGGTATCCTTGGTATTATCATAACGATCACCAGCCATCTTGTCGTTACGGAACACGAAGTAGGCGCTGCCTTTGAATTCGTTGGTACCGGACTTGGTTACGGCGTTGATGTTGGCGCCGGTATAGCCTTTTTGCGTCACGTCATAGTTGGCGACGTTCACTTGCACGGACTGGATGGCCTCGATCGAAATCGGTTGTTTGGCTGTCGGGCTGCCGTTCGATTCCAGGCCGAAGGTGTCGTTCACTGCCACGCCATCGATGGTCATCGAGTTATAGCGGGAGTTCTGACCGGCAACGGACAATTCGCCACGCTCTTTGTCGGTTTGCGAAACACGCGGGTCGGAACGGGCGTAATCTTGCAAATTGCGCTGGATCGACGCTTGCATGGCCAGTTCCGTTGGCCCGATGCTGGTGCCTGCGCCCATGTTGGACTTGCTGAATTTATCCGAACGGCCGGCGCTGCCGGTTACGCTCACGGTTTGCATCGGCGCGCCCAAGGTGGCGTCCACGTTGGCGATTTCAGCCAGTTGGACGAACACGCCTTCGCGTTTTTCAACTTGACCGTTCTTGGTTACGGTGATGGTGTAGGGACCGCCTGCGCGCAAGCCGCGGGCGACGTAACGGCCTTCCGCATCGGTCGTCACATTGCTGACGGAACCCGATTCGGTATGCACGATGGTCACAGTGGCGCCGGCTGCCGGCTGGCCGTCGGTGGAGGAAATGCGTCCGCCAATGGAGGAGGTAGTGTTCTGTGCGACCGATGGTATCGTCGCCAGTGCAATAGACAGGCTGAACGCGATTTGCGTTAGCCGAAGTCGTTTGTGATTGATCATCTTTAACCCCAGAAAAGACTATTATTTTTGAAAATCCTGGATTGCCCACCGTCCGGCTGCGCCACACGGCAAAACAAACACAACATTTCCTCTTTACGATGCTGCAACTGTTACGCCGGCTGGACTGGCTGCGGTCCTGACAAGACCGTCACAAAACGCCGCTCCACACATCACAACTATTCCTATCCAGACAATAACGGCGGAAAATAGCGACCGATCCGTACGACCCAGGGCGCTAGCACCTGTGTCATTCACCCGACATGCTTACCCGGCTAACATGGCAAGCCGCGAGTGTAATTGTTAAATATTTCAAGACTGTGACACGGCGGCAAAATGCAGAGGAATGTCGTCATTTCGTTGCGCGACTGTTTGTTTCACTCTGCATCTCACCTTTATTTACTGCAAATACCCATCTTCATACGCCATCAGCCATATGAATTGTGACTTTTTAATATCACATTCATCCCACTATGCATCATCAAAAAATGGATGACAAATACGTTTTTTTTTACATATTTATATATTTTAAGTATAAATAGCATGGGGTAACTCGCTGGATTGATATCGTGCTGACAGCGTCCGGGCTTATGGCGCGAGATTATAAATGAGCAATATGTACTTGAAATTGATTCATCCAGGAAATTGGATAAAGTCGTGCATCTGCCGTCATTTGTGTCGCATGGCCGCCACAAAATTAACAAAAAAACATTGAGGTGAATTGAAGGGACAAATGAAAAACGGCCGGAAGATCCGGCCGTTCCAAGAGTATCAGTTGCGAACGTCGCGCAACTTACGGTTTCATACTCTTGCCTGCCTTGTCGGCGGCGGCAATTTGCGCTTCAAAACGGCTGAAACGGGCATCGAGCGCCTTCAGCAGACGTTGCTTGTCCGCTTCCGCCAGGAAGGAGTACCGCAGGCTGTTGTACGACAGTTTTTTGATTTCCGCATAATCGGTCTTGTACTGGCTGGCAAACAGCACGTACTCATTCGACAGCGTATTGCGCGAGACGCCCGCGTCATCGGTGGAAATCACGAACGGCACGCCATATTTGCGGTACAGGGTAATCGGATGGGCCTGTCCTTTGATGCCAAGAATGTAATCATTGCTCGTCAGGTTCACTTCCACAGGAATGCCCCGTTCACGCATCTTTTGCATGGTCGCCAGCGCATTGTGCTCATAGGCGATATCCATGCCGTGACCGATACGGTCGGCGCCCGCCACCTCGACGGCTTCGGCGATATGGAAGGCCATGCCTTCCGGCGGCACCATGCCCAGCGCCAGCTCGCCCGCGTGCAGGGCGATCTTGACGTTCGGGTATTTTGCCTTGAGGAACTTGAACATTTCCATGTGCAGGCTGTAATCGCGCATCGACACATTCACGCTTTCCTGGCCCACGATGTTCACGCCCACCAGCAGCGGATTCAGGCTGGCCGCCTTGAACGCGGCCACCATGGACGAGAACACTTGCGATGGCGACAGGAATCGCAGCACGTACGCCTGGTAGCGCATGGTGAAGTTCGCATCGTCGATGCCGGCGCTGCTGGCGTTGACGTTGTCGTTGTAGGCGGTGATGCTTTTCTGGAAGCCGGCATCGTGCTCAAGGCTCTGCGTCCAGTTGGCCAGCACGGCTTGCAACGCTGCCGGCGGCAAGCCCGGCGCCAGCACCTGCTGGTCGAACTGCGTGTTTTGCACGAATGGCGACAGCTCGAAAATCGTTTCGATATAGCTGAGGTTTTCCGCGATGGCGCGCTGCTTCAGGGTTTTCAGGCCATCGGCCGTGTTCGTGGATGCCACGGGGCCGAAATAGCCGAAGGTGTCAAAAAAAGTACGGTCCGGCGGCGTCTGGATGGCGCCGTGGTTATAGAAATCCTTGGTCGACCAGCGCTGCAGCAATTCCGCATACAGGCCCGGGTCGGCAAACACTTCCGTGGACGACAGGCAGGCGCGCTGCGCGGCCGGCTTGGCGCGCTCGGCCGCCACGACGTCCTTGTTGCTTTCGATGCGGTAGGTTGTCTTGTTGACGCAATAGTTTTCCTTGTCGACCCAGTCGAGGAATTGCTCGGCGTAAATGGCGCCCGAATAATGGTGATGCAGATCGCCGCCCTTGGGCATCATGGAAAAGAACAGGCTCAACTCGGCCGTCTTCGGTTGCGCACCCGCAAGCAGGGCGGCAAAATGGCGCGCGGTGGCCGCTTCGTTGGAAGACGGTGCGGCCTGCGCCGGCCCGGTCAATGCCAGCGCGGCGCCAAGCGCCAGGCCAGTGAGTTTCTTGTGCATTCGCGTTCTCGCTCAGGATAATTCGTGTTGAACAACGGGTAGGTCAGCCCTGCCCCCGCACATGCACGCATTGCCCGCCAGAATAGGTGGCGGCCACGGCGCGGTCGTCGCCCAGCAGCGCAAAGGCAAACAACAATTCCTCCAGGCTTTGACAGCCGGCCGTGCGGCGCTCGAGCAGCGGCGTCGATTGCTTGTCGAGCACAATAAAGTCCGCTTCCGTGCCAGCCGCGAAATTACCCAAGGTGCCTTCCAGCTGCATGGCGCGCGCGGCACCCAGGGTTGCCAGGTAAAACATGCGCAAGGCGGGCAGATAGCTGCCTTTCAAGCGTGCTACTTTATAGGCTTCGTTCATGGTTTGCAACATCGAGAACGAGGTGCCGCCACCCACGTCAGTGGCCAGCGACAGCAACACATTCGCCGCATCGGCCCGCTCGAAGTCGAACAGGCCGCTACCGAGGAACAAGTTAGAGGTGGGACAAATGGCGGCCGCGGAAGACGTCTCCGCCATGCGCGCGCGGTCGCGCTCGTCGAGCCAGATGCAGTGCCCGAACATGGCGCGCGGACGCAGCATGCCATACCGGTCATACACATCGAGGTAACTGCGCGCCTGCGGATGCAGTTCACGCACCCAGCGGCATTCATCCGCGTTTTCCGACACGTGCGTCTGCACATACGTATCCGGATAGGCGCGCGCCAGCTCGCCCGCCAGATGCATCTGTTCATTGGTGGAGGTCGGCACGAAACGGGGCGTGATCGCGTACAGCGAACGGCCATGCTTGTGCCAGCGCCGGATCAGCTCTTCACTTTCACGCGCGCCCGACTCGGCCGTGTCGCGCAGGAAATCAGGACAGTTGCGGTCCATCATGACCTTGCCCGCCACCATGCGCAAGCCACGCGCCTCGCTGGCGCCAAAGAAGGCATCGACCGATTGCGGATGCACGCTGCCATACACCATGGCCGTCGTGGTGCCGCAACGCAGCAGTTCATCGAGGAAAAACTCGGCGACATCGCGCGCATGCTCGGGATTTTCAAACGCGCGCTCGGTGGGAAACGTATACGTTTCCAGCCACGGCAGCAAACCGGGGGCGGGCGAGGCGATCATTTCCGTCTGCGGAAAATGCAGATGCGTATCGATGAAACCGGGCACGATCAGCTTGCCGCGGTAATCGACGATCTGCGTGCCAGGCGGCAAAGTCGCTTGCAACTGCGCGTAATCGCCGGCCGCCACGACCTTGCCGTCCGCCACAATCAGCAAGCCGTCCGCATGCCAGGCATGCGCCTCCTCGGTGAAAGCGGGATCGGCGTGGAAGTGCAGCAAGCTGGCACGGTAAGCTTGCAATGTGGCAGGAACAATCGGCATGACTTCTTTCTATAAGGGGTGAATGGCGGCGCGTGGTTCGCGGCGCGGTGGCGCGCTGGCAGAGGCCAGCCGCAGCGGTGCGGCCAGGGCGGCAGCGGCAGCGGCCGCTTCCTCCCACACCATGAGTAGTTGACAGGCAACCGACGCGGCGATCACGGCCGGCGCCTTGTTGCGGATGCCAGGCATGCCGATCGGACAGACCATGGCGGCGATGCGCTCGTCCGGCACGCCGCGCGCGCGCAGCCGGTGCTCGAACTGCTTGCGTTTCGTGTGCGAACCGATCAAGCCGAACCAGCCCCCATCCTCGCGCTCCATGATGGCTTGCGTCAAGCGCTGATCGAGCGCATGGCTATGCGTCATGACGAGAAAACTGCCGCCCGGCGGCGCCATGGCGACAAATTCCTCGGGCGTGTCGGTGGCGGCGATGCAGACGTTACCTGGCAGTTGCGCGGGAAACATGTCTTCGCGTTCATCGACCCAGGTGATATTGCAAGGCAAGTGGCCCAGCGCGCGCACGATGGCGGCGCCCACGTGGCCGGCGCCAAACAAGGTCAGGTGGGCGCGCGGCGCCAGGCAGGGATCGACCAGCCAACGCCGGCCGTTGCCATCTTGCGCGACATGGGTACCGCGTTCGCGCGAAAACGTATCGGGGGCCTGTGCGCCAGTGCCGACGATCAGGCGACCGGCAACGTCGAACAGCGCCGTCGCCGTCGTACCGTCGAGCGCCGTCAAACGCCAGCTATCTTGCTGGCGGCGTTCGCGCAAGGCGGCCAGCAATTCTTTCAGGCTGGCATCGACATATTCGAATGCCAGGTGGACGACGCCGCCGCAGCATTGTCCCAGGCTGGGCCCCAGCGCGAAACGCGCGAGCCGCGCACGCGTGTCGCCCGTGGTCAGCATGGTCTTGGCGATCTCCACGGCGCGCAATTCCAGGTGGCCGCCGCCGATGGTGTCCACCTGGCCATCGACGGTGACGCGCATCTTCGCGCCCGCCTCGCGCGGCCCCGAGCCTTCCACCAGGGCCACCGTCACCAGCACGGATGCCTGCGTGTCATTGTCGATTGCCGTCAGCCAGTCGCTCATCTTCTGCTCCTAGGCGCCGGCATGCGCCGCTTGCACGGCCATGACCGCCTTGAGGATTTCCTCGCTGGTGGCCGGGGCATTGAGCGGTGGCTGCACGGCGTGATTGGCCACGCTGGAAATGGCGTCGCGGATGGCAAAGAAGACGGAAAACGGCAACAGCAGCGGTGGCTCGCCCACGGCTTTCGAGCGGTGGATGCTGTCTTCCACATTGCGGTTCTGGAACAGCTGGACGCGAAAATCTTCCGGACAATCCGAAATGCCGGGAATCTTGTACGTCGATGGCGCATGCGTCATCAGTTTGCCCGCCGCATTCCACCACAACTGCTCCGTCGTCAGCCAGCCCATGCCCTGGATAAAGGCGCCTTCCACTTGACCCAGATCAATCGCGGGATTCAATGACTGGCCCGCGTCGTATAAGGCATCGGCACGCAACAACTTCCATTCGCCTGTCAGGGTATCGACCACCACTTCAGCCACTGCCGCGCCATACGCGTAATACGAAAACGGATGACCCGTCATCGTCTTCGCATCCCACGACAGGCCGGGCGTGGCATAAAAACCGTCCGACCACAGTTGTACGCGCGCCAGATACGCCTTCTGCACAAGCTCGGCAAACGCGACCACATGGCCATTCACGTGAACGTGATTGTCAAAGAAGCGCACAGCAGCGACGTCGCCGCCATACAGTTTGACCGCGTAATCGGCCAGGCGTTCACGGATCTGGCGCGCCGCATCCTGCGCCGCCTTGCCATTCAGGTCGGCGCCGGTGGAGGCTGCCGTAGCCGACGTGTTCGCCACCTTGCTGGTATCGGTGGCCGTGGCCCGCACGCGCTCCAGGTCCAGTCCCAGCTCGTGCGCCACCACCTGCATGACCTTGGTATTGATGCCCTGCCCCATTTCCGTGCCGCCATGGTTGACCAGCACGGAGCCATCGACGTACACGTGCACGAGCGCACCGGCCTGATTCAGATGCGTGACGTTGAAGGCGATGCCGAATTTCAAGGGCGTGAACGCCAGGCCCTTCTTCAGGACTGGGCTAGCCTCGTTGAACGCATCGATGGCGCGGCGGCGCGCGCGGTAATCGCTGCTCTCTTCCAGTTCGGCGACGAGTTCATGGATGACGTTGTCGACGATTTTTTGCCCATACGGCGTGACGTTGCGTCCCTCGCCATCGTTGCGGCCATAGAAATTGAGCAGACGAATATCGAGCGCATCGCGCCGCAAATGGCGGGCGATTTCATCGATGACATACTCGATGGCAATGGCGCCCTGCGGCCCGCCAAAGCCGCGGAATGCCGTGTTCGACTGGGTATTCGTCTTGCCGCAGGCGGCACGGATATCCACGTCGGACAGGTAATATGTGTTGTCGAAATGGCAGACGGCGCGCGTGGCGACGGGGCCGGACAAGTCCGCCGAATAGCCGGCGCGCGTGGTCATGTCGACCTTGGCGGCAAGGATCCTGCCCTCGTCGTCGTAGCCCACTTCGTATTCATAGTAAAAACAGTGGCGCTTGCCCGTCACCAGCATATCGTCGTCGCGGTCGGCGCGCAATTTCACGGGACGCTTCAGTTTCGCCGCCGCAATCGATGCGGCCGCCGCCCACAGGGCCGACTGCGATTCCTTGCCGCCGAAACCACCGCCCATGCGCCGGCATTCGACGGTGATGTTGTGCGAATGCACGCCCAGCGCATGCGCCACCACGTGCTGCATCTCGCTCGGATGCTGGGTCGAACACAGCACCAGCATGCCTTGCGCTTCCTTCGGGATGGCGTAGGAAATCTGTCCTTCCAGGTAAAACTGTTCCTGGCCGCCCACATACAGCTGGCCCTTGACCACGTGCGGCGCGCGCTCGAACGCCGCCTGATAATCGCCGCGGGTCAGCTGCATCGGCGGCAGCACGTATGATTGCGCCGCCTTGGCCGCTTGCGGTGTCATGATCGCGGGCAATTCCTCGTACGACACCCGCGCCAGACGGGCGGCACGGCGCGCGTGATCGTGCGTATCGGCCACGACGATGAAGATGGGCTGGCCCACGTATTGCACCAGTTCCGCAGCCAGGATGGGGTCGTCATGGATGATGGGACCGCAATCATTGGTGCCGGGAATATCCTGCGCCGTGTAGACGGCGACGACACCGCCAGCGGCGCGGACGGCCGACAAATCCATGGTCGTGATACGCGCATGGGGCTTTTGCGACAGGCCCAACGCCGCGTGCAAGGTACCCTGCAATTCGGCGATATCGTCCGTGTACGTGGCTTGCCCCAGCACATGCAATTGCGCCGATTCATGGGGACTGGGCTTGCCCACGGCGGCCCAGACGGCCGCTTGCAGTTCGGGCGTGGCAGGATGGTTCATGCTGGTCCTTTCAGGCGCGGCAAGCGTAGGCATTGACGGCAGTGCGCGGCAGTGGCGCACCGGGGCGTGTTTCCAGCCAGAAGCGGCGCAACAGGTTTTGCGCCGTCGTCATGCGGTAGATATTCGAGGCGCGCATGTCGGACAGCGGTGCGTAGTCGTCGGCCAGCAGACGCATGGCAATGGTCAGATTTTTTTCACTCCAGGCTTGCCCCCGCAAAAATGCTTCCGTTTGCGCGGCGCGCTGCGGCGTGGCCGCCATGCCGCCGAAGGCGATGCGCGCATCGACGATGCGCTCGCCGTCGAGCTGGAAGGCGAAGGCGGCGCACACGGCCGAGATATCCTGGTCGAAGCGCTTCGCCAGTTTATACGTGCGGAATTGCACGTCGGCACGCGGCAAGGGCACGCGCACGGCTTCGACGAATTCGCCGGGCTGCAGATCTTTCTTTTGATAAGCCAGATAGAAGTTTTCCAGCGGCATCACGCGCTGGCCGGCGGGGCCACGCAGCACGATCTCGCTGCCCAGTACGATCAGCCACGGCATCGAATCACCGATGGGAGAACCATTGGCCACATTGCCGCCCAAGGTGCCCGCGTTACGAATCGGCAAGGAGGCAAAACGCTGCCACAGTTCCGACAATTCTTGCGGATAATGCTGGCACAGTGCCGCATAGGCATCGTTCAGGCTGGCGCCGGCGCCAATCTGCAGCTTGCCATCATCCACGACGATGGTTTGCAGCGCGGCCACGTTGCCCAGATAAATAATGTCGCCCAGGTCGCGCAGTTGCTTGGTGACCCATAAGCCCACATCCGTGGAGCCGGCCAGCAGGCACGCTTGCGGCTTTGCCGCGCGCAGCGCCACCAGTTCATCGATGCTGCGCGGCGCGTGGAAGTGCTGGCCGCCGTGTTCATAGGTGCTCAAGCTGCCGCGCTGCAGCGCCTGCAGTTGCTGCGCCAGGGCATCGCGGTCAAATGTCACCTGCGGCAATTCCCCCATGCGTTTGGCCGCGTCGATGATGGGCCGATAACCGGTGCAGCGGCACAGATTGCCCGACAGGGTGTCGTCGATTTCGCAGCGCGTGGGCGTCTCGCCGTTTTTCTGCAGATACATGCCCCACAGCGACATCACGAAACCTGGTGTGCAAAACCCGCATTGGGACCCGTGGCACTCGACCAGCGCCTGCTGCACCGGGTGCAGGGCGCCGTCCGGCTGCTGCAAGTCTTCCACGGAAAACAGGGCCTTGCCATCGAGGGTGGGCGTGAACTGGATGCAGGCATTGACGGCCTTCATCTCGACCTGGCCATCGACCAGGCTGCCGATGACGACGGTGCAGGCGCCGCAATCGCCTTCGGCGCAGCCCTCCTTGGTGCCCGTGCAATGCAAATCCTCGCGCAGGTGCTGCAACACAGTCTGCGTAGGGGCGGCGTTGCGTACTTCCTGTACGGCACCACGGTAATAAAAGCGGATCGGTTCTGACATGCTGGCCTCGGTATAGTCCCAGTATAGGAGATTAACACCGGCATATGGGACAACTATATGCAAAGACTGATTTTACTTATCATCCAATATCAATACCCTTCAAGCTGCATAGGGATGCGTCGCATGCCAGTGCTCGGCGATATCGATGCGGCGCGTGATCCATACCTGCTCATGGCCCTGTACATAGTCGAGGAAGCGCGCCAGCGCCGCGGCCCGTCCCGGACGTCCCACCAGGCGGCAATGCAAGCCCACCGACAACATCTTCGGCTGATTCAAGCCGTTCGGATCGCCTTCCGCATACAGCACGTCGAAGGCATCCTTCAGATAATCGAAAAATTGCGTGCCCGAATTAAAGCCTTGCATGGCGGCAAAGCGCATGTCGTTCGTGTCCAGGGTGTAAGGCACGATCAGCTGCGGCTGCACGGCCGGCATGCCGGCGGCATCCGTGTACGCCACTTTTTCCCAGAATGGCAGATCGTCGCCATAGTAATCGGCGTCGTAGCGGAAACCGCCATGCTCGACCACCAGTTTGCGCGTATTTGGTGAATCGCGCCCCGTGTACCAGCCTTGCGGGGCGGAGCCCGTCAATTCGCGAATGATTTGCACGGCTTCGCGCATGTGTTCGCGTTCCGTCGCTTCATCCATGTTTTGATAGGAAATCCAGCGCAAGCCATGACAGGCGATTTCATGCCCCAGTTGCTGGAACGCGGCTACCGCATCCGGATTGCGCTTCAAGGCCATCGAGACGCCAAACACGGTCAGCGGCAGGCGCCGCTCCTCGAACATGCGCAGCAGACGCCACAGCCCGGCGCGCGAACCGTATTCATAAATCGACTCCATGCTCAGGTGGCGCGCAGGAAAAGCGGCCGCACCGATCATTTCCGATAAAAACGTTTCCGAAGCGGGATCGCCATGCAGCACGCTGTTTTCCGCGCCCTCCTCGTAATTGAGGACGAATTGCAGGGCGATGCGGGCCTTGCCCGGCCATTGCGGATGAGGTGGCGTGCGGCCATAGCCGATCAAGTCGCGTGGATAATGTTCGTAATTGTTCATGCGGAGGCGCGCCTATAGGAGGACAATGTTGGCTATATGCCCAATCATATAGCCGGGCGCAGTCACCGGTATATGATTTGCACGATAAGCACATTCACTCACCCTATATACAGGATAGCAAATGGGAAAACTCAGCACGCATGTACTCGATATCGCCCACGGCAGGCCGGGAGCCGGCGTCAAGGTGGCCCTGTTTTCAGTCGCGCCGGAAGGAAAAGTTTTATTGAAGATGGATATGACCAATAGCGATGGCCGCTGCAGCACGCCCTTGCTGGAGGGCGAGAGCATGAAGGCGGGCCAATATGAGCTGGTGTTCAACGCAGGCGACTATTTCGCCGCCCAGGGCGTGGAATTGCCAACACCCCGCTTCATCGACCTGGTGACCCTGGCCTTCGGCATCGCGCATACGGATGAAAACTACCACGTGCCGCTGGTGGTGTCGCCGTGGTCGTATTCGACTTATCGCGGAAGTTAAGCGACGTTAGACGACAAAGGCAGCGCACAGCGCTGCTTTTTTTATGTCCGCACGCGGTTATTGGACAAAAGCAGCAGACGTAAAAAAACCCCAACCGGATCACCGGAAGGGGTTTTTCGAATAACAAGCCTGACGATAACCTACTTTCACACTGGTTGCAGCACTATCATCGGCGCAAAGTTGTTTCACGGTCCTGTTCGGGATGGGAAGGGGTGGGACCAACTTGCTATGGTCATCAGGCATAACTTGTACTGGCGTTTGTCCTCGGTGGAGCGACAACGCCTGAATCTGGAAGAAGCAAAGATCGGGGTAATGAATAGTAGTATCAACACACACGCAACGTTGTACCGTCTTATCCACTGTACCTGCTAAGGTTATAGGGAC
>NZ_JAFLJN010000024.1:0-7084 GCF_018682595.1 Janthinobacterium sp. JC611
GCCACTTCTTGCGAAGCGTCCTATTTCATTTATTTCTTCGTGAACATTTGATATTTTAAGTTTTACGCTGCTTACGCAGCGCTGCACTTGCATCAAATGCCCACACTTATCGACTGTTAATTGTTAAAGAACGGTATTCAGTTACTGCTCTCGCGCCATCGACAAAGCGTTGTGTTTGTCAGCTGCGAAGAAGGAAGAGTATGAAGCGTTTGCAGCATTTCGTCAACCTTCTTTTTCACCCTGCTTTACTCGGCATTTGCATGCGTCGTTCAGCGAGGGGGCGAATTATAGCCAAGCGCCCCGGTAGTAGCAAGGCTTTCAGGCAATATTTTAAATCGCCGACCTGACCCAGTGAAAACCCAACCTTTCCTGCTCCATACGGATGCGCTCTCCCAAGGTATTGTCACGTAGCATGTGAAATAAGGCTAGCTCCTCATCCGTCAAGCGCGTCAGATCACCAGTATGACGTTTATGCGGTTCTTCGCGGCCCCATAACAGGCGATGCGTTTCCAGGGTTGCGATATCCATCAACATGGAACGTGCCTGGGGCAAGTACCCACGCAGGCGGTCAAGAATGGCAAAACCATGGGTATCGATATCACCCCAGTAAATCACCTCCTTGCCAACTAACCAAGGCACCTCGCCCAAGCGGTCGACGGCATAACCGCCACCGAAGATCACCATGCTGTCCGCCACCTCGGGAAATGCCAGCCCATTAATTTCGTTCTCGGTAATAAAAACGCGTTTTACTGCGCTCCGCAAGGCAGCAAACTGCGCGACTGGCACACTCAGGTCAGACAATCCACCGATATAATGGTGCGCATCGAGCAGGCGAAAGCGTATCAACACCGGCTTGCTCAGCAATCCATAACGCATTTCAAATTGACGGGTGCCAACCGCCTGCACATCAACCGCCTCCGACGGCAGTAGCTGGTCCAGCAACTCCGCCAGTAAAGCCTTGCGCGTTTCGATGAATTTACTGTCCACCCCAGGAATATCAAGTTCGCGCACATAGCGCTGCGGGCGAGGGTGCGCGACAAACCACTGCAAGATCAAGACGATGCGCTCCCATGCGGCAGCATGCTCCAGCAACAGCATCGGCCGACGCGCGATCCAGCCGGCCAGAACAGGAAAAGCCCGCAGTGTCAACGCTGACAGTTGCTCGAAGTGCCGCTTTTCAGCCACTTTTCCGATCAGCCACAATGCGTCGGCTTCATCGACCACGACGACGCTGGCCGGCATACGGTTGCGCCCCAGCTGACGATGATTGATATCACGCCATTCAATAACATAGCCACGCCCTTTATGGCTCTTGCTGCCCTCGTCAAGCTGCCGTATCCAGCGCCGTACCTCATCGAAGTGTTCGCCCAGAATTGCCGTCCCCGGCTGGCGTAAATTAAGTGACCATGGAAACATCGAGCTGCCATTGACATGCGCCGCCAACAGACGGCCACTGTCCCACAAACGTAGTAGTTGGGCTCGAATGACTGACGGCGAGGTCCAATTACTGCTCATGTCGCTCATGCGGAGCGCGCCTTGCGTTCGGCGTGATATTGCTCAATGCTCAGATAACGCAACATCGATTGCCGCCCTTCTTCGCTATGTACAAAACCCAGCCCTGCAACATAGGGTTCGATGATATGAATTTTTTGTAACGGTGTGACAATCAGCAATTGCAGATTCATGCGCTTGAACAGTTCCAGTCCATATCGCGCCGATTCGTCCGAACCGCGGCCGAACGCTTCATCGATCACGACAAAACGGAAGGAGCGAGAGCGCACCACCCCCCACTCCAAACCAAACTGATACGCCAGGCTGGCCGCCAGCACCGTGTAGGCCAGCTTTTCCTTCTGTCCGCCAGACTTGCCGCCGGCATCGGTGTAATGCTCATGCTCGCGGTCGTCCTCACGCCAACGCTCGGATGCTGAAAACACAAACCAGTTACGCACATCAGTGACTTTGCGTGTCCAGCGCTTGTCCACCTCGGCGCTGCCGCTGCGACCACGGAAACGCTCGATAATGGTTTTAACTTGCAAAAATTTAGCTTCCGAATATTCTTCATCAGTAGAGCCCGTTAATGCTCCCTCGGTACAGGCACGCAAGTCGCCCTGGAAATCTCGCAAGTCAGCATCCAGATTCGGCTCGGCTTCCAGCTCGATGTAACGGTTGGGGTTGTAATCGATATCGTGCAAGGAGCGATTGATGATGTCAATGCGTTCACGGATGGTTTCTCGTTCACGCTTGAGCTGCGACTGGAATCCGGCAATTTCACGGATCGTGTTTTCATTCAGCAGCTCCTTGAAGCGTTGCGCAAAGCGCGGCAAATCATCGGCTTGCAGCACCGCCAGCATCTGGCCAAATTCGCCCGCAGCGTTGATGTTCACATCGACTTCGCGCGTATCGAGCGGCCAGGCAGTGACGTAATCGCTCATGGCATTGATGATACGATCACGCAAACTGGCGATTCTCTTGCTGTCGGTATCAATACGGCCTTGCAAGAAATTGCGCATGTCTTTTTCGCGGTTATCGCAAGACTCCACCGTTAGCTTGTATTCTCCTAAGCCTTCCGCCTGCAATTGTTGTAGCTGGGGAAAATACATGTCGCGCGCGTGTTCAGGTGTGGCATCCAGCAACTGTGCGCAGTCGCTGCGTTGACGCAGCGCCTGTTCCTGCCGTTCGCTAAGCTTCGCATGCTCGATGGTATGACGACTGATGTCCTCGTCCGTTCCAGCCTGCGCCAGCATCAGCGCTGCAAGCTGACTCTGCAACTCACGCAGCAAATCGGACGCCGCCTCCAGTGACTGTTTTTCGCGTACTAATTGTTCGATCGCCACCAGCAGCGGCTTCCAGTCCAGGTCGCCGAAATGCTGGAACACCACCAATTTCTGCCAGTGGCCCAGGCGATCCTGATGCGTATCGACCTCAAGGCGCAAAGCGCTGATGCGCGCAGCATGCGCGCTAATACGCAAGGAAAAATCGCGTGCGCGTTTTTCCAGAGCTGCGACTTTGGCCAGGTTCGACCATCCAAGTACATAGCGCGTGCGATCGTCGAGACGATGACGGTCATCTTTTTCATGGCGTTCGCCGCCAGCCTTGAGTTGACCACTTCGCGTAATGGCCAGCTTCTCACGTTGAAACTGCTGCAACGAATCGCAACAGGCATAGTCGAATCGCCGCGCCAACTCGCTCACGAGCCACGCATAGAACGCCGACTCAGGCTTGACGGCTAGTTTGCGCACCAGTGACGCCGGATGCAAGGCACGGGACTCTGGCTGATGAACCGGACGCACCCGAAAATACACCAGGCGTGCACCCAGATGGCTGCTGTCCACCCAGCCGGCGACCGCAGCATAATGCATTTCCGGGACCAGCAACGCCAGGCCGAAATTATGCAGCAGGCGTTCAGCGGCCCCTTCCCATTCGGTGGCATCATCGCGCACCTGTATCAATTCACCGGCAAAAGGCAGATCATCAGTATCGAGTCCAAGCGCGCCGCACAGCAAATCGCGCAGCCGCAGCATCTGACCAGGAATATTTGAACGGCGCTGGCGTAACGATTCAAGTTCGCTTGTCAACTCTCCGTGGCTGGTACGCAATTCACGCAGGGTGACACCAGCCTCGGTGAAGCTGTTCTGGCACTCGTCGCGCTGCGCCACGCATTGTGCCTGGCCACTATCGATGGCGCGCAAATTGGCGCGAAAGCCTTCGTCATCGGCCGCGCCCGGCAACCCAAGCGCTTGCGCCAATTCATCATATTGCGCTCCGCGCCGCGCGCGTTCATCCTTCAACGCTTGCTGACGCACGATCTCGGCGTCGATCTGCGCCAGACGGTTACCACCGTTGGCCGAAATGGCTTCCCGGATTTCATCGCGGCGCACACCTTGCTCAACGCGCAACTGCTGCAGTCGCTGCAGGCGCACGGCCGTTTTTTCCAGCTCCAGCGCCAGTTGTGCAAGGCGAGTTTCCAGCAAAGTGCTTTTCAAGGTGGCAAACCACGGCCGCAGTGCTTCGCGGCAGCCGCGCAATTGCTCATCCTGCTGTTGTAAGTTGGCATGTCGTGCGCAATCGGCCGTTAGCGGCAGCAATTGCTCGATCTGTTGTTTGGCTTTGAGTACCGCTTCATGTGCGCGGTGCAGATCATCAAAATGAGCGATCAGCGCCGCGATGCGCTCTTCAACCGGAAACGCTTCAAGCATATGCTCGCGCACAAACTCGGTCAGGTTGCCGACTGATTTCATCGACACCGTCTGATGAAACAATTCCATCGCCTGCTCGTTGCCGATACCAAAGCGGCGGCGGAAATCGGCGCCATAGGGCGGAAAGGTATCGTGCAGAACAACACCCTTGCTGGCGCGCAGCCGCTTGCGCAACTGGTTGATATCGGTGCCGAAGCCGGCAAACTGATCCGCGATCGACAAGGCGCTGTCGGCTACCACATAAAATCGCTCGGGCTGGCCGTGCGCATCCTTGAGCCAGAAAACCTGCGCCAACGTCACTGTCTGATCATAGCCCTCGTTATAAAACACGCCAAGGATCACGGCATAGGTATTCTGATCGCGCAAGGCAACCGCGCGCGCCGTGCTGCCGCTGTTGCCCCGCTCCGATTTATAATGGCCGAGCACATAGGTGCGCAGGCTGCGCTCATGCGCGTCGGCACCAGCAGCCTTGTTGTAGGAAATTTTTTGCGAAGGAAGCAGCAAGGTCGTGATCGCATCAACCAGGGTCGACTTGCCCGTGCCGATGTCGCCTGTCAGCAGCAGATTGTCGCCACCCGGATGCAATTTCCACACACGCGCATGGAAGGTGCCCCAATTGAAGACTTCAAAGTGATGCAGCCGAAAGCCCGCACGCTCAAGTAGCGCCGGCTCCGCAAAATCGAATTGGGGACTCACGTCTTCCTCATGGTCCCGCTCCATCATTCCGCATCCTCCGACAGTCCCGTGCCATGCGCGGCGTAATCGTTCAGGCGCTGCTCAAAATCACCAAGCCATTGCGCATCGACAAAGGCCTTCAAAATGCGTCGCACTTCAAATTGCTGGTCCTGTCCGCGCAAACGATACAGGAACCCCAGTTCGACCACTTTATTCAAATGTGTATCCATGCGGTCAAACAAGCGCGCTTCATTGGCAGTGTCGGGCAGGAAGAGTCGTAATTGTTCCGTAATTTGCCCGCGGCTGATAATCAAGCGCGTGTCGCTCGCATTGCTATCGAACTCGGCCAACTTTTTACGCAACAGCACCAGGATCAAACTCACTGGATAGCTGAGCTGGCGACGCGGCACCAGGCGCGGCAGCGCAACCTCCCCTGCCTGCGTGGGGCGCTGCCGCAAATAGGCGTAACCCTCGGCCTCGTCCAGGATCAGTTCCAAGCCAAGGTGCTGGCAATAATCACGTACGCGCACCTGCATCAGTAGCAGGGACTGCCATAAGGCCACGTCATTTTCCTGATACAGCACGCCTTGCATCAAGGCGATCAGTATCTGGCTGTAATGCGTTTCACCAGAAGAATTCATCATGCGCTGAAAAGAAAAAGAGGTATGGTGGCGAGCCGCACGCTACCTTGGGCGTCGGTCCAGATGATTGTTTCTTCTTGCGTATCGTCGATCACGCTTGGCAATTCCTGCGTCGCCAGGCTCATATAAGTGGCCAGTTCAGCCAAGCCCTGCTCAAGCGGATACTCGGCGATCAGCGCGGCCAATGAAATCTGCTTGCGCTCTTGCAACGCGCGATGCACATTCGACGCCAGTTTCAGGCGGTCGACGTAGACCTGGCCGAAGAGGGCTTCCGATGGTATGGGCTCGACCATTTCATTGAGCATGCCATGCAAGATGGTCGGTTTGAATGGCGGTGTAAACAAGGTGCGATCCATGGGTACCACCACAAGGGGGCCGGCGGCATCGATTTCGATAAAAGCGACATGCTCGATGACTGCACGCGCATCGAGTGCCTTTTTTTCTATATCGCGTATCAACTGCATGATACGGCGATTTTCCAGCCAGGCCTGGTCATCCAGATAGCGTCGCAGCTGTTCAGACAAACGAGCTACCGTACGCTGCGTCACTTCGCCCGCCTCCAGCCAGTCATAATGAATCCGCAGCAAACGGCCATCAGGCGCCAGTTCACGCACCGGATCAAGTGTCATCACCGCATTCAATAGCGCCGTCAATTCATCCTGGCGCGACGGCGACATCAGCAGATCCCAGAATGCCCGAAAGCTTTTCCCTTCATCGGAATCGGCGATCACATCACGCTGGCCAAAAATTTCTTGCAGTAACTCACCCTTGTTACCATCCCAGGTGGCGATACGTTCTCGCACCGAGCGGTCCAGGCTGCGAAAATTATGCTCGACGGCACGAAAATCGGACAATAGCTCGCGCGCGGTGGACGACATTTGCAAGAAGCGCTCGCGTACCTGGCTAGGCTCCATCATGTCGAGCCTGCCTTGGGATATCTGTGCGATTTCCGCATCAATGGTTGCCTTGCGTTTCTGCAGCTCGGCGATACGGGTACGGGGATTCAATTCCGTCCCATCGATAATCTGACGCAGTAAATCGAACACTGTCATCAGGCGCGATTCAGTGCCGATGAATTGGCGCTGTTCCAGGCCAAGCAGCCATTCGATCGCCTGTTCGGTCGGCGACGTCACATCATAGTGCGGTTCGTCCTGCCCGTTTGGATAATATTTGCGTAACCAGCCCCGTTCATCGGAAGCCCAATCGTCCAGATACGCTGTCGCGCTTTTGGGAAACAACACCTCGCCAGCCAGTTCATGCAGATGATATAGATGATCGTCCAGATGCGATGCCAGTTGCTGGCGCGCGATGGTGCGGATATTGGGCGTAATAAAATGACGATGCAAGAAACTGGCGATCATCGGAGCATGATCGGCGGCGAGCAAGCGCCAGGCCGGATGGTTGCGGCGCTGGACAGAAAGTTGTTGATAATCCATCTGTATGCATTTGAGAGGCTATTGCCCACTGTAGCACCGATCAATGGCGCAGCTCATGACAAATCTCTAAACGAAAAAAAACCCCAACCGGATCACCGGAAGGGGTTTTTCGAATAACAAGCCTGACGATAACCTA